>JANXUX010000150.1 GCA_025351965.1 Actinomycetes bacterium | reverse complement strand
CGATCAGTTCGGCCTTGGCGGCAGCGACGCCCTCGATCCCGCCGAGCAGCTCGGTGTGCGCTGCGGCGACACGGGTGACGATGCCGATGTCCGGATGGCCGACCGAACACAACCGGGCGATCTCGCCGGGTCCGCGCATGCCCATCTCGAGTACCAGCACCTCGGTGTCGTCGGGCGCGTCGAGGATGGTGATCGGCAGACCCTGGTCATTGTTGAAGCTGCGCTCGTTCGCCGCCGTCCTGCGCCCCGCCGACAGCGCGACTCGGGCGAGGTCCTTGGTGCTGGTCTTGCCGACCGAGCCGGTCACACCGACGACGTCGGCGGCCAGACGATCGCGCGCCCAGCGGCCGAGGTCGAGCAATGCAGCTGCGGTGTCGGGCACCACGATGGATGTCGCGCCCTCGGTCGCGTGCCGCACGAGGGCGGCTCCGGCGCCGGCGCTCAAGGCGGTGCCGACGAACTCGTGTCCGTCACGTTCGGCGACGATCGCCACGAAGAGTTGACCTGGCAGGATCGACCGGGAGTCGAACGACGCCCCGGCGAGATCGACATCCGGGCCGACGAGCGTCCCACCGGTTGCCGTCGCGACGTCACTGGCTCGGAAGTGCATGCTCGGTACCGTACCGGAGGTGCCCGTGGCGCCCGCGGGCCGAGGACTACGTTGGTCCCATGGTCGATCCAGCTGCCGACGAACCACCGACCGCCGCGGCCGCCGACGCCGCAGCCGCCGCAACGGGTGACGAGCGGATCAACCTCATCGTGATCTTCGGTGGGCAGTCGGCCGAGCACGACGTGAGCTGCGTGACGGCCACGCACGTGCTCCGCGCCGTCGACCAGACGCGATACCGGATCACCCCGATCGGCATCGATCGCGACGGTCACTGGCAGCTCGCGACCGCTGCCGTGCAGGCACTCGCCGCTGGACCCGATGCGCTGCCCGAACGGCTCGAAGCCGTTGGCGACGCAGTCTCGCCGACCCCGCTGTTGAGCACGGCTGCGTTCGCCGGTCCGGTCGTGGTGATGCCGCTGCTGCACGGCCCGCTCGGCGAGGACGGCACGGTGCAGGGCCTGCTCGAACTGATGGACCTGCCGTATGTCGGCAGCGGTGTGCTTGCCTCGGCCGTCGGGATGGACAAGGCGTTGGCCAAGGAGGTCCTCGGATTCCACGGCATCGCCCAAGCCCGCTGGATCAGCCTGCGCGAGCACGAGGTCACACCCGCTCGGCTGCTGGCCGTGGCGGACGAGCTCGGCCTCCCCGTGTTCGTCAAGCCGTCGAACATGGGGTCGTCGGTCGGCGTGTCCAAGGCGTCGACGATCGAGGAGCTGCAGCACGCCGTCGAGCATGCGCTGAGCTACGACGAGTGGGTCGTGATCGAGGAAGCCATCGTCGGACGCGAGATCGAGGTGGCCGTGCTCGGCAACCTCGACCCGAGGGCGAGCATGCCCGGTGAGATCGTGCCCGGCAACGACTTCTACGACTACGAGGACAAGTACCTCGTCGACGGAGCCGAGCTACTGATCCCTGCGCCGCTCACCGACGAACAGACCGAGACGGTCCGTGCGCTCGCAGTGCAGGTGTACCGCGCATTGCGCTGCGAGGGCCTGGCCCGGGTCGACTTCTTCTTCGAACCGGACCGACCGGGCACCGCCGGCCGGGGGTTCCTGATCAACGAGGTCAACACGATGCCCGGCTTCACACCGATCTCGATGTACCCGAAGATGTGGCAACAGACCGGGATGACGTACGCCGAACTGGTGGACAACCTGATCGACCTCGCCGGCGAGCGCCACCGCCGCCGCCGCCGCAACACCAAACACTGAACCCCGCCACCTGGTCTGCGCCCCCTCCGCGCCCAGCTGCCCCGCCGCCCACGAACTCACAGAACTCGATTCCGCGCAGGTTCCGGCCCCTCCCGGCGCGTTCTTTCCTGCGAACAATTGCAAGCGCGCCGGACCCTGGTCGATTCGCCGGTCGAGGGCCGGTCGATCCGACCGGGTCGCTGGGCCGAGTTGGTCGACGCAGGCCGACAAGCCGCCGCACGGCCCGGGCGCGCTTGCAATTGTTCGCAGGAGGACCGTCGCTATCGGGGGCTCGATCCTTCGCGGAACCGAGTGGGGGTTACGGGCGGAGGGCAGCGAGGACGAAGGCGACGAGCTCGTCTCGAAGGCGGCGCAGGCCGCTCGCGGTGACGGGCCACTCGACGGCACGGAGAGCCTCGGGCTCGGTGGCGATACCGGTGACGGTGGCATAGGCGAGGGCGATCACCAGGCCTGGGTCGGCACGGCGGAGACGGCCGAGGTCCATCTGCTCGCCGAGGTAGTCGATGGCGCGGCGGACGAACGGCTGCACCTGACGGGTCAAGCGCTCGGCGTGCGGCGGGGAGAGCCGGCTGACCTCGCGCACCAGGCCGAGCAGTGCGGGACGACGGACTGCCGGGCGGAACACGGCCTTGACGACGGCCTCGATACGAGCCAATGGATCGTCCGGGGCGGAGCGCACGGCAGCCTCGATCACCGTCGCGAGCTCCAGAGCGGTCTGTTCGAGCACGGCGTCGAGCAGCTCATCCTTGGACGGGAACCAGTACAGCAGCGTCTGCTTGGCGACGCCGACACGGCCAGCGATGTCGTCGAGCGAGGTCGCGGCGAACCCACGGGAGCCGAAGAGGTCGACGCTGGCCTCCAGGATCGCGGCGCGCGTGTTGCCGCGCCGTGTCATCGCAGTCATCGTGCCGGTCGTCTCACGGCCTGTGTCTACCACCTGGTAGACGAACGTGCTAGACAGTCATGGTGAAATCGAGTCGCTGCACGCCCGCGCCCGCTGCCGGGTCCGAAGCCACCGGGTCAGACCGGGGCCACTCATGATCGCCGAGCAACTCGAGGGCAAGCGGATCGCGATCACCGGCTCGACCGGGTTCGTCGGGACCGCGCTCGTCGAGCGCCTGCTCCGCAGCGCGCCCGGGTGCGAGCTCGTCCTGCTGATCCGCGGCGGCAAACGCGGCGCACCCGAGCGGGCCCGCCGGGAGATCTTCAAGAACGACTGCTTCGACCGCCTGCGCAGTGAACTCGCCACGCCAGGTCCCGACGGCCGTATCGAGACGTTCGACGACATGCTCGCTCGCCGTGTGCAGACCATCAACGGCGACGTCAGCACCGACGGCCTCGGGCTCGACGACGCCGACAAAGTGCTGCTCGCCAGCTGCGACACGGTCATCCACTCCGCCGCTGCGGTGGCGTTCGACTCGCCGCTCGACAGCGCTGTGGAGATCAACCTCCTCGGCCCGAGCCGCATCGCCCAGACGCTGCAGGCACTCGGCGTCGCGCCGCACCTGGTTGCGGTGAGCACGTGCTATGTCGCCGGCAACCGGCGCGGCGACGCCCCCGAGCAGCTCGTCAGCGAAGGTCCGTTCGACCTCGGCCTCGACTGGCGTAAGGAGGTCACCGCCTCGCGTCGCCTGCGCAGTGACGCCGAGGCTGCGAGCCGCCTCGCCGACCGCCTGCGCGAATTCCGGTCCGAGGCCCGCAAGGAGCTCGGCGCAGCCGGCGCGCCGGCGCTCGCCGCGAAGACCGAGCAGCTGCGGACCCGCTGGGTCACAGACGAGCTGGTCGAGGCCGGCCGCGCCCGCGCCGCGAGCGTCGGCTGGCCCGACGCGTATGCGTTCACGAAAGCTCTCGGCGAGCAGGCCCTGATGGAGACCAAGGGCAACGTGCCGGTCAACATCGTGCGCCCGTCGATCATCGAATCGGCCCTTGCGGAACCGAAGCCGGGCTGGATCCGCGGCTTCCGGATGGCCGAGCCGGTCATCCTCAGCTACGCGCGCGGCCTGCTCAGCCAGTTCCCCGGTGTGCCCGAGGGAACGGTCGACGTCATCCCGGTCGACATCGTCGTCGCTGCGATCATCGCCGTCGCCGCAACCGGGCCGAGCGCGCCACGCATCACCCAGGTCGCGAGCGGCGGCGTCAACCCGCTGAAGTACCAGGCGATGGTCGACTACATCCGCGGCTGGTTCACCGAACACCCGCTGTACGACGCCGAGGGCCAGCCGATCGAGGTGCCGGAGTGGAAGTTCCCCGCTCGCGGCAAGGTCCAGCAGCAGCTGAAGCGGGCCAAGATGTTGGCCACCCGGGCCGAGCAGACGCTACAGATGCTGCCGCTGCGCGGCACGCAGGCGACCTGGGCCGCCAAGCTCGAGGAGCGCAAGAACGACATCGACCGGGCCTATGAGTACGTGCAGCTGTACGGCCTCTACACCGAGTGTGAGGCCTTGTACCAGGTCGACAACCTGCTCGGGATGTGGGACGAACTGTCCGACCACGATCGCACGACGTTCAACTTCGATCCCCGGTCGGTCGACTGGGAGCGCTACATCACCACGATCCACCTCCCGTCGATCGTCAAGCACTCACGGGCCAAGTCCACCCCCGGCAAGAACCGCAATGACCGCACCGACCGCCTCCGGCGCAGCATCCTGTCGCCCGAACGCCACCTCGCTGCGTTCGACCTCGAGAACACGCTGATCTCCAGCAATGTCGTCGAGAGCTTCTCCTGGCTGGCCACCCGACGCCTCAACGCGCCAGAGCGGATCCGTTACATCCTGCGCACCCTCGCCCAGGCCCCGAGCCTGTCGGCGATGGACCGTCGCGACCGGGCGGATTTCCTGCGCTTCTTCTACCGCCGCTACGAGGACGCCCCTGTGGCCCAGATCGCGGAGGACAGCAAGGAGCTGCTGACCCAGCTGATCGTGACGAAGAGCTTCCCGGCAGGCATCCGTCGGGTACGCGAGCACCGCGCCCTCGGGCACCGCACGATCCTGATCACGGGCGCGATGGACTTCGCAGTTGCCGGGCTCAAGCCGCTGTTCGACGAGATCGTCGCCGCCGAGATGACGGTTCGCCCGGACGGGACCTACAGCGGTGAGCTGTCCAAGGTGCCACCGACCGGTGAGACCCGGGCCCAGGTGCTGGCCGACTACTGCGCAGCCGAGGGCCTGCTGCTCGAGGAATCCATCGCCTACGCCGACAGCACGAGCGACCTGCCGATGCTCGAGTGCGTGGGATTCCCGGTGGCCGTCAACCCGGAGACCCGACTGGCTGCGATCGCGCGCAAGCGCGGGTGGCTCGTCGAGGACTGGGCGAAGGCACCGGGCGGACCACGTCCGCTGCTGCCCGTCGGGAACATGCTCGGTGACCGCGAACGCAAACGCCACTTCCCCGGGATGGTCATGAGCCGAGGTCGCGACTGATGAAGGCACTCCAGGTTTCTCGCAAGGTCGTCCGGCTCGGACTGGCCCGGATGGCGTCAGCCGTCAGCCCCGCCGCCGCAGCCAAGGTCGGCCCGATCAAGCTCGTCTCGGTCGATCCGCCCGAGTCGCTCGGCGACGGCTGGCACACGGTCAAGACCCGCCTCAGCGGCATCTGCGGCAGCGATCTGAGCACCATCGAGGGCCATGCGTCGACCTACTTCGACGATCTCGTCTCGTTCCCCTTCACGCCCGGCCACGAGGTCGTCGGCGAGCTGTCCGACGGCACACGCGTGGTCATCGAGCCCGTCCTCGGCCATGCCGCACGCGGCTTCCCGCTCCCCTTCCCCGACGCTGCGCCCGGCGACGGCGATGACTACGCCCACCTCGCCCTCGGCCCGCTCGAGGCCGGCATCCAGACCGGGTTCTGCCACTCGACCGGTGGCGGCTGGAGCACCTTCTTCCAGGCCCACGCCAGCCAGTTGCACACGGTGCCGGACGAGCTCAGCGACGAGGCTGCAGTGATGATCGAGCCTGCGGCCGGCGGGATCCACACCGCGCTGATGTGCTGGCCGCATGTCGCCACCGTCGAGCGTCCGGTCATCGCCGTGCTCGGCGCCGGCACGATGGGTCTCTGCGCTGTCGCCGGCCTGCGTCGCTACATCCCGAACGCGCACATCATCGTCGGTGCCCGCTACCCGCACCAGCAGGCCTACGCCAAGGCGTTCGGCGCCGACGAGGTCGTCGCGCCGAAGGAGCTCAGCCGGGCCGTCCGACGCACCGTCGGCTGCCACGTCATCGGCGACTACCTCAGCGGTGGTGCGCACGTCACCATCGATGCGGTCGGCAACAGCGCCTCGATCGAGACGTGCCTGCAGATCACCAAGCCCCGTGGCACGGTCATCCTGATGGGCATGCCGGCCGAGGTCACTGTCGACCTCACCGGCCTGTGGCACCGTGAGACCAAGATCTCCGGCTCCTACACCTAGGGCACCGAGACGATGCCCGACGGCACGACCGCACGCACGTTCGCGCTGGCGATCGACACCGTCGCCGCGCTCGACATGGGCCGCCTCGTGTCGGCCACCTACCCGCTCGACGACTACGAAGACGCCATCGCGCACGCTGCCTCAGCGGGCCGACGTGGCGCCGTGAAGGTCGTCTTCGACCTGCGCGAGACCCCCAAGCTCACGACGCAACCCCAAGAACACAAGACGGAGAAGCACTGATGCCACGCCCCGGATTCGTCCTCGAGGTCGACCGCAACACCCCGCCGATCCTGTTCTGGCGCGGCGAGGGGTACAGCCTGGAGAAGTTGCCCGCCGGCCGCAGCCGGGTCATCTACGCGCCCGAGCCGCTGCCGGCGCTTGACGACATCGATGGCGCGATCCGCCACGCGTTGCTCAACCCGATCGACAAGGACCCGCTGCCCGAGCTGTTGTTCCCCGGGATGAAGCTGACCATCGCCTTCGATGACATCAGCCTGCCGCTGCCGCCGATGACCAAGCCCGACATCCGTCAGCGTGTCATCGAAGCCGTCCTCGACCTGGCCGCCGATGCCGGTGTCGACGACGTGCACATCATCTGCGCGCTCGCGCTGCACAGG
>JANXUX010000149.1 GCA_025351965.1 Actinomycetes bacterium | reverse complement strand
CGCGATCGTGACCCGACCGTGCTGGTCGAGTCGGCGCACGGCCAACTCGGTTAGCCCCTTGCGGAGCGCGGCTGCGACGAATCGTTCCTCCGGGTCGATCTGCCGACGGTTCTCGACGAGTTCGACGATCTCGATCCGGTTAGCCAGCGATGCAAGCAGACCGCCAGCTTCGATCGATGGCAGCTGCTTGGGGTCGCCGACGAGGATCACCTTCGTCTCCGCTCGGTGTGCCTTGCCGACGAGGTCGGCCATCAGCTCGGTGCCGAGCATTCCTGCCTCGTCGATCACCAAGACGTCACCCGCTCGCAGCTTGCGCCGACCGGATTCCAGATCACCGTGCAACGAGTGAGCGGTCGTGGAGGCGATGCCGGCTCCCGATTGCAGTTCTCTCGCGGCCCGCGCAGCGAGGCTGATGCCGATGACGCGGTGGTCGGAGTTCTCGAAGGCCTCACGCACGGCGTCGAGAGTGAATGTCTTGCCGGCGCCGGCTCGACCGACCACAACATCGAGCGGTCGGCCGGACTGGCAGAGTTGCTCGACCATCCGCTGCTGCTCTCGGCTGAGCGACGGGCGTGACGAGATGGCATCCAACACCGCTTGGTCGACTGCTCTGAAGACGTCGCGATGCTCACTGACTGAAACGGCGAGGACGCTGCGTTCGGCGGTGAGGATCGCTTGGGTCGTCCATCGTTCGTCCGCCACCGCGATCGCCTCAGGCGAGTCGCGGAAGGTCGTTGCTCGATCGAGGATCTCGTCGAGCGACGCACCTTGGCGGGCCGCCCTCGCAGCGGCACGGACCGAGTCACGGCGCAGGAACGTCGCCTGCTCTTCGACCACCATCACGGACAGCTCGCTGTCGTCGACCCGAAGTGTCGGCGTCCGCGTCACCCGAGGCACGTTGGAGAGATCGAAGCGGTGGTCGCCGGCGCGCTGCCGCCACTCGGCGCGCAGCTCTTCCTCGGTGATGCCGGTCAGCTTCGGCTTGCGCGTGTTCAAGGTTGCGATTCGAGCGCCCTCGCCCGAGTGAACACCGAGCCGGGTCATCTCGGCGACGATCTCTGTTCGCCGACGCGAGAAGGCGCGGCGCATGTCGGCGCTGATGCCAGCAACCTCCGCGACACCATGCCGGTCCATGTCGTCGAAGACCAGTCCGAGCCGCACGACGAGCTCGCGCCGGAGGGTCGCCTGGAACACTGCCTCGGCGGCGTAGCGCTCTCGATAGAGCGCCTTGCCGTCCAGCGCGGTGCGCCGACCGTCGGGTCCTTCGGTGACGTTGAAGACCGTCCAGTGGAGATGGATGCCGGGGTCGCCGAGGCGGCTCGTGCGATGCATGAAGACCGCGCCGAGGAAGCCCTTGCCTTCGGCGACAACCGCGCCTGCGTGACCGCGCCGGACGACGCAAGCGGTCGACTCGAGGTACCGCTCGACTTCATCTCGCGCCGCGTAGAGCGCCTCCTCGACCTGTCGTGCGTCGTTGTCGGAGCCGAGCGCCCAGATCAACGACACCGACTTCGACGGCGAGAGCGTGAGGTCGAATCCCACCACGTCGAGGTCGTGGGCGGTCATCTTGAAGCCGTCGGGATGGACGCCCGAGAAGGCCCGAGTGAGCTGCTCGCGATCGGCGACGCCGCTGAGTCCATCGCCGGCGGCGAGGCTGCCGACCCATCGGCCCACGGCGCGACCGCCTTCGGAGAGGTACTCCTCTCGGCCTTCGATGACCTCTCGCTCGTAGTAGTCGAGGTCGCGACACTTGGAGATCGTCAGCAACGGTGTGCGCTCCTTCACCTCTGGTGCATTGGTGTGGATATTGCTGATCTGTCCGAAGGGCGGATCAGCTCGGTTCTCGGCGCTGGGATGCGCCGACCTTGGGTGCCGGGGTGGGCGGTCGAGCAGCTGGTTCAGCGCTCGATCACGCTGCAGGAGACCGACGGAAGTCGGGGTCCATGAAGCGGATCAGAGCGGTGCGCGGGATGCGCTTCTGTCGACCGAGCCAGACGAACGGCAGACCTGTGCGGCCGGCGCTGCAGTCGAACTCGACGGTGAGCTCGTACGTCTTCGACCGGCCCAGCTGCAGCACCTTGGCTGCCTGCTCGACGGTCAGGAATGGGGGGAGGTCGTCCAGCACGTTCCACATCCTTTCGGAAGTATCCAACATCGGAACGGAAGTATGCGCGCGACTTCAGGACAGAAGTCAAGCACTGTGTTTTTGTAGTGCTACGCTCTGAGGCATGGTTGGACGAGGCAAGTCGAAGGCCGAGGCACGACCGTCGCTGACGGTTCACCAGATCGTTGCGTACAACTTCCGCCGCGCTCGCGAGGACGCCGGCTGGACGCAGACGCAGACAAGCGATCAGCTCGAGCCGTACCTCGGCTACAAGCTGAACCAGGCCGGTGTGTCTGCGATCGAGCGGACCTTCGACAGCGAGCGTCGCCGCAACATCGACGTCGCCGAGGTCGTTGCCTTCTCGCGCTGCTTCGACCGTCCCGTGGGCTGGTTCTTCCTCCCGCCGGCAGGGCTCGGAGAGCATCTCGTCGAGCCGGTGCTCCATGACGCCGAACGAGCGCAGTTCAACCGGCCGGCGGTCGAGCTGGTCGCCCACGTGATGGGTCGGCCGACCGGATGGCAAGCGCTCGTCGATCGGCTGGGTGAGCTCGTCCGAACCGACGGTCAGGGTGCCATCGAGGCGTTGGAGTACGCGCTCTCGGGGCGACGCGAATCGTTCGAGGATCAGATCAACCTCCGACGAAGCACCCTGCAGCAGGTAACGCTTGCCGAGCTCGCCAGCCCCGGTGACGAAGCGATCACCAAGCTCGCCGAGGCGCTCATCGATCTCGTCAAGCTCACGCCGCTCGGCTTCCGAAAGCTGCGCAACACCGACACCGCAGAAGCACTGCGACTGCTCACTGAGGGCGACAAGCTCGTGGCACCGTTCCTGGCCGACGCTGCAGAGAAGCGGCGCGCCGGCCGCCGAAGCGAGGGCGGCTACGACGACCTTCATCCGATCGACCCGCGCGAGGTGCTCGGGCTGAACGGCGAGGAGTAGCGATGCGCGGCTCGGTGGTGAAGAAGGGGACTCGTTGGTACGTCAAGATCGAGCTCGACCCTGATCCCGGAACCGGCCAGCGCCGTCAGAAGTGGCACTCCGGATACAACACCAAGCGCGAGGCCGAGCGTGCGCGCATCGACCTGCTTTCGAAGTTCGATCGCGGTGAGTACGTGGAGCCGTCGCACCAGACCGTCGCCGACTACTTCGCCGATTGGTTGAAGGCCACCGAGCACACGGTGAGACCATCGACGTTCGACTCCTACTCGCGCAACGTACGCAACCACGTTGTCGCGCACATCGGGTCGGTGCGTCTCACCAAGGTCGACGCCGGAGTACTCAACGGGCTCTACGCAGAGCTGCTGACCTCCGGCCGTTGCAAGCCGTCGAGGACCGGCAAGGGCTACTCGCCGCAAGTGATTGAGCGTGCGACCGAACTCCGATCAGACGGCGTGACGCTGGCCGCAACAGCCGAGCAGTTGCGAACGGAATTCACCGAGGCCGAGCACATCACGAAGGACACGCTCGCCTCGCTGCTTCGACGAGGAGTGTCCACTGCCTCACCATCGAGGGCGAAGCCAGGGCTCGATCGGCGCACGGTCAACTACGTCCACACGATCATGCACCGCGCGTTCAAGGACGCAGTCCGTTGGGGTCGCCTCGCCCGCAACCCGGCCGATGCAGCCAACCCGCCTCACGGCGGGCAGAAGTCCGACGGGATCCACGCGTGGGACTCGGCGACGCTTCGAGCTTTCCTCAGCGCGTCGTCGCAGGCCGAGGATCGGCTGCACGGACTGTGGGTGCTGCTCGCCACAACCGGCATGCGTCGCGGCGAGGCGATCGGATTGCGATGGTCCGACCTCGACCTCGACGCCGGCCGCCTGCGTGTCGTGCAGACCATCATCCAGACGCGCAGCTTGGTCTCGATCGGCGAGCCCAAGACCGCGCAAGGACGCCGGCCGATCGCGCTC
>JANXUX010000145.1 GCA_025351965.1 Actinomycetes bacterium | reverse complement strand
GACGGTGCCCGCGACGTCGGCTTTGGTCAGTGTGCAGGGGTGCGGGCGTCGCGCCCCTGGCGTCGGTCGAGCGCTGCATTCGCCTCCACACCGAGCAGCGCGACGACGGCGTGCATCGTCAACCAGCTGAGTAGCGCAATGACCGTCGCGAAGTTGCCGTAGACCGCGGTCGAGCTGCGGATCGCGCGCTGCACGATCGTCGTCCCGATCAGTTGCAGTACGGAGAAACCGATCCCCGCGCCGATCGCCCCCGGCAACAACTGGCGACGGTTCAGCGGGCGCGCGGTGAGGACGCGATACGCCTCCAGGAGCACGCCGATGTTGATCGCGATCGCAGCGAGCACGAGCAGGATCCGGTTCAGCCAGGAGACGCCGCTGATCGCGACGATGCCGGTGACCGTGGCCGATGCGATCTGGGCCAGGCCGACGAAACAAATCGCGATCAGCGCCCGGCCGCGGGACTTGGCGAGGTTCGGGCGATCCTGCTCGGGGACCTCCCAGATGTCGTTCATCCCGTTCTGCGCGGCGACGAAGCACTTCGTGCCCGCCCACAGCGCGGTCGCCAGGCCGGCGACGAGGACGAGCGCGTTGCCGTGGATCTGGCTGGGATCCGACTGGATCTGTTCACCGATGAACGGGAGGTTGGAGAACGCCGAGTCGACGATGCGGGTGCGGATGCCCTTGGCGTTCTCGAGGACGAAGCCGAGGACCGTTGTCATGACCGCCAGGAGCGGGAACACGGAGAGGAAGCCGTAGTGGGCGAGCAGCGCTGCGTGCCGACCGGTCCTGTGGCGCACGAATCCGTCGATGCCGCTGAACACGAAGTCGACCGTCGCCGAGCCGTCTCGGGTCCGCTGGACGAAGCCCTTCTGGGTCCACGGGAGTGGACGCGCCGGGCCGCCGGACGGGCCATCGGACGGGGTGTCGTTGGTCGAGAGCGTGACGGCCATCCGAGTCACGGTACTTCTCCGGGACCGGCTACGTTCGGAGACGAATGGGGATGAACGTGCGGTCCTGGGGGTCCGAGCGCGATCGGCGCGTGCAGCTCGGCGGGTCCGGGTTGGTCGTCGTCGTCGTGCTCTTCGCGCTGTTCCTGCGCTACCCGCTCCCGTGGGGCGCGGCCATCCGCGGGATCACGCTCGGGATGCTCACCGCGCTCCTCGCGCTCGGGCTGGCGCTCGTCTACCGGGCCAACCGGGTCCTCAACTTCGCCCAGGCCGATCTCGGCTCGGTGCCGACGTCGTTCGCCGTCGCCCTCGTCGTCTTCAGCCACTGGCCGTATCCATTGGGCTTCGTCGTTGGGCTCGTCGTCGCCGTGGTACTTGGCGGACTCGTCGAGTTGATCTTCGTGCGTCGCTTCCGCAACGCATCCCGACTCGTGCTGACCGTGGCCACCCTCGGCATCACCCAGCTGCTCGTCGTGCTCGGCATCCTCGTGCCCCGCTGGTGGGGCCGCAACGCAGCATCGGAGCGCCTGCCCCAGGCGTTCCCGTGGACGCTCGACATCGGCGTCGTGCGCCTGCTCGCCAACGACTTCGTCGCCCTCGCCGCAGCTCCGGTGGTGATGGTGCTCGTCGCGCTGTTCCTCAACCGCACCCGCACAGGCGTCGCGGTGCGCGCCGCGGCCGAACGCGGAGACCGAGCGAACATGCTGGGCATCCCGGTGGCCCGGCTGAGCACGGTCGTCTGGGCGGTCGCTGCCGCGCTCTCGTTCATCTCGCTGTACCTGCGCGCCGGCATCCTCGGGGTCCCGATCGGCAGCGCCTTCGATGTCGTCAACCTGCTGTACGCGATGGCTGCGCTCGTGATCGGTCGGCTGCAGAACCTGTTGAGGATCGCGATCGCCGGCATCGCGATCGGGTTCCACGACTACTGGGTCACCTGGCATGCCTCGAGCCCGCTGCTCGTCGTTCCGATGGTGTCGGTCGCCGTGCTCGCGGCCTTGCTCTTGCAGCGGCGCACGACGAGCCGGCGCGACAGCGACGCGACATCGTCGTGGCGGGGCGCCGAGGAGATCCGTCCGCTCGACGCGGCGACGCGCCGGCTGCCGCTCGTCAGACTGGCTCGGTGGGGCTCGGCCGTGCTCGTGCTGGCGGTGATCATCGTGTTGCCGCTGGTGCTGCGCGTCGATCGCCTGATCCAGGCCAACGAGGTCGTCATCTTCTGTGTGATCGGGATCTCGCTGATGATCCTGACGGGCTGGGCCGGTCAGATTTCGCTCGGTCAGATGGGCTTCGTCGCGGTCGGCGGTGCCGTCAGCGCGCTCTGCACGTCGCGCTGGCACATCGACCTCACGCTTGCGCTGATGATCGGCGCCCTCGCCGGCGCACTCAGTGCGCTCCTCGTCGGCCTCCCGGCGCTGCGTCTGCAGGGCCTGTACCTCGCTGTCACCACGCTCGCGTTCGGGCTCAGCGTGACGTCCTGGTTGCTCAGCGACCGGTTCTTCGGCTGGGTGCCGATCGGCCGGCGGTTGGAGGTCGCGCCGCTGTTCGGCCGGGTCGACATCGACACCCCGACCCGGTTCTACGCCTACTCACTGGTCGTGCTCGTGATCGTGATCCTGCTCGTGCGCGGCGTGCGCCGGTCCCGGACCGGCCGGGTGATCGTCGCGATGCGCGAGAACGAGCGCGCCGCGCAGAGCTTCTCGATCGTACCGGTGCGCGCCAAACTGACCGCGTTCATGCTCAGCGGTGCCGTCGCCGGGGTGGCCGGCGGTCTGTTCGTGCACATGAACCACTCGTTCAGCCTGTCCCAGTACGGCGCCGGCCAGAGCTTCGGCGTGTTCACATCGGCGATCATCGGTGGGCTCGGCTCCATCACCGGCGTCATCACCGGGGCCGTGTTCTCCCGCGCGACCCTGCGCCTGCCCAGCCTCGAATGGCGGCTGCTCTCGACATCGTTCGGCGTGCTGTTGATCCTGCTCGTGCTCCCGGGAGGCCTCGGCAGTCAGATCATCAAGCTGCGCGACCTCGTCGCCAGAGCAGCCCGACGCAACGAAACGGAGGAGCCGTGATCGCTCGTCGCCTGCGCGATCTCTGCGGCGGTGAGTCCGCCTTCCCACTGGTCGTGCTGTTCGGACTCAATGCCGTCGACGAGCTCGATCGCACGGCATTCGGGATCCTGCTCCCCGACATCCGCAAGGAGTTCGGCATCGACCTGAAGACGGCGCTCGGTCTGGTCGCGCTGTCGTCGATCGCCGCACTGTTGCTGCAGGTGCCGATCGCGCAGTACGCCGATCGGTCCAAGCGCATACCCCTGACAATCATCGGTGCGCTCGTCTGGGCACTGTTCAGCGGCATGACGGGTCTTGCGACCGGCGTCATCGTGCTGACCATCGCCCGCTCCGGATCCTCGATCGGCAAGGCGGTCGTGGACCCGACGCACAACTCGCTGCTCGCCGACTACTACCCGATCGAGTCGCGCAGCAAGGTCTACAGCGCACACCGCGCGGCCAACGCGGTCGGCGCGTTCGTCGGACCACTCAGTGCGGGGTTGCTCGCCTACGCATTCGGATGGCGCACGCCGTTCTTCGTGTTCATGGTGCCGACGATCATCTTCGCCGTCATCGCACTCCGGATGCGCGAGCCGATCCGCGGACGCTGGGAGCGCGCCGCAACGGGCGCCTCCGACGAGGTGGTCAACACCGAGGAGATCCCGGCGTCGTTCGCCGAGAGCTGGCGGACCATCCAGAAGGTCGACAGCCTGCGCCGGATCTGGTGGTCACTGCCGTTCCTCGCGGTCGCGTTGATCGGCTTCGTCACCCTCGCGTCGGTGCTGTACGAGCGCGAGTTCAATCTCGACGAACGGGGCCGGGGCTTCGCCGCGGCGATCGCCGAGCCGTTCCAGCTGATCGGCATCGTGCTCGGCGCACGCATCATCACGCGCAGGTACATGGCGGACATGGGCGGCTTGATCCGCTTCCTCGCATCCATCGCCCTGGTGACCTCGATTGCGTTCGTCGGCTTCGCGCTCGCGCCCAACATCGCCGTCGCGGTCGCGATGAATTGCATCATCTCAGCGTCGCTGGCCACGCTCGGGCCGGGCATCCTCGTCGCCTTCTCGCTGGCCATCCCGGCCCGCGCCCGAGCGACCGGGTTCAGCGCCGCCGCGCTGTGGGTCATCCCCGGTCTGATCGTGCTGCCGCTCATCGGCTGGGTCGCGGATCGGTTCAGCGTGCGCATCGGGATGCTTGTGATGGTCCCGTTGTTCATCATCGGCAGCCTGATCCTGCGCAGCGTGTCCACCGTGATCGGCGGCGACATCGCCCAGGTCTGGCGGGCCACCGCGGCACGCTCGGAGGCGTTGTACCAGCGCCGTCACGGCGAGGCCGACCTGCTCCTCGTGCGTGGTGTCGACGCCGGCTATGCGGGGCGCCAGGTCCTGTTCGGCGTCAGCATCGACGTCAAAGAAGGCGAGATCGTCGCCCTGCTCGGCACGAACGGCGCGGGCAAGTCCACGCTGCTCAAGGCGATCAGCGGCATCGTCGAGGCCGATCGCGGCGCCGTGGTGCTCGACGGCCGCGACATCACGCACGCACCGCCGAACGAGATCGCCGTGCTCGGTGTCTCGCAGATGCCCGGCGGCGCCGGCGTGTTCGGCTCGCTGACCATTCGCGAGAACCTGCAGCTCGCCGGCTGGACGCAGCGGCGCAAGCCGGCCGAGGTCGCTGCGAGCACCGAGGAAGTGCTCGAGATGTTCCCAATCCTGCGCTCGCGTATGGACGCGACAGCGGCCGACATGAGCGGCGGCCAGCAGCAGATGCTCGCCCTCGGAATGGCCTTCATCGCCAAGCCGCGCGTGCTGCTGATCGACGAGCTGTCGCTCGGCCTGGCCCCGGTCGTGGTCGGCCAGATGCTGCCGATCATCGAGCGCCTGGCCGCCGATGGTGTTGCGATCATCATGGTCGAGCAGAGCGTGAACGTCGCCCTGACGGTCGCCCAGCGGGCCTATTTCCTCGAGCGTGGGACGGTTCGGTTCAGCGGGCCGACGGCCGAGCTGTTGGCACGGCCCGACCTGCTCCGTTCGGTGTTCTTGTCCCACGCCAGCGTCGGAGACCGGATGGTCGAGCGCATGCGCCCCACCGTCGCCGTCGACGAGCCGCCGGTGCTGGAGGTCGTCGAGATGGTCCGCAGCTTCGGTGGCATCCGCGCCGTCGACGGGGTCAGCTTCGAGCTCGCGCCGGGTGAGATCCTCGGTGTCATCGGCCCGAACGGTGCCGGCAAGACCACGCTGTTCGATCTCATCTCCGGGTTCACGCCGACGGACTCCGGACGGGTGATCCTCGCCGGCGTCGACCTGTCCGACGCGTCGCCGGCCCATCGTGGCGCAGCTGGTCTTGGGCGCAGTTTTCAAGACGCCAAGCTGTTCCCGGAGATCACGGTGGCCGAGACACTCGCGATCGCCACGGAGCGATTCGTCGAGAGTCGGAGCATGCTCGCCGCGGCGCTGCGCCTGCCACAGATGTTCGAGTCCGAGCACGCCGTCGCATTCCGGGTCGACGAGCTGCTCGAGCTGATGACCCTCGGCCAGTACCGCAACACGTTCATCCGCGAGCTCTCGACCGGCACCCGACGTGTCGTCGATCTCGCGTGTCAGGTCGCCCACAGACCGACGGTGATCCTGCTCGACGAACCGTCGTCGGGCATCGCCCAGCGCGAGGTCGAGGCACTGGCACCGGTCCTGTTGCGCCTGCGTGACGAGATGGGGTCGAGCCTGATCGTCATCGAGCACGACATGCCGCTGATCAGCTCGATCTCGGACCGGCTGCTCGCGCTCGACCAGGGCGCGGTCGTGACGACCGGTCCGCCGGCCACCGTGCTCGAGCACCCGGCGGTCGTCGAGAGCTACCTCGGTACGTCGAGTGCGGCCATCTCGCGATCTGGCACGACGAACGCCGCCACAACAGCAAGCGACACAACAGCAACCGACACAACAGGGGGTCAGTGATGCAACCAGCGAGTGCAGGAAGCGGGGGCGGAGCACAGCGTTCCACCGCGATGAAGAAGTACGGGCCGATCATCGGGATCGTGGTCGTGGTGATCGTCGCGGTGGGGGCCGTGCTGATCATCGGTGGGGGAGACGACGACAAGTCGGTGTCCCCGGCCACCACGGTCGCGTCGGTGGCGACCACGCCGTCGACCGCTGCGAGCACCACGGCTCCGGCGTCGACCGGCGCGACCGACTCGACCGACCCGGCGGGGGTCGGGTCGACGACCGACACTGCAACGGATTCGACCACGGGCACCACGCCGACCACGAGCGGTGGACCGGTCACGTACCCGCTGTCGTTCGCCCAGGCCGCCGAGAACGGCGTGACGGTGGACTGGGGAGCGCGTTGCGACACGTCCACCGGCAAGGTCGCCGTGCCCGACTTCTTCGCCGCTGATTGCTACGCACCGTTCACCGGCGACAACGGTGGCGCGACGGCCGACGGCGTCACCGCGGACACGATCACGATCGTGGTCTACCAGGGCATGACCGACGACCCGATCATCAGCTACATCACCGATGCCATCAAGGTCTCCGACACCAACGCCCAGCAGGCCGAGACGATGACCAAAATGGTCGACTACTTCGAGACCTACTACGAGACCTACGGCCGCAAGGTCAAGCTCGAGTTCGTCGAGGGCACGGGCAACGCCCAGGACGAGACGGCCGCCCGCGCCGACGCCGTGCACATCGCCGAGGACATCAAGCCGTTCATGGTCTGGGGCGGGCCGGCGCTGACGAGCGCGTTCGCCGACGAGCTGTCCGCTCGTGGCGTCTCCTGTCTGGCCTGCACCCCGGGCCAGCCACCGGACTGGTACGTGCAGCGCGACCCGAACGTGTGGGGCATCGGAACCGGCGCCGAGCAGGCCCAGGTCCACGTCCTCGAGTTCATCAAGAAGCAGCTGATCGGCAAGAACGCAACCCACGCCGGCGATGAGTTCGTCGACTCACCGAGGAAGTTCGGCTACCTCCACATCGAGAGCAGCGCGACGTCGAAGGAGCTCGCGGACAAGTTCGCGGCGGGGATGTCTGCGAGCGGCGCTCCACTCGCGGAGTCGGTGTCCTACCAGTTGGATCCGGCCTCGATCCAGCAGTCCGCATCGCAGGCGATCACCAAGTTCAAGGCTGCCGGGGTGACGAGCATCATCTTCAGCGGCGACCCCGTTGCTCCGCGCGACTTCACCAAGGAGGCCACGGCTCAGGGTTACTTCCCGGAGTGGATCATCGGCATCTCCGCACTCGTCGACCTGAATGCGTTCGCCCGCACCTACGACCAGGAGCAGTGGAAGCACGCCTTCGGCTACTCCGCCCTCGCCGCCAGGGTGACGCCCGAGATCAGCGGTTACTACGCGCTGTACCGCTGGTTCACCGGCCAGGAGCCGCCGGCCAAGGACACGATCGGCGTCTTCGCTCCGTACCCGGCTGTGTTCTTCGCGGCCCTGCAAGGCGTCGGCCCGGACCTCACCCACGAGACCTGGAAGCAGGCGCTGTTCGCCGGCTCCCAGACCCGTTCGGCGATCAGCCAGCCCTCGCTCGGCTGGGGTGACAAAGGGATCTGGCCGGACCCTGATTACGTTGGCATCGACGATGCGACCGAGATCTGGTGGAACGCAGACGCGACCGGGCCCGACGAGATCCGCAAACAGGGCCAGGGCATGTACGAGTTCGTCGACGGGGGCAAGCGCTACCTGCCCGGTGCCTGGTCGACCGAGGACAAGGCCTTCGACCCGACCGGCGCGGTCAGCCTCTACGACGTCCCCCCGCCCGGTGAGGCGCCGCCGACTTATCCGTCACCAGCTGGCTGACCACAACCGTTCGGTCGCCGCTACGCAGGGAGCCGCCAGTCGATCGGCTGGCGGCCCCTGGCGACCAGCGCGTCGTTCGTCGCGCTGAACGGTTTGCTGGTGAAGAAGCCGTTGTGCGCCGACAGCGGTGACGGATGAGCGGACTCGACGACGGCGTGGCGACTGGTGTCGATCAGCGTCTTCTTCTTGCGTGCCGACGCACCCCAGAGGATGAACACGACCGGCTCGGTCTTGTCGTTGACGACGCGGATGACCTGATCGGTGAACGTCTCCCAGCCCTTGCCCTGGTGGCTGGCGGCCTGCCCGGCGCGCACGGTGAGGGTGGTGTTGAGCAACAACACGCCTGACCTCGCCCAGTGCTCGAGGTTGCCGTGACCGGGCGGTGCGATGCCGAGGTCGCTCTGCAGCTCCTTGTGGATGTTGACCAGCGAGGGTGGAACGGCGACACCGCGCCGCACCGAGAAGCAGAGCCCATGGGCCTGGTCCGGTCCGTGGTAGGGATCCTGGCCGAGAATCATCACCCGGGTGTCGGCGTAGGACGTCAGGTGGATCGCGGCGAAGACGTCCGCCTTCAGCGGATACACGACGTGGTTCTCGCGCTCGGTGCGGACGAAGTCCTGCAGTGTCGACCAGTACGGTTTGTCGAACTCGCCACGCAGCAACGGGTTCCAGTCGGTGGTCATCGGTCGTCAGTGATACCACGGTCCGACGCTGGTTGCTCAGGCCGAACTGTCGTCGGATCCACTCCCACCAGACCCGCTCACGCCAGATCTGCCGCTTCCGGACCTGCCGCCACCATCGCTGCCGTGGTCGTCCGTGGTCGTCGGTTCGGTGGTCGTCGGTTCGGTGCTGGACGGCGCGTTGCTGGATGGGGCCGTCGACGCGCTCGGCGAGCCGGATCCCTCTTCGCTCGGCACACCGACGAGGCGTCCGTCGACGATGCTCACATCGATCTGCGACCGTGCCTCGCCGCTGCGGAAGCGCACCCGGATCTGGGTCGCCTCTGCCCGTTCCACGCTGTAGGAGTACCCGGGCTCGGCCTGCTGCCCGACGATGCTGAGCCGGCCATCGCGCATCGACACGGTCAGCGACCCGTGCGCCGATGTGAACGTCTGGGTCTCGGCGCGCGTTGGGTCCCCTGCGGTGTCGCTCGATTCACCCGTATCCGGCGCCGTGGTGCCGGTCTCCGAGCCTGGGGTGTCCTCAGCGATTGGCGGCGTGCGGTCGCCGCCGCCGTTGGTTGTGACCGCACCGACGGTGGGGCGGGGTACGGAATTGTCCACGGCGTGCGTCGTCGGAGCATTCGTGACGGTCGGCACCGAGGTCGGCGGCTCCGGGCTCCTGGCCGGCGGGTCGACCGTCGTCGCGTCGTCGGTCGATTCGGCGACGTCAGGCAGCATCGCGACATCGGTCGGCACGGTGATGCCATCGGTCGCAGGTGTCAGCGTCTCACCGGATCGCCGATCGAACCCGACCAGCACGAAGCCGGCGATGCAGAGCGCGATGAGCCCGCTGCCGCCGACGACAGCGCGCCGCCGCTTGGCCACGCGAACACGCTGCTGCACCACGGCGTACGCTGCGGTCTCGTCGCCGGGATGCCCGGCGAGGCGCTGGAGAGAATCTCTCAGTTCTCGATCGTCGAAATCAGACATGGTCATCGCCTTGGTGCTGGTGGACGGTGCCGCGCAACGCATTGCGGCCCTGATGGAGGTGGAACTTGACGGCGCCCGACGAGATGCCCAGCGTCGCTGCGACGGCGTCGACGGACAGGTCCTCGACGTAGAACAGGGCGAGCGTGAGCCGCTGCTGCTTGGGTAGCCCGGCCAGCATCGCGGCGACGTCGTCGACCTTGGGCTCGCCGTGGGTCGTGGCCGGCTCGGCGGCCAGGCGTTCGACGGCGCGCCGCTTGCGGACGTCGGAGCGGTGCTCGTCGCGCAGCCGGTTGATGGCCACCCGCCGGATCCAGCCGACCGGATCGTCGTAGTCCATGATGCTCCGCCACCGCAGATGCGCCTTGACGAACGCATGTTGGACTGCATCTGCGGCGCGCTGCTCATCGCCGCACGCAATGGTCAGGGCGCGCACGAGTCGACCGTGATGGGCTCGAAAGAGCGATTCGAGGTCGTCGACCACATATGCGTCGTCCATACAAACAACAGTCACCGGAGAGGACACGCCGGGGGCGCGCGCCAGGTTTGGTTGACAGCCAACGTACAGTTCGTGCAATGTCGATCGGACCTCTGGCCAACCTGCCCCGGGCGCCACTTGCGACGCTGCCGACACCGCTCGAGCAGGGCCCGCAACTCGACAGTGGAGCGCGGCTGTGGGTCAAACGCGACGACCTGACCGGTCTCGGCGTGGGCGGCAACAAGGCCCGCAAGCTGGAGTTCCTCTGCGGGGAGGCGCTCGCGTCCGGCGCGAACTGCCTGGTCACGGTCGGTGCAGGGCAGTCGAACCACTGCCGGATGACAGCGGCGGCGGGCGCTCGTCTGGGCCTCGAGACGCACCTCGTGCTGTCCGGTGATCAGCCCGAGCAACTCGTCGGCAACCAGTTGCTCGCCCGCCTCTTCGGCGCGCACCTCCACTTCACCGGGGTGCCGTCCAGTCACTGGGGTGCGCTGGAGATCGCCCGCGAGTCCCTGACCGACGCACTGGCCGCCGATGGTCTGGTGCCGCACTCCATCCCGATCGGGGGCAGCACCCCCGTGGGAGCGCTCGGCTACGTCGATGCGTTCATCGAGCTGATGGAGCAGTGCGCCGAGGCCGGTGTCACCCCCGCCGCGATCGTGTTCACGTCGTCGAGCGGGGGGACCCATGCGGGCCTCCTCGCAGGGCGCGCGCTGTGGCGCTCGATGGGCCACGAGGTCCCCGTCGTCGTCGCGATCGGTGTGGCCAAGGGTGTCGTGCTCGGCCTTCCTGACATCGTCGAGTTGGCCAACGATGCGCTGGCTCTGATCGGCGACGGAGGGGCCGGTGACGGCGTCCCGACCGTCACCGCCGACGACGTCGAGATCGATGGCCGCTGGATCGGGGAGGACTACGCGATCCCCACCGTCGAAGCCGACGACGCAATCATCTGGGCTGCTCGGCACGGCGGTTGGGTGCTGGATCGCACCTATTCCGGCAAGGGCTTGGCCGGACTGCTCGGCAACGCCGCCGAGGGTCGATGGAATGACGGGGATGACGTCGTGTTCATCCACACCGGGGGTCTCCCCGCGGTGTTCGCGCCCGGCGGACTGCCGCACGTGGCGCCCGCCGGGGAGATCACCGACCAGCTACTCTGACGACCCCATGGATGTTGTGCTGGCAGTAGACATCGGCGGCACCAAGATGGCCGTCGGCCTGATGAAGATGACCGGCGAGCTGATCGATCTGGATCGGGTCGAGGTCAACCACAACCTCGACGCCGATGGTATCTTCGCCCAGTTGGAAGCACTGATCGTGTCGCAGATGGAGCGTGCGGTCGAGCACCACGACGTCCGCCCCGTCGTGGTCGGTGTCGGATCCGCCGGCCCACTGCTGCCCAACTGCGAGACGATCTCGCCGCTGAACATCCGCCCCTGGCAGAACTTCCCGCTGCGCCAACGCCTGGCCAAGGTCACCGGACTCGACGTCTTCGGCGACCTCGACGCGAAAGCCCTTGCCCTGGCCGAGGGTTGGGTCGGCGCCGCCCAGGGAAGGAACAACTTCATGGCGATGGTCGTGTCCACAGGGGTCGGCGGTGGCATCGTCCTCGACGGCCAACTGCTCGACGGCGCAACCGGCAACGCCGGCCACATCGGCCACCTGATCGTCGAACCGAACGGCCGCCGCTGCGTGTGCGGCGCCCGTGGTTGCTTGGAGGCCGAGGCGTCCGGCACGGCGATCGAATCGATCACCGGGCGCCCCCCGACCGAGCCGACCTACGACATCATGGTCCGCACCGGCAAGCTCGTCGGCCGCGCCTGCGCATCGGTCTGCAACGCGCTCGACCTCGACCTGGTGGTGGTCGGCGGCTCCGTGGCCCTGGGGTTCGGGGCGACGTTCTTCAACGCTGCGCAGGACAGCCTGTCCGAGCACTGCCGACTGAGTTTCGTCCGCGGCGTCCGCATCACCCCCGCTCGGCTCGGCGACCGCGGGCCCCTGATCGGGGCCGGGGCCGTTGGTCTGCGTGGCCTGCACCGTCGCAACAGAGGGGCGGCCGCCGCTGCCCAGGGAGCCCCATGACCAAGATTCGTGAGACCGGCAATTCGTCGATGGTCGACGACCGACGCGGCAGCGGCGGGGGTGGAGGCGGTGGCCTCGGTGGCCTCGGTGGCATGCTCGGCGGTGGTGGAGGTGGCCGCGGCGGCGGTATCCCGATGCCCGGCAAACTCGGTGGTGGGCTGGTCGGCATCCTCGTTGCGCTGGCGGTGTTCATCCTGCCCCGCGTCCTCGGCGGCAACACCGCCACGAACAGCGTCGGGTCGGTCGGGTCCGGTTCGCAGGCCGGCGACGTCGCCGACGGCACCTGCAACAGCGAGCTGGAGAGCATCGTCTGCGGCGCGACCGAGGACGTCCAGAACTTCTGGGACGCCGAGTTCCGTGGCGAAGGGCGCTCCTACGAATTCACCAAGACCGTGTTCTTCGCCGGTGCGACCAGCACCGGCTGCGGCCAGGCGTCGTCGCAGACCGGGCCGTTCTATTGCCCCGTCGACCATCTCGTGTACATCGACCTCGACTTCCTCGTTCAGCTCGAGAACCAGTTCGGGATCAAGGGCGACCTCGCCACCCAGTACATCGTCGCCCACGAGTACGGCCACCACATCCAGAATCTGCTCGGCACCAATGCCAAGGTGCAGGAGGCCGAGCAGAACGATCCGAACAACGCCAACAAGTACTCCGTCGCGCTGGAATTGCAAGCCGACTGCTATGCCGGTGTGTGGGCCAATGATGCGAACAATCGGGGCCTGCTCGACAACCCGGGCGAGGTCAACGAGGCGCTCGACGCGGCCTCCGCCGTCGGCGACGACCGGATCCAGAGCCAGGCCGGCGGCCAGATCGACCCGCATTCGTTCACCCACGGCACCGCAGAGCAACGCAAGTCCTGGTTTCAGCGTGGATACAGCACTGGTGACTACACCCAGTGCAACACGTTCAACGAGATCTGAGAGACCCGCTCCAGCCCCACCCTCCGACTTTCGTTCATGTCACCGCACATCATCAACGTTGATGATGTGCGGTGACATGAACGAGTGTGACGGCGAGATCGAGGGGTCATCGACGCATGCCGGCCAGTCGCTCGCGCATGCTCGCCAGGAAGGCGTTCGGGTCGGCGTCACGAGCCGCCGAGGTCGCCTGCTCGCGCTCGGTTGCGTACGTGATGAACCGGTCGTCGGAGAGGCTGGCGACGATGGCGTCGGCGACGACCTCGGGTCCGACGCTGGTCGCCGGGTCGGTCGGGAACGGTGGGTCGTTGCCGTCTTTGGGTGTGCTGAACTCCGTACGTGTCGTACCGGGCACCACGACGTGGGCGTGGATGCCGCTGCCGGCCAGCTCGAGGTACATCGCCTCGGTGAAGTACTCGAGCGCACCCTTGGTCGCCGAGTATGCCCCGACCCCGAACGACACCATGTGCGCGCCCATCGACGAGATGTTGACGACGTGACCCGAACCACGCTCGCGCATGGCGGGCAGGAAGCCGAGCGTGAGCGCGACGGGCGACAGGTAGTTCATCCGCATGACCGACTCGACGTCGTCGAGCGTCATCGCTGCGACCTTGCGCCGCTTCGGGACACCGGCGTTGTTGACGACGACGTCGGGCAGACCGAACGTCTCGGTGATGTGCACCGTCAGCGACGGGATGGCTTCGAGGTCGGAGAGATCGGCCACGAACATGGTCGAGTCGGGCGAGTGTTCGCGACAGCCGGCCAGCACGCTGTCGAGCTGTTCTTCGCGCCGGGCGACCAGGGCAACGA
>JANXUX010000104.1 GCA_025351965.1 Actinomycetes bacterium | reverse complement strand
CGGTGCCCACAACCCGACAAAGATGCCGAACCGTTCGGCGTGGGCGTTGTCCTCACCCTTCTTGGCGTTCCAGATCGCGATGCTTGCACCGACGGAGGCGAATCCGAGTACGTACATGAGATCTTGGGTGAGTCCGAGCTTCTTGATCAGTTGAATCATGTACCTGGGCTATCACGGTTCCCGGAGAGCTGGTCGGTCCAGCCGCGGACGTGTGCGAAACAAAAGGGTGGCGTACGTCACTGACCAGCAGCGGAACGAGAGGGATTTGAACCCCCGGGGCGTGAACCCTTCCGCTTTCAAGGCGGATGCATTTGGCCGCTCTGCCATCGTTCCGCCGGACACGTTATCGCGGGTGCGCGTCAACCCCGGATGCCGAATCTCTCTAGGCTGCACGGCGATGAGCGACGATCTGCAGCTCGATCACGAGGTCGTGGCCCGCATCGTGCGCCGCGCAACGGAGTTGGCCGGTCCGGTGTCGATCGATGATGCGCATACTCGCATCAGCCGGGCCGCGCTGATCGCTGCCGCCGACGAGGTCGGGCTGCCGGTCGCAGCCGTGTTGCGGTCCATCGCAGTCGAACAACTTGGGGTCGTCCCGAAGGCGCGACTGTCGGACCGGTTGCTCGGCGCTGGGGTCGTGTCGGTCGACGACGAGATCGAGGGCACGTCCGATGACGTGCTGCACCGCATCGACTCGTGGCTCGTCGACGGCCACCATCGCCGCCGGGACCGGTTGCGTTCCGGTCGGGGCGAGTGGAGCAAGCGCTCGGGGCTCGTCGGCGTGACCGTCCGGCGGATGCGAGCGGCGACGGGCGAGGGCCGGCTCGGCACCTATCAGCTCATCGCCGCAACGGTCGAGGAGATCGGAACCGGCTCGACTGCGGTGCGGGTCACCGTCGACCGGCAGAGCGACCGCGCCGTCGCTGTAGCCGGGGGAGCGATCGTCGCTGTCGGAGGCGCTGGCGGGATCGTCGCCGCGGCAGCGTCGGGGCCGGCGGTACTGCTCGTCGCTCCGATCGTGGTGCTCGGCAGCATCGGGGTCGCCCTGACCGGTCGACGACGAGCGCGGCGGACCGAGTCCGAGGTCCAGCGGCTGCTCGAGGCCGTCGCCGATCATCAGCACCCGACTCGCCTGCGAACAGAGGTCACCCAGCGAGTCATCGGACGGCGGTCCGGATCCCCGGGCCCGCAGCGCGGCTCAGTGGCTAGTGTCGACGGGTCAGTCGTTTCGTGATCGACAGTGCTCGATCACCACCCACCGGAGGTTCATCGCCATGCTTCAGACCGTCCCAGCCCGCCGTGGCAAGGCCGTCCGGCTCGCCGCCGGTGAGGCGATCAAGATCGTCAACACCCACGGGACGCAGGTCGTCGACTTCTGGGCCTTCACCGCGAACATGCAGACCGAGTACGTCGGCATGGAGCAGAGCCGGGCGACCTGGACGCACCTCTTCCCGCGAGTCGGCGATCCGTTGTACACGACCCACCGTCGGCCGTTGATGATCCTCGAGGAGGACACCTCGCCCGGTCGTCACGACACCTTGATGGCGCCCTGCGACAACGATCGCTACGGACTCCTCGGCTGCACCGACTATCACGACAACTGCCGCGACAACATGCACGCCGCGTTGGCCGAGCTCGGCATCATGGTGCCCTACACGCCGGGTTCGCTGAACGTGTTCATGAACATCCCGTGGACCGACGACGGTGGGCTCTCGTTCGAGCCGGCGCTCAGCAAGCCGGGCGACTACGTGGTCTTCCGGGCCGTGCTCGACTGCATCGCGGTGATGTCGTGCTGCCCGCAGGACATCCTCACGATCAACAGCCAGGCTCCGACCGAAGCCCACTTCGAGATCCTGCCGGCGACCTGAGCGCGCTCAGCCCGCTCGGCGGTGCGTGTTCCCATCTGTCGCCGCTCTCTCGATCCGGCCAGTTTTCCTGATGGATGACGGCCACGTGGCCGGATAGCATGTCGGGCGGAGAGCTGCCAGAGCGGCCGAATGGGGCACCCTGCTAAGGTGTTGATGGTTTCGGCCATCCGTGGGTTCAAATCCCACGCTCTCCGCCATGTGATGAACCCCGGGCGCTCAGGTGCCCGGGGTTCGTGCGTTCCAGCCCACTTCGTGGCGGCCTGTGTTGCAATCTGGTTACGACGCGTGTAAACATTTCGTCACGAAGCCATGCGATTGCTCGTGTGGGGGCGGATGTTTCGCCCCCTCCATCGCCTGCTGGAGAACTCCTTGGTTCTGCGGTGGACGTGAAAGGGACTGCGAAAATGCCGGACAGCAACGACGAGTACGGGTTCTGGGATGGTGACCGCGAGCGGTCGCACACCGGCCCGATCCCCCGACTGAAACGGACCTCCGCAGAGCCGTCCGACGCACCGCACAGGTCGCACCGGACCGCAACCAGTGCGCCATCGCCGCGGTCGGTCGCCGTCCGTCTCGGAGCAGGTCGCCCCAGCGTCGGCCGCCAACCCAACCCGTTGGTCCGCCGCCTCGGCGCGCTGTGCGGCCTGGCGTTGCTGGCGATCCCGGTCGCACTGCTCGTGCGCGGCCCCGGCAACGACGAGCAGATCAGTTCCGTCGATGCCGCGGCGACAGTGCCGGCCCTCACCGGTGCCGCCCTGACCGACGCTGCCCTGACCGATGCTGCGCTGGCGGTCCCCGCAGTTCCGGTCACGACGGCTTCGGCGCAGATTGCGCCGGTCACGACGCAACCGCTCGTCGCCCCGGTCGAGACAGCGCCCGCCGCTCCAGCCGCACCCCTCGCGGTTGAGGTCGAGGCGACCACCGCCGAGTCCGCGCCCTCGGCATCGACAGCGGCCACCATTGCTGTGGCAGGGAAGTCCGCTGCACGCGTGGAGACGGCGCAGCAGCCGTCCCCGGCAGACACCGCCCACCCGGTCGGCGTCGCCACTCTCGTCGAGGAGACCAAGCGCACCTGCACCGTCGAGTACACGGTGCAGCGTGGTGACTACTGGATCTCGATCGCCAAGAACTCGAGCGTCAAGCTCGCTGCCTTGCTGACCGCCAATGGCGCCAAGGTCGGCACGGCCCTGTACCCGGGGCGCACCATCTGCCTGCCGGCGAACGCCACTGCGCCGACCACGACGGAGGCGACGGCGACGACGGCCAAGGCGACTCAGCCAACCCCGCCGCCCACCACTTCCAAGCCGACAGCATCGACGACGAAGCCGAAGCCGACCAGCACCACCGTGCCACCGACGACCGCAGCGCCGAGTACCACGGCGGCGCCGCCGAAGAACACCTACAGCCGTGCCGAGGTCGAGCAGATCATCCGCAACGTCTGGCCGGACGACCTCGAGGACGAAGCCGTGCGCATCGCCACCAGGGAGAGCAACCTGACTCCGACCGTGCGCAACTCGTGCTGCTTCGGCCTGTTCCAGATCCACTTCACGGCCAACAGGTCATCCCTCGTCGGCTGGGGCATCACCTCTGCGAGCATGCTCTACGACCCACAGGTCAACGCCTACGCCGCCTACGCGATGTACCTCCGTGCCGGCGGCTGGGGCCCCTGGGCGATGTGATCGCGTCGCCCGGCACCGTCGGGCCGGCTGGATTCAGCCTGGGTGGGGCAGTGCATTGATCGCGCTGCCGACCGACTCGGCGACCGACTGTGCGGCGCCGGACACCGAGCTCGCAGCCCGACCTGCAGCCTTGCGGGTCGACCAGAACACAGACGGGCGTCCGCCGGTGTCGAGCGCGCTCGCCAGCAGGCCGCCGAGCATGCTCGCGTTTTTCATGAACTGCATCCGCTGGCCGGCCTTTTTCTCCGGGTCGGTCTCGGTCCAGAAGGGGTGACCGGCGATGCTCGTCGGCACCAGCGACCCGGCCAGGGCGAGGGAGGCGAGACGGGGGAAGAAGCCCAGCGCGAGGAGTGCACCGGCGCCGACTTGGACACCTGCGTTGATCTTGACGAGCTGCTCGGGGTCGGTCGGGAGGAAGCCCACGGTCTTGGCAATCGGTACGGCGACATCCTCGGCGGCGTCGACGACCACCTTCGGGGCACGCAGCGTCTGGATACCACCGGCGATGAACGCGGATGCGAGCAGTGGACGGATGAGGGTACGAGGGCCGAACATGCAGCTCCGGTACCCATCTGATCCACTTCTCACACGGATCCGCCGGTTCTCGGTGGCCATCGGAAAGTGCCCACTGGCGGCCAAGAGATCCCGACGAGAAGTGAGCACTGAACCTGCTCGGGGCCTCGCTGATGATGGTGGATCTGGTGCAAGCGATTCCATTGCTCGAGCGCGGTGTCGAATGCTCTTGCGCCGCGGAGGACTGGATGATGGCGATCACGAGCTACGGCGATATCGGATTTGCGTACTCGACCCAACGCGATCTCGCGCGCGCCTCGGGGGCGTTCGACGCACTTGCGACGCTTGAGCGCACGTACCCGACTCGCTACCTGCTTGCCAACGGGCTCGCTGGTCGGGCTCAGCTCGCCGTCATGAACGCTCAGACGGCCGCTCTCGATGACGTCAAGGGCGGGCGGCTGGTGTGCCGGGTGCGCGGCGACGATATCGGTGCAGCGCGGTTCGACGTTCGGGCCGGGCTGATCGCACTGTCCCGGCGTGACATCGGCGAAGCGGAGTCCCTCGTCCATGCTGCGCTGCGCACGTTCTCCGATCGTGGATTCCGGCGGGAGGTGGTCGTCATCGAGTGGGCGCGACTGGTGTTCGGTCAGCCGGGTGGTGTGGCCGACGCGGCGAGCGTGACGAGTTGGGCGGAGTTCCAGTGCGCTTCAGTCATTGTCCCGGCGTTCTGGGGCAGTGCAGATCAGGCGATCTGTGCTGTTCGTGACATTGCCAACAGCGCCGAGATCAAGGGCAATCTGCGCCTCGAATGAACCTCCACGAAGAGTCAACGGTTTGTTCTTCGCTGATTTGGTAAGAGAGTGCGAAGTTGGAAGCGCCTGAGCGGCGGACAGGAACAGTCGTACCTCACACATCGAGGTATCCATGTCTTGGTTTCACCCACAACGCAGCCAACGCCGACCCTGCGAACGCACAGCATCTGTTGAGATGCGCACGGCGTTTGTGCTTTCCGGTGGCGGTCCATTGGGAGCGATTCAGGCCGGACAGCTTCGCGCTGTACTCGAGGCGGGCATCAAGCCTGATCTGATCATCGGCGTCTCCGCGGGTGCCTTGAACGGGGCAGCAATCGCTGCCGCGCCAGTGATCGAGACCGCCGTGATGCTCGAGCAGACGTGGTCCCGGCTGCGTCGTGAAGACGTGTTTGCGGGCACCGCGTCGGCCAGAGCGTGGCATCTCGTGCGTCGCCATCCGAACGTATTCGATCCCTCTGGACTCGCCGCGCTTGTCGCGGCCCTCATTCATGTTGATGACCTTGCGGATCTGAGCGTCGAGTTCGAGGCAGTGACTTTGAACCTCGACGCCAGTCGGCTCGACTATCACCGCAGCGGCAATCCGGCTGCGGTGCTGCTGGCGTCATCCGCACTGCCGGGAATGTTCCCGCCGGTGGTGATCGACGGCGATCGCCACGTCGACGGAGGCATTGCCAACAACCTGCCACTGCAGCGAGCACGCGACCTCGGCGTCACCAGAATCATCGCCTTCGACTGTCGCGCTGGAACTGACCATCACCTGCCGATGCACCTCTCGGCCCTTGATGTGGTTGCCGCCTCGTTCGGTGTCGCTCGGTCTGTGCTGACTGTGCGATGCGTAGGAAGTGATGTCGTGATGCTGCCGGCTCCTGACACCACGGGGATCGCGATGAACGACTTCTCCCACGGATCGCGACTGGTGACATCGAGCTACGAACTCGTCGCCCGATTCCTCGAATCCGATGCCGGAGCCGTGCTCACCGATCCCTTGCGATACGCGCTGGTGTAACGACGCGGGGCGGTTGCGAATCATCTGCGGCGGTAGTGGGGCGCTCGACTGCTGGTTGAGCGAGTCGACGCTTTCAAGTTGTGGCTCACGTCGCGACGGCAATGGGGGTGTGGGACGGACACTCATGAAGGCGCTCACTGACGTTCTCCGTTCGGAGGGTGTCGACCACGTCGTGCTCGAATGCCCAGCGAGCCGCGTCGCGCTCTACCAACATTGTGGGTTCCAGGTTGTCGACGAGTTTGCCGATCCAGCAGGACCCGACTTGCACCCTGGTCGCGCGCCGATCGTGTCACATATCTCGCCCGCGGGTCCCCAACTGAGCAAGGCTCACATCTGATCACTCAGGCGAGATGTTGGCGGGCCGATGGAAGGTCGTGTGTCGAGGGACCCGACACGGCAACGGCATCAACGCGGCCAGCTCACCTGGCCGCCGCCGGTCAGAACTCGTGCCGATCGCACCGCTTCCTCGATCACTGGCGCCGGCGGCACGAACAGATCGGGGCACGTCTGATGGCTCGTTTTGTTGCGCCCGAGACGACTCCAGCGGCCTTCGGCGGTCCCGCAGAGGTCAGCGAGCGGCCAGGCGTTGCGCGCGACGGCGCTTCTTCTCGGCGTACATCGCTTGGTCAGCCGCAGCGAACGCTGCGGGGAATCCGGCGACGACGGTGTACGGAGCGTGCCCGATCGAGCCCGACACTCCCGCATCGTCGAAAGCTTTCTGGATCCGAGATACGAGGACATCGCAATCAGCCGGCAATGCGTCGCCGGCGATGATCCCGAACTCGTCGCCACCCAACCGTGCCGCGACGTCACAATCCCGAATCGTGTCACCGATGACGCTCGCCGCCAGCTTGATCAACTCGTCGCCGGCATGATGACCCTGGGTGTCGTTGACCTCCTTGAGCCCATCGAGATCGACCACGATCACCGCGCCAGGATCACCGAAACGCCGGAACCGAGCCTCCTCGATCTCCATGTAACGATCCCAGCCCCGACGATTGAACAACCCCGTCAGCTGGTCGGACTCAGCAGCCATCTCGGCTCGCTCCAACAGACGCGCCTGGCGGGTCCGTTCGAGATCCGCATCCAGAATCGTTGACAACAACATCCCGAGAATCTCCAACAACGGCGCCTGCGCCAACAACGCGTCGGACTGCGGCGCCTTGTCGAGACCACACAAGGTCCCGAACAACTCACCATCGGCGCGGGTGATCGGAATACCCACATATGCACCGATGTCGATCTGCTTCGCCACACCAGCAGTTGCGTACTCCGGAACCGCCATCGCATCGGGTGCAATCCGCGGCGTCTTGCCGGCCACCATGTTGATGCAGAACGAATCGTCCCACAGGTGCGACCCACCAGGGCCCAGACCATAGGAATCGTCACGCACCTCGAGATACAGCTGCCGTTCTCCATCGAATCGAGTGACCGCCCAGAAACCCATCGGCAGCACCGACTTCAGATAATCGACCACCGCGGCCGACGCCTCGTTGAACCCCATCCCTGCGCCAGCAGTCGGAAACTGCGGCGCGCTCGAGATGGTCGTCTGGGACGTGGATTCAATGGTGGTCACGGTGCTGGTCCTGTCTGCGCGTGCGTGTGCGAGGCGGTGATTGGACACAAGCGACCGTCCGGGTGTCGCCGAAACACGCACGAATCCGAGGGAACGGCCGCATCCTCGAGCGCCCGTGGCCCATTGCGCTCGGGTACCGGCGGGCGCTGTTCGGCGCCTCCGATCGCGGAGGTCGCGTAGTCGATCGGTGGTGGTGGCGGTGATCGCGGGGACCACCATCGCGGTGGTGCCCACGTGGTCGACCTCGCCGTCGCGCCCCATCACGTGCGGAGTCCGCGCGGGATCACCGTCCCCGATGTGCCGATCCGGGCGCCCTGGAGTCGGCGCCGGCCGACCACCCTCAGCGTTGGAATGGCCATCAGTGGGCACGTCCAGATGGCCACCAGTGGGCACATTGCGATGGCCGCCGACAGCCGGTCAGAGCTGGTTCCGGTACCCACAAATATTCGGTGTCGTCCGTGGTTGCTACCACTACACTTCAACATCGAGTTCTGCGCTCGTAGCTCAATGGATAGAGCACTTGATTACGGATCAAGCGGTTAGGGGTTCGAGTCCCTTCGGGCGCACCAATAAAATACCTGCCCTGAGCAGGGACGATGCCGAGAGAGTGCCCCGCCCGCAAGGCGGGGCACTTGACTATTCTGGGGACGCAAGGGACGATCACGTCCATGAGCATAGAGTCGAAGGTGTCTGGCGGAGTCATCAAGTACCGCGGAGTTCCCCAGGTCAGAGGCCAGAAACGGCATACTGCGTGGGTCAAAACCCGAGCGGAAGCGAGCATGCTCGAAGCGGAACTCCGAATGAGCATGGGCGGTCAAGTGCCAAAATCGGGGCATACCGTCGGCGCCGTAGTTGCCGGCTACATCGAGGCGTGCATTGGGGACGATCGATCCCCAGCAACCATCGCCTACTACCGCCACGGCGAAGCATCGATCCCGACCGCCTTCGCCGAGCGTCTCGTCTCGGAAGTGAACTCGGTCATTCTCGACGGGGTGTACCGAGAGATGCGGCGTGCCGGCGCATCGAACCATTCGACGAAGCGTCTCCACAGCACACTGTCGGCTGCGTTCAGTCGAGCGGTGAAATACGGATGGCTGGCGACCAATCCTTGCAAGTCGGTATCTGCGCCGCGGGTGAAGGCGGAAGAGATCTCTCCGCCGACGACTGCGGAGGTGAACCGGATCATCACTGCGGCAGCCAAGGTGAATGCAGACCTGTCGGCATGCCTCCGGCTGGGCGCAGCGTCCGGCATGCGTCGGTCCGAGCTTGTTGCCCTGCAATGGCGTGACCTGTCTGGCGAACAACTCACCATCCGACGAAACCGGGTGAAGGACGGCAAAGCCTGGGTTACTCGCGACACCAAGACCGGCACCCGAGGCCATCGGACAATCCACATTGACAAAGGCACAGCAGCCGCACTCGAAGAAGTGCGCGCTCGGCAGCTGGCGGACGGCCACGAATGCGTTTGGATGTTCACGCACGACGGGCTCGAACCGTTCCAACCTCAATACCTGACACGGTCCTATGCCCTTCTTGCGAAGGACGGGGCAGACGGCCACCTGCACGGCCTACGCCACTTCCACGCCACACAACTGCTGTCGCAGGGTGTGCCGGTGACTCAGGTGTCGCACCGCCTCGGGCACGCTTCACCGCTGCAGACTATGACCACCTATGCGCACTGGATTCCGGCGAACGATCAGACCTCTGCAGACTTGATCGGCAGCCTCCTCGATTAGGCGGCAGCAGACGAGCCGGAGCGCTCGTGGCGCTCGACGGCCACGACGGCAAACCGCAGGAGACGAGCGCCGGGAAGAAGCGGCGGGATGGGGAACGATCCGGCTGCGACGTGCCGCTGGATGGTCTTCGAGCTGATCTGCCACCGTTCGGCAAGCTGCCCAATCGTCAGAACGATGGGGCGCACTTCGGCGTTCTCGACCATTCCCTTGATTCTACTTTGGGGTGTC
>JANXUX010000061.1 GCA_025351965.1 Actinomycetes bacterium | reverse complement strand
CAGCGCGCGCAGAGCGCGGACGGCAAGCTGCAGGTCGAGTTGGCGCAGCTCAAATACTTGTTGCCGCGGCTGGTGGGAAAAGACGATTCCTTGTCGCGGCTGGGCGCGGGCATCGGCGGCCGCGGACCGGGCGAGACCAAGCTCGAGGTCGATCGTCGGCGCATCATGCACCGGGTCACCAAGCTCGAGCGTGATCTCGTCGACCTGCAGCACACCCGTGATCTCCAGCGCAAGGGCCGTGGCCGCAGCGGCCTCGCCTCGGTCGCCATCGTCGGCTACACCAACGCCGGCAAGTCCACACTGCTCAATCAGCTGACCCAGGCCGGCGTCTTGGTCGAGGACCGGCTGTTCGCCACCCTCGACCCGACGACGCGTCGTCTCTCGCTCCCCGGCGGTGAGCCGGTCCTGCTCAGCGACACGGTCGGTTTCGTTCGGCGGTTGCCCCACGGCTTGGTCCAGTCGTTCAAGAGCACCCTCGAGGTGGCCCGTGAGTCGGACTTCTTGGTGCACGTCGTCGACGGCGGCTCACCGGATCCGGAGGGCGAGATCGCCGCGGTGCGGCTCGTCCTCGGCGAGATCGACGCACTCGGCGTGCCCGAGATGCTCGTGTTCAACAAGGCCGATCGTGATCCGGAGTCCGTCAAGCAGCTCGTCGCCGACCATGAGGGCTCCGTCGCCATCAGTGCCTTGACGGGGGAGGGGACCAAGGAGTTCCTGGAATCCCTGGGCGATCGTCTCCGTTCGCTCGCGACCGTGATCGAGCTGATGATCCCGTACGAGCGCGGCGACATTCTCGCGTCCGTGCATCGTGAGGGCGAGGTCGTCTCGACGGCCAACGAGGCCGATGGCATACGCGTCCGTGCTCGCCTGGCCGGGGCCTCTGCAGGCCGGTTGAGCGAGTTCATCGTCACCGCCGACTGAACGACCTTCGTTTCGACCCGGTCGATCGGGCACACTTGTCTCACCATGACTGCCGGCTTCGTCCCCCCGCCGTACCCATACGACCGCCTCGACCGGTTCAAGCCGTTCGCCGAGGCCTTGCCCGGTGGCATGGTCGACCTCTCGATCGGTACGCCGTGCGATGCGCCACCCGCCGACGTGATCGCGGCACTGTCCTCGTCGAACAGCGAGCGGGGATATCCGCCGAGCATCGGCACCGCGCCGCTCCGTCAGGCCGCACGCGATTGGATGTCGCGTCGCTTCGGCGTCGACGTCCCGGTCGCTCAGATCGGGGCGTGCGTCGGGACCAAGGAGTTCGTCGCGACCACCGCTCAACTGCTGCACCTCCGCACCCCAAACCGCGACACCGTGCTCTACCCGGCAGTCGCCTACCCGACCTATGAGATGAGCGCGACGCTGGCCGGCTGCCGTGCGGTGCCGGTGCCGCTGTCGTCCGCGGGTGGGCTCGACCTGTCGGCGATCGATCCGGCCGACATCGCCCGGGCCTTGATGCTCTGGGTCAACAGCCCGAACAATCCAACGGGTGCGCTCGACGACCTGCCCACCGCGGCTGGATGGGGACGCACGCACGGCGTACCGGTGTTCAGCGACGAGTGCTATGCCGAGTTCACCTGGGACGGTGCCGCGCACACCATCCTCGAAGCCGGGACCGAGGGTGTGATCGCGGTCCACTCGTTGTCCAAGCGCTCGAACCTCGCCGGGCTCCGGATCGGCTTCTACGCGGGCGACGCAGAGCTCGTCACATACCTGCAAGAGGTCCGTAAGCACGTGGGTATGCTCGTGCCCGGCCCGGTGCAGGCCGCAGCGGCGGTCGCTCTCGCCGATGACGCCCACGTCCTCGTCCAGCGTGACCGCTATCTGCGTCGTCTCGAGGTGCTGGCCACAGCACTGTCGTCGTGGTCCGGCCACGAGATCAGGATGCCCGCCGGTGGCTTCTATTTGTGGTTTGATGCTGAAGATGGATGGGCGTTCTCCGAGCGCCTCGCCCGTCAGGCCGGAGCTCTCGTGAGTCCCGGCGACTTCTACGGAGAGGGTGGCTCGAACAACGTTCGCGTCGCCGTTGTCCAACCCGATGACCGAATCGAACTGGTAGTCCAGCGACTGGGAGTGAACTGATGCAGTATCAAACGCAAACGCCGCCCGCGAAGGGTCCACGCCGCAAGGGCCTGCTCGGCCTCGGCGTGATCCTGCTGCTCGGAGGCGTCGGGGCCGGCGCAGCGTTGTTCGTGACCAGCGGCTCGCAGTACGAGGACGCCGTCAAGAACCTCCAGCGCGCGCCCGTCGGTTGCGACACCGAGTTCGACTTCACCGGGACCGGCACGTTCATCATCTACACCGAGACCAAGGGCACCATCGGCGACCTGCGCGGTGACTGCGAGAACACCGGTGCCTCCTACGAGCACAGCGGTGGCCGGATCAGCGTCGACCTGACCTTGACGAACTCCGATGGCGACAACGTCGATCTGCCCCGGGCCAGCGGCGCCAGATATGACAGGGGTGGATTCGTCGGCACCGAGATCCGCGAGCTGTCGATCGACAAGCCGGGGACCTACACCCTCGCAGTCGAGAGCGATGACTCTGACTTCGCAATCTCCGTCGGGCGCAACCCCAAGGACGACTTTGATTCGATGCAGACCATCGCCATCATCGCCGCCGCAGCCGGGCTGGTCATCGGTGGCCTCCTGATCATCCTCGGCATGCGCCGCAAGGCTGCGCCGACGGGTCCCGCCCCGTTCACGCCAGGTGGCTTCGCCCCGAATCCGGCCTTCGCTCCCGGAGCCGGGGGCGCCGCTGGCTACAACCCCGGTGGGTACCCTCCGGTGCAGCAACCATCATCACCGCCCGGCTGGGCTCCCGCTGGCCCGCCGCCCGGACCGCCTGCCGGACCGCCAGGGTTCGGCGGTCCGCCTGCGCCAGTCGCGCCCACTCCACCGCCGTTCGGTCAGCCGACGCAGCCGAACCCGCCTGCGCCCGAGCCGCCGAACCCGTGGAGTGCACCGCAGCAGTAGCTGCGATCGCGGGCTCGGGAACTGCCGGGGCTGCTACAGGCGGCGCATGACCGTCACGACTCGGCCGAAGACCTCGACCTCGTCGGCAGGGAAGACCATCGGCGAGAGCCGGGCATTGGACGGCACCAGCGTGATCACCGCGCCCTTGCGCTGGTAGGTCTTGACCGTTGCTTCTTCGCCGGGGATGCCGGCGATGACGATGTCACCGTTGTTCGCCGTCGGCTGCTGGCGGGCGACCACGAAGTCACCGTCGAGGATGCCCGCCTCGATCATCGAGTCGCCCCGGACACGCAACATGAACAGGTCGCCCTCGCCCGTGAAGTCGACTGGCATCGGCAACAGTTCTTCGATGTTCTCGTGGGCGAGCACGTCGGTACCGGCGGCGACATCGCCGACGAGTGGGATGTGGCGGACGGGACGCCGCTCCATGGCCATACCGGAGTTGGGGTCGAAGCGGACCTCGATGGCACGCGGCTTGGAGGGATCACGGCGCAGATAGCCGAGTCGCTCGAGCGTGGCGAGGTGGCTGTGCACTGTCGACGGCGAGGTCAGCCCGACGGACTCACCGATCTCGCGGACCGATGGCGGATACCCGTGTTCGCGCATGTTGACCTCGATCACGTCGAGGATCTGCCGTTGCCTGGCCGTGAGTTGGACGTCGTTCATGCGCGTCAGCGTACGGATGTTCGATGGCAAAGTCAACGACCGAGCAAACGCGTGTTCCTGCGACATTTGTTCGATCGGACGTTGACATCGAACGATCGTTCGTGCAGAGTACAAACGTCTGTTCGACGAACATGCGATCGCCGGCCCGGCCTCTCACCCATCGAAAGGGGAACCTCGAATGTCCGCCACCCTGTTCCCCTTCTCAGCCAACGACGTCAACACGGCCGGCGACCTGGCGCCATTTGCCGTTCGCCTCGGTGACGTTCGTCCTGGCCATGCCGTCTACGTGCGTCGCCGGCTGATGGTCGCCCTGTTGTTCATCGGGTTGCTCGCCGTGATCGGCATGTCAGCCCGCACCGTCCTGGCGGATCGCGGGGGTGTACCTGCCTCCACCCCTGCGATTCGTCCGGCAACCGTGCCCCCGGCAGTCGCCGATGCGGTGGCCGGCGCCGCGACCGCTCCGCTGGCGATCCAGCTGGGCACCCCGCCGCCGGTCGCTGCGGGTGCGGTTCAGTACATCGTCCAACCTGGTGATTCGCTGTGGACTCTGGCCGAAGTGTTCCACGGCCAGCGCAGCGTCAGCGGCTGGGTGGACGCCATGGCCGAGACCAACGGCGGTGCTTCGCTGCAGGTCGGACAACTCCTCACCTTGCCGTAACGATGCCGTGACGTTGCGTCTATCCTTGGCGGATGCATTGCCCGTCCTGCCACGCCGATGACACCAAGGTCATCGATTCGCGTGAGGCCGAGGACGGCGCGGCCATCCGTCGGCGTCGGCTCTGTCCGCAGTGCAGTCAACGGTTCACGACCTACGAACGGTTGGAAGAGCTGCCCTTGACGGTGGTCAAGACTCACGGCGGTCGCGAGCCCTTCGACCGGTCCAAGGTCACGGCCGGCCTCCAGTCGGCGTGCAAGGGACGACCCGTTTCGACAGAGCAGATCATTGCGATCTCGGAGTCGGTCGAGGACGAAGTACGCATGCTCGGCACCGAGGTCACCAGCGCCCAAGTGGGTGTCGTGGTGCTCGACCGGCTACGCGAGCTCGATGCTGTTGCGTACCTGCGGTTCGCGAGCGTCTACAAGAACTTTGACGAAGCGGCCGACTTCGTCGAGGAGCTACAGCTCTTGCAGAAGTATCAGCTGGCCAGCCAGGCCCCCGTCCAGGCGTGATCCTCGGTCCGGGCAGGGCGCACCCATGTGTCAGCCCTCTCGGCGCCGTACGTAGCGGCTGAACAGGAAACCGTCGCTCTCACACAGCTGGACGAGGTCGTACGGCTGCCCCATCGCAGGCATGTCGGCCGTGATCCGTTTGCCGTCGCCGCCGACGAATTGGGGCGATGTGGTCAAGTTCAGTTCGTCGATCAGATCTGCAGCGGCGAGGACGCCATTGATGCTCGGACCGCCCTCGGCCTGTACGAACAGGGGTGCACCCGGGAGCTGCAACAGCGCAGCGGCGAGGTCGAGCTCGCCGATCCCGGCGCGGACCGACTCGATCGACGTCGGTGGTGCATCCTCGGGCAGGATCAGGAACCCGGCGCCGCTCGTGAACAGCCGGCTGCTCGGATCGACCGTGCCGCTGCGGCTGATCACGCCGATGCGTTGGCCGGGTTTCTTCGGAACTCCGTAGTCTTCGGCCCGCAGGGTGCCGGCGCCGACGATGATCACGTCGGCCAGAGTGCGCAGTGTGAGCAGCATCTCTCGGTCGACGTCGCTGGACAGGCCCGCCGAGGCGCCGTCGAGAGCTGTCGAGCCGTCCACGCTCGCGACCATGCACAGCGCCACCCACGGGCGCCCCGTGGCGTGAGCCGGGCGATCGGCGGCGCAGGCCTCGGCGACCGTGATCGGCTGAGCTGGTGACGGGAGGACTCGTTGCATGGCGCGATACTCTCATCATGAACCTGTCGACGCCGGACACAACTCAGCCGATCGAGACGCGAACGGTGTTCCGCACCTGTCCGCTGTGCGAGGCGAGCTGTGGGCTGGAGATCACGGTGAAGGCCGATCGCGTGACGCGCATCCGTGGCGACCGTGACGACGTGTTCAGTCATGGCTACATCTGCCCCAAGGGATCGACTCTGCGGCAGTTGCACGAGGACCCGGATCGATTGCGCAAGCCACTGGTGAAGCGCGACGGAGTGCACGTCGAGGTCGAGTGGGACGAAGCCTGGGAGATCGTTCGCGAGGGAATCGACGGCGTGATCGGCCGCCACGGGCGTCAGGCGTTCGCGGTGTACCAGGGCAACCCGAACGCACACAGCCTGTCGGCGATGACGTTCGGGCGCACCCTGGCCCAGGCCGTCGGCACTCGCCAGCACTACAGCGCCTCGACCGTCGACCAGATGCCGCGCCAGGTCGCTGCCGCTTACATCTTCGGGACGGCGGTGAGCGTTCCGGTCCCCGACCTGGATCGCACGGACTACCTGATGATCCTGGGGGGCAACCCGTATGCGTCCAACGGCAGCCTCTGCACGGCGCCGGACTTCCCCGGTCGGATCGAGGCGATGCGGGCGCGTGGGGGTCGGCTGGTGGTCGTCGATCCGCGCCGCAGCCGCACGGCAGACGAAGCCGACGAGTGGCTGCCCATCCGTCCGGGTGCCGACGCACTGTTGCTGATGGCCATCGTGCATGTGCTCTTCGCCGATGATCTGGCCGATCCCGGCGCCCACGTCGCAGCTGTGCTCGACGGCGTCGACGAGCTGCGCGAGGTTGCGGCGCCGTTCACGCCAGAGGCCGTCGCCGCGGCGACCGGTATCGATGCTGCAACGATCCGCCGCCTCGCCCACGAACTGGCCTCGGCACCCACGTCGACCGTCTACGGACGAATCGGCACGACGACGACCGAGTTCGGCACGACCGCCTCGTGGCTGATCGATGCCGTCAACATCCTCACCGGGAACCTCGACCGTGTCGGCGGGGCGATGTTCGCGATGCCGGTCGCAGGCGGGGCGACAACCCGTGGCGAACCGGGCGGCGGTGGCAAGGGCTTCAGGATCGGCCGTGGACGGTCCCGGGTCAGCGGCCATCCCGAAGTGATGGGCGAGTACCCCGCCTCGGCGCTGGCCGAAGAGATCCTGCGGACGCCCGCAGGAGGCGATGTCGAGGGTTCGGGCCCGGTCCGGGCGCTGGTCACCGTTGCCGGCAACCCCGTGCTCTCGACCCCGAACTCCGAGCAACTGGACGCGGCGTTGGTCGACCTCGAGTTCATGGTGAGTGTCGACATCTACCTCAACGAGACGACGCGCCACGCGACGGTGATCCTGCCACCGCCCTCGCAGCTCCAGCGCAGCCACTACGACCTGCTCCTGTTGCAGTTCGCCGTGCGCAACGTCGCCAACTACAGCCCGGCGCCGCTCCCGCTCGATGACGGCGCGCCCGACGAGTGGGAGATCCTGGCCAAGCTCGCGCTGCTGTTCCAAG
>JANXUX010000060.1 GCA_025351965.1 Actinomycetes bacterium | reverse complement strand
AGCCCGCCCGGGTTGACGACGCCGATGGTGGCCCCGCCTTTGTCGGCCGGACTCAATTTGGACACGAGCGCATTCGCGACGAGGTTGCCGAGCGCAGACTCCTTGGCCCGATCTTCGGTGGTACCGCCTGTGAAGGTGCCCGACGTGTTCGTCCCGTTGCTGAAGGCACGGGTGATGTCTTTGGTGACCGAACCGATCGCGACGCTGCCGACTCCGTTGGCGTACGTGACCGCTGCGTCCAACGTCGCCTTGACCTGAGCCACCTGGGGGAAGTTGGAGATGTAGGTGGCGTCGGGCGTGACCGGGCTCGTCGCCCGTGGCACGTCGGCACTCGCGTAGGTCACGACGTCGAAGGTCACTGGATCGACGTTGAGCACGACCTTGCCGACGAAGTCACCGTACGAACCGGTCTGGAGGATGGGACGGGTCTTGCCGGGCGAACCGGGGACCGGGCCGTCGTACGCGTACTGGCGGTGCGTGTGGCCGGTGCGGAACTCCGCCGATGCTGCGTAGTACCGGGACGAACCACGCCCTCGAGCGCGGAACATCCCGCCCAGCGGGATGACGGCACACCGAGGGCGCGATCCGTCCCAACGAACCCGGTGAAGAATGTGGGTGTGCGATCGGCCCGCTTGCGGGCCGTGTGAGCACCCAGTTGTCGGTGACGGCACGGGTTGTCGGTGACGGCACGGGTCCTGGTGCTGGCTCAGCCGGCCGTTCGCTTCCGAAACCGCCCACATCGCGCCCGCGGTTCGCAAGCGAGCGGCAATCCGTCTCAACGCCCAACCGTGGGCGCGATGTGCGCGCAACCAGCGTCCAATCGCTGTGTGGGTCCGGTGGGGCGCCGTCAGGGCCGGATGATGGCGGACAGCATCGCCTGGAACTTGGCCTGAGTCTCGGCCAACTCGTGGTGCGGGTCGCTCTCGGCGACGATGCCGCCGCCGGCGAACAACCGGGCCGACCGTCGATCCGGCGCGAATTCGGCGCAGCGGATGGCGACGGCCCACGTTCCGTTGCCGCGTGAGTCGACCCAGCCGACCGTGCCGCCATAGCGGCCCCGACGGAACCCCTCGACTCGTTCGATCAGCTCGATCGCCGCAGCCTGCGGGTGTCCGCCGAGTGCGGGTGTCGGTGACAGGGCGCGAGCCAGGGTGAGCACGTCGGGCGCAGGCTGGGAGAGCTGACCCTCGAGCCGGGTGCCCAGGTGCTGCACGTTGGCGACCGTGACGATCGACGGCTCGGGCTCCCAATCGAGGTAGCTGGCCCACGGCAGCAGCGTGTCGTGGACCACGTCGACCACGACTCGGTGCTCGATCTGGTTCTTCGTGCTGGCGAGCAGCTCGGCCGCCAGCGCCGCATCGGTCGCCGGGTCACCGGTGCGCGGAGTCGTGCCGGCCAGCGGGTGCGATGTGACGACCGATCCGTCGAGAGCGACGAGCAGTTCCGGCGACGCACCGACGAACCCGTCGACGGCGTAGCGATAGCTCGACCCGAACGTCGCCCGCAACCGGCGGAGCACGGCGTGGATGTCGATCGGGTCGGGCGAGCTGACGACGAGATCGCGGGCGATCACGGCCTTGTCGATCTCGCCCCGGCGCACTGCATCCCGTGCGGATGCAACGGCGGCGAGGTACGTCTCCACGCTGACGCCGGGACGGACGGTGAACTCGGCAGCGGTGGCGACCGGATGGGCGTGGGTGGGCGGCATCGGCGCATCGTCGATACTGGTGATCCAGCGTCGCCCCTCGGTGGCCTTGCCGATCGTCACCATCGGCACGACGAGTTTGGCGGACGCGCCGGGCCGGAACGGCAGGACGCCGATCGCGACCGGCCCCGAGCCGGGTAATCCGACGTGGTCGGCGCAGTCCATGTCCGCCAGGAACCGAACGGCGTCGTCGGCCTCGATCCGGGCCGCGACGCCTTGGCCGGCGAGGCCGAGTCCGTCGCGCACGAACAGGTACCCGTCGCCGCCAGCGAAGTCGTTCAGGTCGACGTCGTCGTCGAGCCAGGTGGTGACGGCGCGCACGGCGTCGATCTCAGCTGCGCGTGCCGAGCAGCAACTGGGTGATGCCGCCGCTCAGCAGGCGGTGCTCGGCATCGGCGAATCCGGCGTTGCGGAGCGCCTGCACCATGACCGGGGCGGCCGGCAGGTAGGCAACGCTCTTGGGCAGGTAGCGATAGGCCGGGGCGTTGCTGAGCAGTCCGCCGATGCGGGGCACGATCTTGCCGAAGTAGAAGCCGTGGCCCCATCGGACCAGCGGGTTCTTGGGGATGCCGACGTCGAGCAGGGCGATGCGGCCGCCCGGCCTGACCACCCGGCCGAGTTCGTCGAAGAACGATGGCAGGTCGACGAGGTTGCGCAGCGCGAAGCCGCATGTGACACCATCGACGGAGGCATCGGGGAACGGCATCGTCAAGATGTCGGCCTGGGCGCGAGGTACACCGCTGCGGTCGGCGGCGAGCATGCCGAAGCTGAAGTCGACCGAGATCGGGCGCTGGTCGACGCGGACGAGGTCGGTACACAGATCGCCGGTCCCGCTGGCGAGATCGAGGACGACGCTCTGCGGCGGGAGGGCGAGCAGGCGCACGGCCTTGCGTCGCCAGCGCACATCGAGACGGAACGTCATGATCCGGTTGATCATGTCGTACCGCGGGGCGATCGTGTCGAACATCTGCCGCACGGCGACGGCCTTCGCCTCACCCTGCGGCAAGGCCTCGCTGTCCCAGGCGGCCCGAGTGGTGTCGTGCTCTGTCATCACCGCCAGGTTACGGGGCGCTCCCGGTCAGCGGTGGCTCCAGCACCCGGTAGAAGAATGTCGTCGGCTTCAGCGTGCCGTCGGGGGAGTGGGCGTGACCGGGGACCTCGCCGAAGCGGATCCAACCATTCGCTGCGTAGAGGTGCTCGCCTGCTGAGTCGGTCTCGGTGTCCAGCATCAGTAGTGTCCGGCCGTGTGCCAGGGCGACCTCGTCGATCGCGACGAGCAGTTGCGAGGCGATCCCGCGACGCTGGTAGCCGCGGTGGACGATCATCTTGGCGACGTCGGCCCGGTGCCGGGAGTTCTGCTGCGACGCGAACACCACCATCGCGGTGCCGACGTACTGCGTGCCGGTGTCGGCGACGATGAGCACCCGGTTGCCCGCAGCAAGGTCCTCGACGGAGGACCGCCAGAACGCCGCCAGGTCGTCGTCGGTGGCATGGTCGAGGAAGTTGATCGACGATCCGCTGTCGACCGCGTCGCGCAACACGGTCGTCAACTCGTCGAGGCGCTGCCCGGCCTCCTCGGCGTCCACGCTGCGGATCCGCACGGTGTCGTGACTCGGCTGACCATCCGCGCGCTCGCTGCTCATCAACGGTGCAGCCAAGCACACCTCACGCGCTGGCGGCAATCCGTTTGGCCCACCGGTAGTCGGCCTTGCCGCTGGGCGAACGCACGATGTCGTCGACGAACACGAACGCCTTCGGTAACTTGTAGCGGGCGATGTGCTGCTCCGCTTCTGCGAGGAGATCGGCGACGGTTGCGGCGTGGCCTTTGCGGATGCGCACCACGGCCACGACCTCGTTGCCCCAGCGTTCACTCGGCCGCCCGGCGACCACGCAGTCGTACACGGCGTCGTGTGCCTTGACGGCGGCCTCGACCTCCTCGGCAAAGATCTTCTCTCCGCCGCTGTTGATCGTCACGCTGTCGCGTCCGTGCAGCTCGACCAGACCGTCGCTGCGCAGCTTGGCCCGGTCGCCCGGCACGGCATAGCGAACGCCGTCGATGACCGGGTACGTGCGCTCGGTCTTGTCCGGGTCGCCCAGGTAGCCGAGCGCCAGACGTCCGCTCTTGGCGAGCCAGCCGAGCTCGCCGTCGCCCGGCTCCAGTTCGCGGTCGAGATCCGCGCTGAGCACATGGTTGCCTGCACTGATCGGGAACGTGCCGGTGGTCGCGTGCGCCCCGGCTGACACCTGCGACATCTGCCCACCCGCCTCGGACGACCCGAGACCGTCGACGATCATCGTCGTGGGCAGGTGACGGATGAACTCCTCCTTGAGGTTCGCCGACAGCGGCGCACCGCCGCTGAGGATGACCGTGAGGCTGGAGAGGTCGTAGGTGTGTGCGTCCAACTCGTCGAGCAGCGGGCGGCCGAACGCATCGCCGACGATCAGGAGGAAGTTGAGCTGTTCGCGCTCGATCAGGCTCCAGATATCGACGGGGTCGAGCCGATCTGGGGAGTCCTGCACGAACACCGTGCCGCCGGAGTTCCAGGTGCGGAACGCCATCCAATGACCGGCGCCGTGCATGAACGGCGGGGCCAGCAATGCCTGCAGACCGCCGACGGCCTCCGCGGCGAAGTCCTCCGGCGTGACCGCTGTCCGCGAGCCGCCGAAGCACTCGACCTCGGCGTCGCCGTTGCGCCACAGCACGCCCTTGGGCATGCCGGTGGTGCCACCGGTGTACAGGATGTACAGGTCGTCCGCCGAAGTCGGCGCAGCGGGCTTGTCCGGCGATGCAGCGGCCAACGCATCCTCGTACCAGACCGCGCCGGGCAG
>JANXUX010000058.1 GCA_025351965.1 Actinomycetes bacterium | reverse complement strand
GCGAACTCCGGCCCGACGCACAGAGTAGCGCCGACCCGGCGTTGCACAGGTCAGGCGGGGTGGGCGAGCGCTCGTGACGCAGACGCTGTGTGTCACGAGCGAACGGGTCGGTGATCGAGGCCGACGCGGCGGACACGTCGGGGTAGCGTCGAAGAGTGCCCCGAGGACAGTTCCGCCGCCAGCCCGAAGCGCATCCCGGCCATCGCTCCGTGTCCGGCGGGCTCGCCCGGGCCGCAGTGTTCGGGATGAGCGACGGGCTGATCTCGAACGTCTCGCTCGTGATCGGGTTCTCGGGCAGCGGGGTCGATGCCAGCCTCGTCCGCCTCGCCGGCGTCGCGGGTGCCATCGCCGGCGCAGTGAGCATGGCCGCCGGCGAGTGGATCAGCATCTCCGCACAGAACGAGATGGTGACCCGCGAGGTCGCCGTCGAGCGCAACGAGCACGTCGTCAACCGCCGCTCGGAGCAGGCCGAACTGGCCTCGATGTACGAGGAACACGGAATGGAACCGGGCACGGCGAAGCAGGCTGCCGAGGAGGTCATGCGATCGACCGAGACCGCCCTCGCGGTGCACGCTCGCGAGGAGTTCGGTCTCGACCCGAACGACCTGCCGTCGGCGTTCCAGGCTGCAGCGTTGTCACTGCTGTGCTTCCTGGTCGGTGCCGTGCTGCCGGTCGTGCCGTGGATGATCGGCTCGGGCACCGGGGCCAAAGTCGCATCCGTGTCCATCGGCGTCGTCGCGGCTGCGGCGCTCGGACAGGCCATTGGCCTGCTCGGCGATCGCAACCGCTGGCTGACGATGGCCCGCCAGGTCGGCATCTTGCTGCTGGCCTGCGCCGTCACCTACGGCATCGGCCAGTTACTGCACGTCAACGTGAGCTGATCGGCGACGGCGACCGTCGATGGCGACCGGCGACCGGCGACCGTCGATGGCGACCGGCGACGTCGACCGTCAGAGGCCTTGGGCGCGCTGTCGCTCGGGGGTGATCTTGAGGATGACGCGCTCGCTCTCGATCTTGCCCGGGTAGTCCGTGCCCGAGTACTTCTGGGACAACGCGTTGATCGACGCCAGCGCTTCGGCGCCGCGCACCTCGCTGGTGACCGTGCCACGCACCTCGGCGTATGCATATGGGTTGGCGTTGTCCCAGACGACGACAGTCACCTTCGGGTTGGCGGCAACGGCCTTGTACTTGGCGCGATGGACCTCGGTGTTGATCAAGATGTGCTCGTCGTCGGCGTGCACCCACATCACATGGGTGGCGATCGAGCCGTCGGCGAGGTGGAAGCTGATCGTGCCATAGTTCTTGGCCTGGGCGAAGTCGCGGATCGTGGTGTCGAGCATCGGGTGAGTGTAGAGGTGCAGCTGAATGGGGCGGTTCGGGGAAATTCCGTGGTTCGATGGTGTGTATGGCTCAGACCCAGATCAACGTCCTCGGCACCGAGCTCCAGTCGTGCTCGCAGGATCCCCTGACGGGCTACTACCGCACGGGCTGCTGCGAGAACCACGGAGACGACCCGGGTCTACACGTGGTGTGTGTGGTGATGACCGACGAGTTCCTGGCCTACAGCAAAGGCGTCGGCAACGACCTCAGCACGCCGATGCCGCAATACGGGTTCGCCGGGCTGCGCGGCGGCGACCAGTGGTGCCTGTGCGCCCCGCGCTGGCAGGAGGCGCTCGAGGCCGGGGCAGCGCCACAGGTGCGCCTGCAGTCCACCCATGTCTCGGCCCTCGAGTACAGCTCGCTGGCCGATCTGCGTGCTCACGCAGTGGACGGATGAGCCGCGAATGAGCGTCCTCGACGTCGAGCCGGCCCGAGCGTGGATAGCCGGGCAGATTCGCAGCCGCGTCATCGGTGATGACCCGGAGGCGAAGGGCGCTGCGATCTTCGACACACTCGGACCACGGCTGTTCGCGGAGGACACCCCGATCCGTGTCGTCCACGCCGACGCATCGATGTTCGTCGGCGGGCTGCGCGCCCTCCTGCTCCAATCACTCCATCCGCTGGCCATGGCCGGCGTTGCCGGACACTCCGACTTCCGCGCCGATCCATGGGGTCGCCTCCAGCGCACGTCGGAGTTCCTCGCCGCGACCTCGTTCGGCAACGTCGAGACGGCTGACCGCGCCATCGCAATCGTCCACCGGGTCCACGAGCGCGTCGTCGGCGTCGCCGCCGACGGTCGGCCCTACGCCGCCAACGATCCGCACCTGCTGCACTGGGTGCACCTGGCCGAGGCCGACAGCTTCCTCGCGGCCTACCAGCGGTACGGCAGCCGACGCCTGTCGCCGGCGGAATGCGACGAGTACCTTGCCCAGTCCGCCGTGATCGCGCGCCGCCTCGGCGTGGTCGATCCGCCCGTCACGGTGCGCATGTTGCGTCGCCAGTTGGGCGAGTTCCGCGCGGAGTTGCATGGCACCGTCGAGGCCCGCGATGCGGCCCGGTTCCTGTTGGTCGAGCCCCCGTTGCCGCTCGCCGCGCGGCCGCCGTACCTGCTGCTCGCTGCAGCGTCGGTCGCGCTCCTGCCGGCGTGGACGAGATGGCCGCTGCGATTGCCGTTCCTGCCGGTCAGCGAGAAGCTGCTCGTCGGTCCCGCCGGCGACGCGTTGACCGGTCTGATCCGCTGGTCGATGCAACCCGAGGGCCGCGTCCGCGCGGAGTAGACGTGCAGTAGCTTCTGCCGATGCTGCCCGGACGGAACCTGCTCGACGAGGGTCGAGCTGCGGCTGCCGCTCTTCCGGTCCGGCGCAGCCTGTTCTGCCAGGCCAACGACGCCGCCAGCGAGGTCGACCACAAACGGCGCGCCAAGGCCAACGGCACCGTCATGTACCACGCCCACATCGGACTGGCCGACTGGCCCTCGACCGAGCGTGCGGTCATCGAGGTGCAGTCGACACTCTCGGATCGAGGCTTCACCCTCGACCGCTTCGGGCTGTGCATCTCACGCGCGATGGGCATGCCGGCGGACCGCCGCGCCGGGTTCCCGAAAGAGACCGGGCCAATGCTCGATGCGAACGACTGGGCCCGCGTCGCGGACGCTGCGCCGAGCCATCCGCACATGGGCGACAACATGATCGGCACGCCCAACGGCTTCGCGACCACGCTTGCATCGCTGGCCGTCGGGGCGACCACCATTGGCAACCTCGGCCAGTACTTCGGGTTCGAGTGGCCGGGCATCGATGACGAGGCGGTCACAGAGGCGACCGTCCGGGCGATCGGGGCCATGGCTGCACTGCACGAGCGCGGATCGTTGATGCACTCGTACCTCGACGACGGTGCGGCCATGCAACTACCTCACTACGGCGCATACGTCGGATGGGCGGCGATCGAGCTGCACGTCATCGAGACGATGTGCGGTGTGCGCCTTGCCCACTCCTACGGCGGCCTCGTCGACCAGCCGCTGCACCGCGCTGTCGTCACCCTCGCGCTCGACGACATCCGCGGCCGGGGCAACTCGGTCGGCACGATGATCTACGGGAACACGGTCGACATGGTGCTCGGCAACTCCGAACGCAACCGTGCCGTCGTCGCGACTTCCGCGCACGTCGACATCGCCACCCAGCTCCATCGCCCGACCGGCCACGCGATCCACGTCACGCCGCTGACCGAAGCCGAGCGGATCCCGAGCGCCGCTGAGAACATCGAGGTCCAGCTGCTCGCCCGCGAGATCGAGCGCGAGGCACGACGCTCCGGCGATCTCTTCGACTGGACCCGCATCGATCGACTCGCCGCCGATTGCGCTGAATACGCACTCACCTATCGCGATCGTGCGCTGCGCCTGCTCGCCGATGACGGCATCGACATGGCCGACCCGGCGGCCGTCCTGCTCGGTCTCCGCCGCACCGGGCCGGCCGAGCTCGATCGGCGCATCGACCTCCTCCCGCCCGCCGATGTCGGCCGGCTCGAGCCGTGGAAAGCCGGCCTGATGGCCGGGTTCGTCGAGCGAGTCGGACGATCACTCCCCCGCCTCGACGGCCGTCGCGTCGTACTCGCCGTGCTCGAGGTGCACGACGTCGTCCGCGATGCACTCGCTCGCGCACTCCCGCGCGTCGGCTGCGAGGTCGTGCTGATGCCGGCGGATTCCACCCCGGCCGGTGTCGCCCGGGCGGCAAGCGACGAGGACGTCGACGCCGTGATCGTCGGCGTGTACAACGGTTCAGCGCTGACCATCGCCCGAGAACTGCGGGAACGTCTGGCCGCCGAGGCGTGGGAGGGCACCGTCGTCTTCGGCGGGTTGCTCAACGAGGACGAGGGCGGCGAGCTGCCGGTCGACG
>JANXUX010000053.1 GCA_025351965.1 Actinomycetes bacterium | reverse complement strand
GTCGTCCTGGCGTCGCAACTGCTCGGGACGCCAATTGCGTTGGTGTCGCTCCTCGACACCGACCGCCAATGGTTCAAGGCACGCCTCGGGACCCAGATGACCGAGACTGCGCGGGACATTGCGTTCTGCAACCATGCGATTGCTCACCCGCGCGCACCGTTCCTTGTCCACGACGCGCTCCTCGACAGTCGCTTTGCGACGAACCCGATGGTGGTCGGCGAACCGAATATCCGGGCCTACGCGGGCGTACCGATCCGCAGCCGCGAAGGGTTGCCGATCGGGACGCTCTGCGTGTTGGACACGTCACCGCGCACGTTCACGGACGAACAGGTGCAGCAGTTGACGATGCTTGCCGAGCAGACAGGGGCGATGCTCGATCTGCGTCGTCGGGCGTCCGAACTCAACGATTTGATCCACAAAGCGGGACATCGCGAGTCGACGCATCACGCCGATCACGTCGACGTGAGCCAATCGGCCCGGGACGGCGCAACCGCCGTTGGCCAGGCCGTTGTCGAGCTCACGCGAATCAGCGAACGACGCGATGACACGCCCGGCCAGCCGGCGAACGTACTTCGGTTCGGTCCACTGGAGCTACGCCTGAGTTCGAGAATGGTGCTGCTCGACGGACGAGACGTGGACGTGACGGCGAAAGAATTCGACCTCCTCGCGTTCTTGGCGACCAACGCAGGTCGGGCGTTCACTCGAGCCGAACTTCTCCAAGAAGTGTGGCATTCGCGGACCAGCTGGCAGAACTCGGCGACTGTCACCGAACACATCTATCGACTGCGTTCCAAGATCGAGATCAACGGATCCCGTCCCCGACTGCTGCGGACCGTGCGTGGCGTCGGCTACAGATTCGAGCCCGCCTCCGGAGAATCGAACGGCGAGGCCCAACAGGCCGAGACGGATCCGCGATCCGGAGAATTCACACACGATGACGCGCAGATCGTTGCCGCGGACAGCGGGATGTTGGACCTGATGATGACCGACGAACTGGGCGACGTCGTCGGTCACGACATCCTCGACGTCTTTGCCCCGTCATCGCACCCGGCGGCACAGGCTCGGATGGAGATGCTCTCGGCTGGCCACGCCCCTGGTCCACAGGTCGTCTCGCTCCTCACGACCACCGGCGCAGAGATCGTCACCCTGATCCGTTCCGAGGATGGTGACCTCGATGAACTCCCGGTGGTGATCGTCAGCGTCCGCGAGATCGTCGATCCTCCACATCTGATGCGCCAGCTCGTCAACGGCGTGATCAACGAAGTGTCCGACGCCGTGATCGTCACAGATCCCGACCTCCACGTTCTGAGTTGGAACCCTGCGGCGCAACGTCTCTACGGATGGTCCGAACGAGAGGTGTTGGGTCATACCTTGCAAAGCGTCGTCAGATCACTCGAACCACTCGAGCTCGCGCCCGTACGAGCAGAGATCGACACCTCGGGCCGATGGATCTCGGACGCGAGACACATCACCCGAGGAGGCGCGATCGTCGACGTGCAGACCACCCTCACGGTGATCAGCGACGACGACGGTGCGGTCACAGCCATCGTGGCAGTCATCCGCCCTGAGCGCGACCGGGCAACGATCGAAGCGGTGCTCGGGCACCCCACATCGAAAATGTCTGACGTGCAACGCGCTGTGAATCGGAACGAATTCGTGGTCTACTACGAGCCGATCGTGTCCTTGGCCGACCAGTCGATCGTGGGTGTCAACGTCCGAGTTCGCTGGCTACGACCTGACGGTGGCACATGGGACCTGATCGATTTCATCTCCGACGTGGAGCGCGCCAACGCCTACGGAGACCTCGCCCGATATGTGTACCCCACGGCGTTCTTGCAATTCGAGCGATGGCACCGCGCAGGGCGGGCCATCGAACTGTTCATCGACGTCAACGCCAAGCAGCTCGCCGATTCAGAGTTCCTCGACGTGCTTGCACCAGTGATCGTGCGGTTGCGCGTCGCCGGGAGCAGCCTCTGGCTCAAGGTACGCGAAAGCGAACTGCAGTCTGCGTCGGCGACGACGCGAGCAGCGCTCCAAACCCTCGCCGCAGCAGGAGCGCGGATCATCCTCGGTGGACTTGGTTCCGGGTGGGCAGCGACGACGACACTGGCAGGTCTGCGCGTCGAAGCATTGGCGTTCGACGCCTCTCCCATCGGCACCAACTACTCGGCGCAGACAGAAATCGCCAGAGCTCGCCGCGTCGTTGCACTCGGGACCGAGCTGTCGATCCCCGTGATGATCGAGGGCGTGATCGACGAACGCCAGAACTCAACAGCGACCCAGGCCGGCTGTACGACGGGGAACGGGCCGTGGTACGGCGGACCAACGCTCGGTGACCATCTCGATCTCAGCCGCCCGGCATCGGCCAGCCTCATCGAGCCAGGCGACGACTTTTCGACGAACGATTCGCACGGCGCGTCCGGCGCAATCAACGATCAGTCACCAGAGTCCTCAGAACCGCCGACTTGTCTGTGAGGCGCCGGTCGTGACGGGATACCCGAGCGAGCCAGATCGGCGTCGAGGACGCTCCTGGAGCTGGACGACACCGCTCTGACCCGCCTCGGGCGCCGTCGGTCCGCGGGCCCGAGTAGGTTTTCGCACAATCGACGAACTGCGTACCGCAGCTGCGGTCTGTGATCGCTGCGACCTCAAGGAGCATCCCATGGACGACACCGGTCCCCCGGCGCGAGGCGCTGGCCTCTCGTCGACCGCTGGCGGGTTGGCCCGAGCGTTCGTGGTGGCAGCGTTGCTCACCGGCTGCTCGGACGGTGCAGCGCCGATCGACTCGTCGGTGGCGACGGGCAGTGGAGCCACGGTTGTCATGGCTGACGCAACGACCATCTCCGGTCCGCTGGGCGACAGTGGCGCGCTCCAACCCCTGTCCTGTGAGCACACCGGTCCTGGCACCGACTACGCGGTCGGGCCGGACCAGCCTTTTGCGTCGATCGGTGATGTGCCGTGGGCGACGCTCGCAGCGGGTGACTCCGTACGCATCTTCTGGCGCGATGAGCCGTACCACGAGAAGTTCCTGATCCAGGGGCAGGGCACAGCGGACGCCCCGATCGTGGTGTGCGGTGTGGCTGGTCCGGATGGTCAACTGCCGGTGATCGACGGCGAGGATGCCACCGCGAGCCCCGACATGGGCTACGCAACGGTCCAGGGCCAAGCGCGCGCCCTGATCCAGGTCAGCCTGGGCGGTGACGATGCGTACGGCGACAAGCCCGAGTACGTGGTGATCCAGGGGCTGCACATCCGCAACGCCCTCTACACGGCTGATTACACCGGGTCCGATGGCGTGACCGTGCCGTACCTCGAGAATGCAGCCGGCATCTTCGTCGAGCGCGGTGAGCACATCACCATTCGTGGCGTCGAGTTGGAGTCGAACGGCAATGGACTGTTCGTTGCATCCGGGGGTGACGAGGAGACGCGGTCGCGCGACATCGTGCTCGAGCGTTCGTACGTGCACGACAACGGCACACCGGAGGTGGGACCCGATCAACGCCACAACATCTACACCGAGGCCGATGGGATGGTGTTCCAGTACAACGACATCGGGCCGCTGGCGCCCGGTGCGTTGGGCGCCGCGCTCAAGGACCGCTCGTCGGGCACCGTCGTGCGCTACAACCGGATCAGCGGCGGGTCACGCTCGCTGGACCTGGTCGACGCCGAGGATTCGTCGCCGTTGGCAGCCAACGACCCCGACTACCGCACCACGCTCGTGTACGGCAACGTGATCATCAACGACGGTGCGACGAACGGCGCAGACCTCAGCAACATGATCCATTACGGCGGCGACAGCGGCGTCACGGATGGTTACCGCAAGGGCGTGTTGTACTTCGTGCACAACACGGTGGTGGTGCGCGCCGACCAGGACGGTGCCGGGGGAGTCGGCCGCTACCAGACCTCGCTGTTCGACCTGGACACCAACGATGAGTCGGCCTTCATCACCGACAACGTCTTCTTCGTGCGCTCGGTCACGCCCGGTGCCACACCCACCGAGCTGGACTGGGGTCGGTCTGCAGGCACGATCCGGCTCGGTGTCAACTGGGCGTCGCCGGGCATCGCCGAGTGGCGGTATCCAGACGACACCACCGGCACGGTGACCGGCACGGAGGGGCTGTTGTCCAACTCGGACAACGACCCCGGGTTCGTCGATGAACCGGGCGGCGACCTGAGGCCGGGCGCCGGCAGCCCGTTGGTCGACACCGCTGACGCCGCCCCGGACGAGTTGCAGGCGATCGGGCTGACGGTCACCGAGGAGTACGCCGACGGCGGCACTGCGCAGGCTCGTCCCGACGACGGCGCGCCCGATCTCGGGGCGTTCGAGTCGGACGGCGTGACACAGGCCGCGTCGTCCTCTGTTCCGACGTCGTCCGCGACGGGTGGCTCGTCGCCTTCACCGTCGACGACCGTGTCGGCTGCCCCGGCCCCGGCCGGCGAGTTCGCGATGCCCGACGACGCACCTGCCCTCGTCGGCAAGGGCCCACGCGGCGCCGACAACGGCGAGGCCCATCCGTGCGGATCCGGTGTGCTGTGCGTCGGCGGGGACGGGACCTACCGGTCGATCAATGCTGCCATCGCTTCCGCACACGCCGGCGACGTGATCCAGGTCGCCGCCGGCACCTACACCGAGAACGTGGCGCTCGGTTCGTTCACGGCGTTGGACGCGCGTAACCTCACGCTGCTCGGCGGGTTCAGCGCCGATTTCGCCACGCGCGACGCCGCTGCCAACCGGACGGTGATCGACGGTGGCGGTGAGGATCCGGCCGTCCAACTCCACGTGATGTCCGACGAGCCGACCGTGCTCGACGGGTTCACACTCACCGGCGGCGTCGGTCTCGGCACCGACTACTCCGACGGTGGAGGAACCGGTGGCGGTGTCCACGCCCAACAGCAGGGCGACGGCGAACTGGTCATCTCGCACAACGAGGTGTACGGCAACCGCACGCGTGCGTTCGACGACGACAGTCGTGGCGGCGGCATCCACGCCGACGCCGTCGACTACGACGGCGGTTCGCCGACGGTGCGGATCGAAGACAACTTCGTGCATGACAACGAAGCTGGCCGCGGCGGCGGCGTCGAGGTGCGTGGCCGGGCGGCGGTGATCGCCGACAACCGCATCGAGGCAAACATCGGCCACAGTGATCACGGCGGCGGCCTCTACCTGTCGGCCCGTGACAACACGGTGAGCGACAACATCGTGAGCGCCAACGTGATCGGCGTGACCGTGGGATACGGATGGGGCGGTGGCATCCTCGTCGCCGGCGTGGAAGCCACGCTGTCCGGCAACGTCGTCACCGACAACTTCGCACCCTCACTCGGGTCGGGCGTGTTCTGGGACGAAGGTGCCGCCGGAACGATGACCGGCGACCTGCTCGTGGCCAACCGATGCTCCACCGACGGTCGTCCTGGCGCTGCGATCTACGTCGACGGCGGCGATCCCGGCCCTTCGAGGGTCACCGCTGATCGGATCACGCTCGTCGGCCATGTCTGTCCCGATGTGCCAGGTGGCGGGGCGATCGCGCTCGAGGCCGGCTCGTCGATCTCGATCACGTCGTCGATCATGTGGGCGAACGGCACGGACGTCGTCGACATCACCGGCGACGGCGAGTTCACGATCGTCGACTCGACCACCAGCAGCGATGACGACCCACGGTTCGTCGATTCGGTCGGCGGCGATTACTCACTGCAGAACGGGAGTCCGGCTGTCGGCCGGGGCGCGTTCGGATAGGAACACATCGTCAGAGGCTGCTGAGGAGACGCGGTGAGCTGATCGCTGCCACTGCCGTTCGCAGTTGCGGCGCCGTCGAGCGACGTGCCGATGACGGAGGCCGCGGCGTACTGTCGAGGCGGGCGAGGAGGTGGCGAATGCAGTTCGACTTCACGGGGGAGATCTGGTTCTGGCGGGGACCGTCGCCGTTCTATTTCATCACCGTCCCCGAAGACGAGTGCGGTCTCCTCCGGGAGGAGTCGAGGTTCGTCAGTTACGGCTGGGGCATGATCCCGGTCACGGCCAAGATCGGCGCCAGCAGTTGGACGACGTCGCTGTTCCCCAAGGACGGCCGCTACATCGTCCCTCTCAAGGTCGCGATCCGCCGCGCCGAGCTCCTCGACGAAGGCGACTCACCGGTCGTCCATCTCGCGGTCACCTACCCCGATCGCTGACGCTTGTGCGGCGTCATGGTGAGGCGGTACGGGTGATCGCCTCCGGTGCGTCGGCGAAATCGACGAACCCGGTGGGAATGGCCCGGACAAAGCCGCCCAGTCGGGTCCCGGCGACATCGACGCGCCGACGCGAGCGACGCTGGCGGCGCTGGCGCAATCAGCGACGCGGCTCAGCGACGAGGCTCCGCGACGAGGGTGACGGTCCGGCCGTGTGCAATCGTTGGGGGTGGACAGCACGAGGGTCGACAAGTGGTTGTGGGCGGTGAGGACGTACACATCGCGCACGGCAGCCTCCGATGCGTGCGCCGGCGGACATGTGCGCGTCAACGGCGCTCCGGCCAAGGCGTCGACGATCGTGCGGGTCGGCAACACCGTGGCTGCCAGCGCGGGTGGACGCGAGCGCGTGTTCGAGGTCGTCAGGATCATCGAGAAGCGGTTCGGTGCCGCCCTCGCCGCCGAGTGCTACATCGACCACAGCCCACCTCCCCCGCCACGTGAGGAGTACGTCCCACCGTTGTTCACACGTCCGCGCGGGTCGGGCCGGCCGACCAAGCGCGACCGCCGCCAGTTGGACCGCTTCCGCTCACGCTGACGTCGGCGCCGGAGTCGGCACGGACCGCCCGGACCGGACGACTGGGTGTTCACATGGGCCGGATGTGGGTCGATCGCACACCCAGATCCGCGAACGACCACGCCCGCTGGCTGCGAATCTGTCAGAGCGTCCGACGTTCGGACGTCGCGACGCATGTGATCGACTGTCGCATGCTCCAGCGCGCCATCCTCGTCTTCCTCACGCTCTCGGGCCTGCTCGTCGGCATCTGGGCGACGTTGTTCCCGCGGGCGTTCTACGACGACTTCCCGGGCTTCGGACGGGTGTGGGTCGCAGTTGACGGCCCGTACAACGAACACCTCGTCCGCGACGTCGGGCAGTTCAGCCTGGCGTTGGCGGTTGCGACCGTCTTCGCTGTGGTGACGATGCACGCGCTCGTGGTCCGCGCCGTCGCAGCGGCGTGGTTGGTCGACGCCGTCCCCCACTTCGTCCACCACCTGCGCCATCTGGACCGTTACGACACAACCGACACGATCGGCAACGTCGTCAGTCTCAGCTCACTCGTGGTGCTCCCTGCAGCCGTGTTGATGCTGTCGATCCGTTCTGCCGGGCGATCTCAGTCGAGGAGGTAGAAGTCGTAGTCGACGCCGGATTCGCTGGACTCGCCGACGCCGATGCCCTGCGATGCGTTCAGCCACGCATAACGCTCGTCACCGGTCTCGAACAGCGGGCCACACAGCGCACGACGGCCCTGGAGGACACCCTTGTAGGACACGTAGATGATCGCTTCATCGTCGGTCAGGATCGTGAAGCGCACGTCGATGCGCATCGCGCCCGTGGCACCCACCGAGACCCAGTCTCCGCCGGAGTTGGCGACGATCACGCCGTTGACCTTGTCGCCGGTGATGGTGCCGCCGGTGATCGTCACGATGATCTTGGTGCCCTCGGGGCCGTTGCGCAGATACGTCGGCGTGCCGATGTCGAGATGTGCGCTGAAGATGTGCTGGACGGGCAGGCTACTGAGATGGTCGGTCCCGGACATGGGGGGTGCTCCTTGCTGGCGTGCAGCGGCTCGGTGGAAGAATCGGCTCGAACGTAGTGACCCTCCACGATCGACGGCCCATCGGAGCCGCCATCGACGTCGATCGTGCTCGACGCAGGCTCTGACGCCGCTCGGGTGCTGGTGATTCAGTACATTCGCCGTGTGATCAAGGGCTTCTCGCACGTGCAGATCGTCGTCAGCGACATCGACGCGAGCGTCGAGTGGTACGGCGTTGTGCTCGGCATGGAAACGATGGCTCGGGGAACCTTCAGCGGTGGCGACTACGCCGCGCTGCGCAGCCCGACCGGTCGGTTCGTGATCGGGTTGCAGAACGGTCTTGTGGCGGGATCATCGACTGCGCAGATCGAGCACCTCTCGTTCGCGGTCGAGGACCGTGACGACCTCGATCGGCATCGGGACGCGATCGCCGCAGCCGGTGTGCCCGCCGGGGACCTGATCGAGGAGGCCGCCAGCTGGAACGTACGCTTTCGCGATCCCGACGGCCTGATCGTCGAGCTCACGGCAGCGAAGTAGCGGCAGCGAACTGGCTGCAGCGGCCCCCCGCAGCGCTACCGGCCGCGACGCCTGCGGACGACGAAGAACGCAACGCCACCGATCAGGATGAGCGCCACGACAACGACGACCACGCCGACTGCAGACGAACCATCCGACGAGCGATCCGAGAGAGCGCTGTCGTCGGTATGTGTGCCGCCGGTGGCTGAATCACTCGTGGAGGAGGAGGAGCCGTCGGAGGTGTCCGCAGATGCCGTGTCGCCCGACGAAGTGTCGATCGACGCTGTGTCGGGCGAGGCGTCGCCGGTCGACGCGACATCGACGTCGGTCGATGCCGTGTCGGCCAGGTTGGTGCCGGCGCCGGACGCCGGGTTGACCTGATCGAGGTAGGCCTCGAAGCTCATCAGCGGGCCGTCACCGGAGTTCACGACCGTGTCGGCGAGCGAGATCTGGTAGGTGATCGTCAGCGTCGACCTGGCGTTCACCGAGGTGCCGGCTGCATCGCCGAGCGTGCCCTCGATGCCGCCCTCGCCCACCGTCGAGCCGGCGAGCGCCACCGGCGTGAAGGGACCGGTCTCGCCATCGATGGAGTAGGCGAGCTGGATCTGGTCCGCCGTGACGTTGTCGGTCGCGCCGTCGGCCGGGAAGATCGAGAAATCAACCTGGGCGTTGACGATGGCCGCGTCGGTCGGGTTGGTGAACTCGGTCGTGAACAGCACCGGATCGGCGCCGGGTACGAGGTACGTCGGGAACGTGTCGGTGGCCGTCGGCGCGAGCGACTGCGTGGCCCCCTGGTAGACGGTGCCCGTCGAGGCCTGACCGCCCTGGGTGTCGGTGGCGACGACGGCGCACACGATGTCGTCCTTGGACGACGTGTAGGTGATGTTCGCGTATCCGTCGACACCCGTTGGGACGGAGCGGGCGCTCAGGGTGCCGCACTCGCCGGTGCCGCTCACTGCGTAGATCGAGAAGTTGATCGTGTCGCCCTCGATGATGTTGTGGGCCTTGTCGGACACGGATGTGGAGATGTCCGACGTTGACGTGCCGTCGGCATCGAGGCCGTTCGGGTAGGCGAACGTGAAGACCGAACCCACGGCTGTCGAGGTCGTGTCGACCGGTGCGCCGACCGCATCGGCGTTCTGCACACAGCCGTTGCCGGCACCGAGCGTTGCGAACGCAGCGTTGCTGAACTCGGTCTGGGTGTAATAGAACGAGCCGTTGATGACCTGGTTGTACAGGGTCGTGTCGGGATTGTCCGGGTCGGTGGAGCCGAGGGCCTCGCCGTAGTCGTTGGCGCAGATGTCGCCGATCTCGTTGCCGCTCGAGTCGTTCCAGGCGGTCGTGTCGGTCGGGTCGGTGAGCGCCTCGTTGATCTCGTGGCTGAGCGTGCCGATCGCGCCATCGGCGACGGCATCGCCGTTCGGCGCCTGGCCGGCGTCGCAGCCCGATGCCTCGAACGGCTCGTTGCCATAGGTGATCGTGCCGGACGCGACGTCGAAGGCGCGGTGGTAGCCGCAGTACGCCGAGTCGGAGTTCGAGCCGTCGAGGTCCTGGGTCATGATGCCCGGCGGGAAGAACATCGGGTAGAAGTTGGCCAGGTCGGTGGTGACGCCGTTCTCCTGGGTCACGCGTTCCAACTCGGCGCGGATCTGGTCGTCGGTCAGGCAGCCTGTGTACGCCTCGAGGACGTCGCACCCGTCTGCCGGGAACGGCTCGGTGTCGATGATCGGGGTGCCGGGGCTGATCGTGTAGGCGATGTTCGTCTGTGTGCCGCCGTCCTCGCCGTAGTACTCGGCGTTGATCGAGTACACGTTCGTGCTGGTCCCGCTGTCGGCTGCCACATCGGCGATGTACCGGTTGATGATCGTCTGGTACTGACCCGGGAACGGCGTGGCGCCGGCAGGGATCCAGTAGATGGGGGTGATCGTCACACCTGTCGGTCCGGTTGTGTCCATCACAGGGCCGCCTGAGTACAGCAGCGGTGGCGTACAACCGTCGCAGTAGTGACCGTTGTGCTCGCTGCCGTCGGACGGATCGGTCCGACGCGCAACGGTGCGATGGGTGGAGCGTGGGATGGCCAGCGCGACTGGAGCCGCCGCCGGGACGATGACAGCGCTCATCATCGTGAGCAGAACGGAGACCCCGAGCCATACGGCCGGGCGACGTGACGTCAACATGCAAACCATCCCTGTGAGAGGTGCCCGAGCCGGGCACGTTCCGTGTTCGAGCTCGTCGGGCGTGCGCTCGCCGGGCGCTCCACGTGGTCGAGGCGAGCGCAGCGTACCATCGGCCGCGGGCGACGCCGGGTGATCCGCCTCGGTCCGCTGACGTTCGTAGACCTACGCTCCCGCGATGGCAGCTGATCTCCGATCCGTCACCGACTGCGCGATCCCGCAGCCGATGCTGACGCCCGTCACCGAGTTCGACCCGGCGCGGGCCGACCGCATCCGCAGCAGCGGGATGCAGACGTTCTATGGCCAGTTCGAGCACGCACCCGGTCTGATCGACCAATGGTTCGCGTTCTATCAGCCCGTCGTCAACGACTCGTCGTCGCTCGCGTTGCGGACCAAGGAGCTCTGCCGGTTGCGGATCGCGGCGCGCAACGGGTGCATGTTCTGCCTCGGCGGCCGCTTCCGCGATGCAGCCGGTGTCCCGGTCGTCGACGACGACGACGTGGATGCCGTGCTCGGTGGCCGTCTCGATGATGACCGATTCACGCCCGCCGAAGCAGCGGCGATGCGCTTCACCGAGGTGTACCGACTCGATCATGCACGCGTCGACAAGGCGCTGGTCGAGGAGACGCTCGAGCACCTCAGCCCGGCGCAGTTCATCGAGCTCGGTCTGTGCATCGCCCAGTTCACCGGCATGGGCCAGCTGTTCGCGATGCTCGGCCTGCCGAGCATGTAGCCGACCCCGCACATCAGGGTTCGAGCACGACCTTGATCGCTCCGGCCGATCGGTCCTGGGCGACGGCGAACGCCTCGGCTGCGGCGTCGAGCGGGAAGCGGTGGGTGATGATCGCGTCGACGATCTCGGGACGCGTGGCGAGCAGCGCAGCAGCGACGTCGATGTCGCGCGATGGGCCGACTCGCCCGTACATGCTGGCCGGAACGAGCGTGACCTCCCTGGTGGTCATGCCCACGCTGGGCACCGACAGGTCGCCGTCCCAGTAGGTGGCCACCATCACGACCGTGCCGCCGGGTCGGCAACGATCGATTGCCTGAGCCAATGACATCGACGTGCCGGCGGCGTCGATCACGACGTCGTACCCGCCATCTCCGAGCACCCCGGCGCGCAGCCGGTCGCCGGCTGCGCGTTGGCGGTCGTGCCGGGCAGCCAGATCGACAAGGCCACCCGCGGCCTGGGCGGCAACGACTGACGCCAGACCGATGGAACCGCCGCCGATGACACCGACGCGCTGTCCGCCGGTGAGGTGGGCGCGCCGCATTGCGTGCACGGCGACGGCGAGCGGCTCGACCAGACATCCGTCACGTACTGAGACCCCGTCGGGCAGCCGGACCAGGCACGACACCGGAACGACGCATTCGTCGGCCATACCGCCGTCGCGGCCGATGCCCATGATCATCGTCGGGCCGACGATGCAGAGTTGGACATCGCCGCCGATACAAGGCGGGCACGCACCGCAGGGCACGATGGGCTCGACGGCCACCCGAGTGCCGTCGGCCAACGTACCGGCGAACTCGTGGCCCATCACTGCCGGCAGGTTCCACGGCAGCAGGTGCAGGTCGGATCCGCAGATGCCGGCCGAGGCAACCGTGACGCGCACGCCCTCGCCGTGTGCCTGGTCCACCTCGGCGACGACGGGTGCGCCTCCCTCACATCGCACGGCTCGCATCGGGCGGACACTACCCACGCGATCTGGTCCGGGTCGGTGTCGGCGGGCGTTGTACCGGTGCCGGTCCGGTGCGGGCCGGGAGTCGGTGACAGGGCAGACTGGAACATGTTCTAGTCGGTCGTCGGTAGCGTCCCCCCGTGGCGTCGTCGGCCACGCGGCGCGTGTCGTTGTCGTCGATCATCGGAAAGCGAGTCGAACCCATCCCATGACCGAGGCCCCGACAGGCGTCGCCCAGTCGTCACGTCCGACTGTGGTCCTCACGGTGCTCTGCCTGTCGCAGTTGCTGCTGGCGATCGATGTCACCATCGTCGCTGTCGCCAACCCGACGATCGGTGCGGCGCTGGGATTCGACGATTCGAGCCTGCAGTGGACCATCACGGCCTACGCACTCACGTACGGCGGGTTCCTGCTGCTCGGCGGACGGGTGGCCGACCTGTTCGACCGCCGCACGCTGTTCGTGGCCGGCATCGCCGGTTTCACCGTCGCGTCGATCATCGGGGCCGCCGCGCAATCGCCGGTGCAGCTCGTCGGCGCGCGCGCGTTGCAGGGACTGTGCGCGGCCGCGATCTCGCCGTGCACGCTCTCGATCCTTGCGTCCACGTTCGCTGAGGGTCCCGGGCGACGCAGGGCCTATGGCCTCTGGGCCGCGACAGGATCTTTGGGTGGCGCCGTCGGGTTCCTGCTCGGCGGGCTGCTGACATCGGGATTCGGGTGGCGCTCGATCTTCCTGATCAACGCGCCCGTCGGTTTCATCGCCGTCCTCTGTGGGTTGCGCTGGCTGCCGCGCGTGTCCCAGGAGGTGCTGCGCCAGAAGCTCGATCTACCGGGCGCCATCACCATCACCCTCGGTAGCGGACTGATCATCTTCGGGGTCAGCGAGGCCGAGTCGCGCACCTGGAGCTCGGCGATGTCGTGGGGACCGATGGTCGGCGGGGTCGTCCTCGGGCTGGTCTTCATCGCGATCGAGCGCCGCACGGTTCAGCCGCTGCTGCCGTTCCGGGTCCTGCGCCGACGCGGTTCGGTTGCCCTGGTACCACTCGTGATGATCGCCGTGCTCAGCAATGCGACCGTATACCTGACGGCGTTGTTCTTGCAGGACGTCCTCGGGTACAGCGCCGGCGAATCGGGGGCGGCGGTGCTCGGCCTGCCGGTCGGCTTCGGCATCGGTGTCAACATCAGCGCGTGGTTGGTCGACCGCCTCGGGTTGCGGCGTCAGGCGGTGGTCGGGTTCGTCATGATCGGCCTGTCGTGCGCCTGGTTGGCCAGATCGTCCGACGAGGCGAGGTGGGTCACCTCCGTGCTGCCGGGCACGTTCGGTGTGGGGCTCGGCCTCGGGATCACCCTCGTGGTGTTGATCACGACCGTGACGTCGGGCGTCGCTCAGCACGACCAGGGTGTGGTCGCCGGTGTCTATGGGATGTCACAGCAGATCGGCGGCGCGGTCGGCCTGGCGGTGTTGGCGAGCATCGCTGCGTCCGGTGGGGTGGCCGATGCCGCGGGTGAATTGGTGCGCACGGTCGCCCAGCAGGCAACGGCGATCCGGACAGCGTTCGTGGTCGGCGCCGGCATCGCCGCGGCCACGGTCGTCGTGGTGTTCGCGACCCTGCCGAAGCGCATGGAGCTGATCGAGGGGCAGACCGCCACCGCCCATGACGCGGCGATGTCGGCGATCCCGGGGGAGATGACGATTCTCGATCCGTGAGGTCTCGACTCGTGAGATCCGGATTCGGGCACCCCGACGTGCGGTGCCCTCGCTCGGACAACCGGCCGATACCGTGGATGTATGCGACGCGTGTGGTTGATTCGAGCGGGGGACGGCGCGACGGAGATCGATCCGATGCGTCTGGCCGGGCAGATCGGCCTCCGCTACGAGATGATCGGCAATGTCCGCGACGTGACGCCGGCGCAGATCGACCAGGCGATCATCGACTCCGGCCAGATGATCGGTGTCGCTGCATCGCGATCCACGCTGATGCTCTTCGCAACCGACATCCGCCCCGGTGACCTCGTCGTTTCCCCGAACCCCAAGCGTCACGAGGTCTGGGTCGGTGCGGTCTCGGGTGACTACGAGTACACCGAATCGCCGCGAGTTGCCGGGTACCAGCACACTCGTGCCGTCGAGTGGAAGGGATGGCTGGACCGCAGCGCGCCGTGGATCAAGGACCAGCTGAAGTCGCTCGACCGACCGGGCATCATGTACGAGTTGCCGGGCCGCGAGTGGTGGTGGCACCAGGTCGACAACCGCGACTTCGCGGTGAGCCCGCGGTCGTCGATGGCCAAGGTGCCGGCGGCGCGCGCGCCACGCACACGAGCGCCACGTCCGTCCACGTCGACGCGCAAGCCACCGGTGCCGATGGTGCGTTGTGCCGGCGGGTGCGGATTCCAGTGGGCACCGACATCACTCGTCGGCGGCCTCTGCACCGACTGTCGCGCCGACCTCTGACCCGTTGCACGGCGACGTCGGTTCGATCCGCTACCGGGTCCGGCCCGACGCGATGATGACCGGGTGACCCCTCGCGACGCATCAGCCCGTGGACCGGAGACGACGACCGACGAGGTGCTGGTCGGCGTCGATCTGTCCGGCTGTACGGCAGTGGTCACCGGCGCTTCCTCCGGCATCGGCGCGGAGACGGCGAGAGCGTTGGCCTCGGTCGGAGCCAGGGTGATTCTTGCCGTCCGCGATGTCGAGGCCGCCCGGTCCGTCGTCGCCGGCATCGAGCAACGCCACCAGGGTGTGCTGACGGAGGTGCGTACGCTCGATCTGACGGACCTCGCCAGCGTGCGTGGTTTTGCTGCGGGCGTCCTTGCCGACACCGACCGACTCGGTCTCCTGATCAACAACGCCGGCGTGATGGGCACCGGGTTCCACCGCACGACGGACGGTTTCGAGATGCAGTTCGGTACGAACCACCTCGGCCACTTCCTGCTCACCAATCTGCTCCGGCCGAGCCTCGCGGCAGCCGACCGTGCGCGCGTGGTCAACCTCAGCTCCGCCGGGCACATGCTGTCCGACATCATCTGGAACGACCCGAACTACCTCGAGCGTCCCTACGACAAGTGGGAGTCCTACGGTCAGTCCAAGACCGCCAACATCCTGTTCACGCTGGAGCTGGACCGCCGCCTGGCCGCGTCAGGCGCGCACTCGTACGCCGTGCATCCGGGCATGATCGGCACCAACCTCGCCCGCTACCTCGAACCCGGAGACTTCAAGGCGCTGATGAGCCGGGGCTCACGCCGGACTGGTCCGGGGGACACCTCGGCGAACACGTCCGCGCCGACGACCGACCAGGCTGAATCGGTCGAGAAGCCGGCTGCAGTGGTGATGAAGTCCATCCCGGCGGGTGCGGCGACGACGGTCTGGGCGGCGACCGAGCCCGCCTTGATCGACCACGGAGGTGCCTACCTGGAGGACTGCCACCTCGGTGTTGCCGCCGAACATGCACGTGACGTGGAGGCGGCCCGACGGTTGTGGGCGATGAGCGAGACGATGGTCGGCCAGTCGTTCCCGTAGTGGCTCCGCACCGGACCGGGACCGAGGGTCCGGGCGCAACAGCACCCGGGGCCGTCCGCCCTCACGCAGCAGACCGGCGCGAGGGCGGACCGCCGGCTCGGATCAGGGCAGCGTGTACGTGACGAACGCGCCGCAGAACGCCACAGATGTCGCGGTGCCGGTGCCCGTCAGGCTGAGCGCCGTGATGTAGTACTGCGCCGTCGAGCCGGCCGGCGGGTGGGCGATCATCGTGAACTGATCGGACTTGTGGAAGTCGGTGGTGTTCGTCCCGATCGAATCCAGTGCCGACGGCATCAAGTTGACCTCGGACGTGGTGATGCCCGGCTCGGCGTAGGCCAGGTTGAACCGGAGCGTGCCCGCTGTCTGGTCGAGGTAGCGGACCTGCACCAGGTCGACGATGGCGCCGGTCGGCAGGTCGAGCGGCAGGGTGGCCGTCAGGAATGGACCCTGGATCCGCACACAGTTCTGGGATGTCTGGACGATGTTGGCACCGACTGGGTAGGCGTCTGCGCCGTTGAAGTACTGGGTGAACTGCTTCGGAGCAGGGAGTGTGGTCGTGGTCGGGACGTCGACCACCGCAGCCTGGTAGTAGCCGACGATGTCGACGATGAGGTCGAGCGTGCCGCCGTTGTTGTACGTGCTGACCTTGCCGTCGGCGGAGAGGCCGACGGTCACCTGATTCGGCGTGGGCGGTGAGCCCGCGACGACGTTCAGGTTCGACGCCGTCGGGCGAGGCGCATCGGCTGGGAAGAACGTGACGTAGCTGGGCGCCGTTGGGTTGACGGCTGTGGCATTCGTGACGATGCCGGTGGCCGTCGTCGGGATGGTGCAGTTGCCGTTGGTGCCCCACACCGTG
>JANXUX010000050.1 GCA_025351965.1 Actinomycetes bacterium | reverse complement strand
ACTACGCCGCAACACCGACCGGTTCATCCACCACCGACTCGACCAGATCGCGCTCGCCGTCGCGCTCGTGATCACCGTCAAACTCGTCAAGTGGGCCGACCGCTGGAGCCCAACCACCTGACCTACCGGCGCGCGCTCTAACGCGCGGGACCACTAGGCACCGGGCACCACCCAGGCTCTCGACCGCACGTTCCACGTCACAATCGACTGGATCAGTCGCCAGGTGACCTTCCGCTGCCCGTCTCTGCTCGGCGCGATCATCGCCAAAGCGGCAGGCTCGAAGGAGATCATCTCGCTCACACTCGGCGAACGACTCAAGCACCAACACGACCTCGTCTTTCTGCTCTCACTGGCCGCCGGTCTTTCGACCGATGACCTCGCAACCATGTCAGGAGAGATGTCGAAGAAGGACCGCAAACGACTGCGTGGTGCGACCGTCCCGATCTTCCGCGACCTCACCCACCGGGCCCGATCAACAGCGTCGAACATCGACGACGTCATCGCTGTCACAAGCGTCCTGCTGGAGTGAGCACTCGTGCCACACCTGGAGCCTCCTCACAGCGCACATGAGACTCCGCGAGGCGTTGCAGAGGGACGTCTTCGAGGGCAGTCATTTCTACACTCTGGAGGTGTCGAGAGGCCCCCTTCCGGGGACACCGCTCCGACATGGGCTTTGGGGGTTGTGACCCACCGGAACCCACGAACCTGGTGTCGAAGGGGGGACTTGAACCCCCACGGGATTTCTCCCACTAGCACCTCAAGCTAGCGCGTATACCTATTCCGCCACTTCGACGTGGTGACCTCCGAGGCTATCGCCCCGTCAATCGCGTACCAACAGGAAACCCAGGGCGACGACCGTGAAGATCCAGACCAGCCCGAGCACTGTCGTGATCCGGGTCAGGTTGCGCTCGGCCGAGGTCGACCCGAGCGCCGCTCCACCACCGCCACCGAACATGTCCGACAGTCCGCCACCACGACCGCTGTGCATCAAGATGCCGGCCACCATGCCGAACAGGGACAGCACGTTGATGACGATGGTGACGTAGAGGACGAGGTCGCGCACGGTGGACGAGCCTATCGGCGCGAGCGCCTAACCAGCCACCGTCGGCAGGCCCTCGACGGCCACCGCAGCGAAATGGCAGGCCACTGGATGTCCTTGACCGCGATCGACGAGCGCAGGCTCTTCCTGCGCGCAGATCTCCTGCGCGATGGGGCACCGGGTCCGGAAGCGGCAGCCGCTGGGCGGGCTGACAGGCGACGGCACATCGCCGTGCAGCACGACACGGGTGCGGGCTCGCTCGAGGCGGGGATCGGCGACGGGGACCGACGACAGCAACGCCTGCGTGTACGGGTGGCTGGGCGAGTCGTAGACAGAGTCACGGTCGCCGATCTCGACGATCTTGCCGAGGTACATGACCGCGACACGGTCGGAGATGTGGCGCACGACGGACAGGTCGTGGGCGACGAACACATACGACAGACCGAGGCGACTCTGCAGGTCCTCGAGCAGGTTGATGACCCCCGCCTGGACACTCACGTCGAGCGCAGAGACCGGCTCGTCGAGGATCACGAGCTTCGGCTCGAGGGCGAGCGCCCGCGCGATGCCGATGCGCTGGCGCTGACCGCCGGAGAACTCGTGGGGGTAGCGGTTGCCGTGCTCAGGTGAGAGGCCGACGATCTGGAGCAGTTCGGCGACGCGGTCGGCACGCTGCTTCTGGGTGGTGCCGCCGTGGACGAACATCGCTTCGCCGATGGTCTCGTTGATCTGCCAGCGTGGGTTCAGCGAGGCATACGGGTCCTGGAACACGATCTGCATCTCACGTCGCAGGCCGCGCATCTCCTTGGCCCCGACGTCGACGATGTTGCGACCCTCGAACTCGATGCTGCCGGAGTCCGGCTCGAGCAAGCGCAGCACGGTGCGTGCCGTCGTGGACTTGCCGCAACCGCTCTCACCGACGAGCCCGAGCGTCTCACCACGGCAGAGGTCGAAGGAGACATCGGAAACGGCTTCGACATACGCCTGGGCTCGGCCGAGCACGCCACCACGGATCGGGAAGCGCTTGACCAGGTTCTTGACGGACAGGATCGTGTCGCTCATCCCGCCGTCTCCTGCAGGAACATCGCCGAGGCATCGACGCCGATCAGGTCCTTGGTCCGATGGCAGCGGGCGAGGTGGGCTGGTTGATCGGTCGGGACCAGCTCAGGCTCGGTCTGCTGACAGACGTCGACCACCAGCGGACAGCGCCCTGAGAACTTGCACCCCGGCTTGAGGTTGATCAGCGAGGGTGTCGTGCCCTTGATCTGGTTGAGTCGCCCAGCCGCGCCGGCACGCGGGATGGCCCCGAGTAGACCGGCGGTGTAGGGCATCCGCGGTTCGTAGAAGATCTCGTCGACCGTGCCGTCTTCGACCACGGAGCCGGCATACATCACCAGCATCCGGTCCGACATCCCGGCGACGACGCCGAGGTCGTGGGTGATCAGGATGATGCCAATGCCGCTCTCGGCCTGGATCCGCTCGAGCGTCTCCAGGATCTGGGCCTGGACCGTCACGTCGAGCGCCGTGGTCGGCTCGTCGGCGATCAACAGATCCGGGTTGTTGGCCATCGCCATCGCGATCATCACGCGCTGGCGCATGCCACCGGAGAACTCGTGCGGGAACGCATCGACGCGCTTGGACGACTGTGGAATGCCGACGAGGGCGAGCAACTCCACGGCGCGGGCCTTGGCCGCCTTCTTGGAGATGTTGTTGTGCGTCCGCACGGCCTCACTGAGCTGCCAGCCGATCGTGTACACCGGGTTCAGCGAGGTCATCGGGTCCTGGAAGATCATCCCCATCCGGTTACCTCGGTAGGCGCCGCGCTGCTTCTGTTCCAGCTTGAGGATGTCGACGCCGTCGTACAACACCTGACCGGTGATCCGCGCACTGCGCGGCAGCAGACCCATGACGGCCATCGACGTCACCGACTTTCCGGAACCGGACTCACCGACGATGCCGAGCACGTCGCCACGATCGACGGAGAACGAGACGTTGCGGACGGCTTCGACCACACCGTCCTCGGTCGGGAAACTGACGCAGAGGTTCTTCACTTCGAGCAACGACATGATCAGGCCCTCACCCGGTTCTGCTTGGGGTCGAACGCGTCACGAAGACCGTCTCCGATGAAGTTGACGCACAGAGACACGAGGACGATGGCCATCGCTGGGAACCAGAACAGCCAGGGGCGGGTGCTGTACGCCGGCAGGCCCTTCTGGATGAGCAGGCCGAGCGACACCTCGGGCTCGCGGATACCGAGGCCGAGGAACGTGAGCGCAGTCTCCAACAAGATCGCACCTGAGACCGTCAGCGTCGCGTTGACGATGATCGGACCAGCGAGGTTGGGCAGGATGTGCTTGAAGATGATCCGCCGGTTGCCCACGCCGAGCGCCCGCGCGGCTTCGACGAACTCCTTCTCACGCAGCGACAGGAACTCGCCTCTGGCGATGCGAGCCATCAGCGGCCAGCCGAAGATGCCGAGCAGCACCGGGATCGTGTACCAGGGCGCTTTCGGCACCCCGGCGCTGAGCACGGCCACGAGCACGAGCAACGGGATCACCAGGATCAGGTCGGTGAAGCGCATCAGGATCGAATCGACCCAGCCGCGGTAGAAGCCCGCAAGGGCTCCGATGGTGACGCCCATCAGGGTCGTGATGATCGACACGATGATCGCGATCTCGAGCGAACGTTGGGTGCCACGCATGATGCGCGAGAAACCGTCCTTGCCGAGGTCATCTGTTCCGAAGGGATGGTCCCACGACGGCGACAGACTCTTCTGCTTGGTGTTCAGCGAGAAGTAGTCGTACTTCCAGAAGATGGGCCCGAAGAACGCCCAGATCGTGATCAGAACCAGCAGCACCAGCGAGACCACGGCGAGCCTGTGGCGCAAGAAACGACGGATGATCGTCTTCCATTGGGCACGAGCCTCGATGGTGAACTCGCGTTCGTCGAGTGCCACGGTCGCGCCGGGCACGGATTCCTTGTCGGGAACGATGTCAGTCAAGGCGGATCCTCGGGTCGAGTCGGGCGTAGAGGACGTCGGCTACGACGTTGAAGAGGACCACCATGACGGCCGTGATCATCACGAACGCCATCAGCGGTTTGGGCTCGCGCAGGTTGAGGGCCTCGCTGAAGAAGGTGCCCATCCCCTTCCACGAGAAGATCCGTTCGGTGATGATCGCGCCGCTGAGCAGCGCACCGAAGTCGAGCGCGACGGCCGTGGTCAGCGGGATGAGCGCGTTACGGAACGCGTGCTTGAAGATGACCTTGCCTTCGGACACGCCCTTCGAGCGTGCCGTGCGTACGTAGTCCGAACTGAGCGTGTCGAGCATCGACGCCCGCATGTAACGGCTGTAGCCGGCGAAGCCGACGAGGATCAGGGTCAGGCTCGGCCCGAGCAGGTGCCAGAAATAGTCGAGCATCCGGCTGAAGAATTCCGCCGGGGGGCGATCGCTCGCCTGTCCGATCGTGGCGATCAACGGCTTCGGGTTGCGCTTGCGATAGATGTTGCCGTCCCAGCCGAGTTTGAACACGATGATGAAACCGAGGGCGATGCCGATGCCGGCGGACACGCCGAGCAGCAGCTTCTTCGGCTGCGGTCGATCACTGAACCGCAACCGGTTCTTGGTCAATGCGAGGCCGCACAGGGCGCCGATGACCAACAGTGCGACGAGCACCGCCTGCGACATCGTTGGATGCCGGGCCCAGCGGTTGAACTCGACGATGCCGTAGACCTTGAGGAAGCCAGCAAGCACGGCCGTCGGGATGCTGAAGAACAAGAACGCCGCACCGGTCGTGATGTAGTCGAACGCGGTGTACTGGCGGATGGCGCTGACCAGTCCAACGGCGATGCCGAGCAGCACGGACATGATCTGGGCGAAGACGAGCAGGCGCAACGTCACCTGAATCGCCCGCCAGATGTCGGAGCGCACGTTGGTGCGCTGACCGTCGAGGCCGAAGTCGCCGCGCACGAAGTGCGAGATCCAATTGGTGTAGCGGGTGAAGAGCGGGGTGTCGAGCTCGAACTGATTGCGCAGGCTGCGAATGGCCGCCGGCGACGCATTGGGCTTGGACATCGCATTCTCGAGTTGCTGCGGAATGCCCAGCTTGGCCACCAGCAAGAAGGTGATGATGCTCGCCAGGAACAAAATGGGGATGGTAATCAGCAATCGACGAGCGATGAATTGCAGCACCAGCGAGGTCCTTCGGGGTCACACGAGGTCGGTGGTAGCGGGCGAGCCCGCTACCACCGACGACGCAAGGGAATGGATGGTTGTCAGCAGGCGAGCGTCAGCTCGCGACTGCCCATTCGTTGGCGTTCCACGTCACGCCGAGCGGGCCGTTGTAGACGACGCCCGTGATCGTGTCGCTGTAGGAGATCAGCTCCTGGTACTGGAACAGCGGCAAGGTGACCATGTCATCCCAGAGGATCGAGTCGATCTCGTTCATGGTCTTGGCACGCGACGCGGCGTCGAAGTCCGCGTTCGCCGAGGCGAACATGTCGACGAGCTTGTCGTTCTTGTAGTTGTTCCAGTTCTGGCCACCATCGGGGAGATACAGCGCAGCGTTCGACGACTGGAAGGCCGTGGCCACCCATGCGAACAGGGCGATGTCGTAGTCGCTGGCGGGCAGACGAACGCTGTTGAAGTCCTCCGACGGGTCGTCGGTCAGGTTG
>JANXUX010000046.1 GCA_025351965.1 Actinomycetes bacterium | reverse complement strand
GCGCAATGGTCTGCGCCAGACCTCGTCGATGTCGAGACCGTCTCGGTCCTGCAGAGACGCTGGCGTGCCGGTGACCTCACCGCGCGACGGTTCCGATCAGCCGTCAGTGATCGTGTCTCACTGCCGATCGTCCGTTTCCCGACCGGTCCATTGATGATTCGGGCATACGAACTCCGCTCGAACGTGACCCCATATGACGCCACGTACATTGCGCTGGCCGAAGGCCTGTCGTGCCCGCTCGTGACGGCAGACCGTCGGCTGGCGCGAGTCCCCGGCACTGCGCGAACACCGAGCAGTTCTCACGCTGCAGCTCGGCGGTGTGTGACCTCGCCGATAGCCGAGCAGATACGGTTCCACGGATGGACGTCGATCGAATCTGGTCAGCTGCTGAACTCGAGGCGCTGACGCCCGATGACCGCGCTGCCACCATCCGAGCCGGATTCGTGAACGACCCCGCCAACGTTCCTGCCGATCTGATCGACCGGGCAAGGCGCAAGGCTGACGCTCGAATCGCAGCCACCGAGGGTCGCCAAGCGCGCCAGTGACGCGACGTACGGTACGCGTCGACGCTCAGTTCTTCACCGAGCTCGACGCTCAGCTCGGAGAGGCACGTGGCCCCAACGGAGAGCCGTCGGCGAGCGACTTCTTGTTGATCGAGCTCCCGATTCTTGCCGAAGCGTTCGCCGAACGTTTCGATGACCTGCTGCGCCTCTACCCCGCGCGAGACGACTACCGCTACCTCGTCGCCGGTGGCCGTCTTGTGTACGCCGTGGTTGTCGTCGGGCAACGAACCGACGACGATTCGATCCTGCTGTTCGGTATCGAGATCGACCTACACGGACCTCAAGAGCCGCCCGATAATCGCAGACCACCAGATCCCGCCCACACCCGCATATCCGGCGAAGTGTTGGACGCAGGGCCGGTGATCGGGTAGCCCATAATCCCGGCCGTCCTCACGAGATCGCCTGCCCCCAAGGTGCCGGTATGCCCGGATCGGATGCTCGCCGAACGACCACGCTTGGCGGTCAAGAAACGCGCTGGTCAGGCCTCGATTTGGCCAGCTCTTTTTGCGTCTCACCGGCGCCCAGCGAAACATGACGCGTCACTACTCCCCATCGGTCCCGATGGACGTTTCGAGTTCAACGGCGATGACGGGCACGACGTCGTCGTTGCCGAGGTACGCGTACAGCGCCATCTCAGCGACCAGCAACCCGTGCTCGATCAAGACGCGGATCGGTTCGTTGCCGACAGCGGGCAAGGTGTTCGCCTCGAACTCTTGTGCCAATCGATCACCAAGACGAGGCACATCGTGCAGCCGGAAGTCGCTTTTCGAAGGATCAGTCGCGGTTCGCTCGTCTGAAAGTTGGCTGTCGAGATCGGCGAAGCACGGTTCGGTGAACCGCACAACGCGGTGAGGCACGTGTGTCGAGCTCGATCTCGGCGGCGGTGATGAGCTTTCGCGGCGTCGCCATGTCCGGACGCTACCTGGCAGGCTCCTCCAGATGGAGGTTTCCGAGGTTCGAAAGCGATCCCACAATGGTGCTCAGTTGTCGTCATTCCAACAACGAACTCAACTCAGGACCTCGTGGTCCACCCCGATCGCGAGGTACGTGGCTCGTGCCCGTGAATCCCTGGTGAGCAGTGTGCCTCCGGCTTGCTGTGCAGTGAGCCCAATGAGCGCGTCGTAGACGGCTCCACCGCCGATTCCCTTGTGCGACAACGTTCGTATCAGGAGTCCGGCCTGGTCCGCTGCGAAGGCAATGATCGAATCGAATCGCTCAGCGATGAGCGTCGCGGCGTCGTCCAGGCTCAGGCGTGCATCGCCTGGCAAGCGTGTCAGCACAGAATATGTTTCGAGCGCAGCGTGCGCGGTCAAGCCGAGTACACGTCCGGCGAGTTGATCCCGCACCTGAACGTGCGCCAGATGGGAGGCCAGTAACGCTGGCACCGCCACGCTGGTATCGGCCAACCAGAGCACTAGCGCCGAATCGAGTCGACGAGGTCGGCCACGTCCTCGTCGGTGATCAGCGTGTCTGACACTGCGACCAACACTCCATCGCGACGCTCGAGGCGAGCCGTGCGCCCCCCAGGAGCGACGTGGAGCCCGTCGCCGTACAGCGAGATGTCGACGATCGATCCGGCAGTCAGGCCAAGGCGATCGCGGAGCGCTTTGGGAACGACGATTCTTCCAACTTGGTCCACGGTTGCCTGCATGGGCTTACCCTACCAGTGTTCTCCCAGTCACTCGAGGCCGTTCAACCGAGGCGCCGACAGTTCGGGCTCCTCGGCGACGGCCTCCGGTTCTGACTGCTGCTGCCGTCGAGCGACGGTTGATCGAGCTCCGTGAGACTGCTCATCTCGAGCAAACTCGCGGCGCCTCCGCATTCGCAGTGCGGACGCCACAGCCCACCCCATCGCACCCATCGCTGCAGACCGGTCACCCTGCGCTACTCGGGGGCGGGCATCGGGCTGGAGTCGAGGGTGTCGCGGATCTTGGTGGTGAGAGTGTTCATTGTGAAGGGCTTCTGGATGTAGGCGCTGGTGTCGTTGCCTGTGTCGACGTCGGCGGGGTAGCCGGACATGAACAGGTGTTTGGCGTGGATCCCCGCAGCGACGAGACGGGCCGCGAGATCGCGGCCGTTGATATCGGGCATCACCAGGTCGGTGAGGAGCAGATCGATCGGCGCGGGGTGCTCGCTGGCGAGGCGGAAGGCGTCGGTGGCGTTGGACGCGGCAAGCACGGTGTAGCCGTCAGCTTCGAGGATCATGGTGATCAGTTTTCAGGATTGCCGGCTCGTCCTCGGCGACGAGGATCGTTTCATGAGTTCGGACGTCAGCGTGGGGTGCCGGGCGTGCATCGTTGGCTTCGACTTGGCCACGGTGTCGGGGGAGAAGGACCTCGAACGTGGCCCCACTGCCGGGCGCGCTGGTGAGCGTGATCAACCCGTTGTTCTGCTCGACGATGCCGTACACGGTGGCCAGGCCCAGACCATGGCCAGTGCCTTTGGTGGTGAAGAACGGTTCGAAGATCTTGGACCGGGTGTCGTCGTCGAGACCCGGGCCGTTGTCGGCAACCGTGACGCGCACGTAGTCGCCGCGTTGGGTGTTCTGAGGTGGGTCAGAACTGGAACCGTCGAGCACCGTATTGGAGATGCTGAGGCTGATCGTCGCCGCATTGGTCGCGTCCGCGGTGACTGCGTCGCGGGCGTTGACGACGAGGTTGGTGAGGATCTGGTCGAACTGCGACGGATCGATCTTGATCGGCCATACGTCCGCATCGGTGTTCCATGTGAGCGCGATGTCTTCGCTGATGAGGCGGCTCAACAGTTTCGCAATGCGGGTCACGGAGTCGATCGGATCGACGACCCGGGGTTCGATGGGCTGTTGGCGGGCGAACGTCAACAGTTGTCGGGTCAGGTCGGTGGACCGTTCGGCGGCGTTGTGGATGTCGAGCAGACTTGCGCGCGTCGGGTCGTCTGCGCCGAGTTGGGCAAGCGTGAGTTCGGTACGTCCGAGGATGACCGCGAGCATGTTGTTGAAATCATGTGCGACACCACCGGCAAGCCGGCCGACAGCCTCGAGTCGTTGTGCCTGACGCAGGTTTGCCTCCAACCGCCGTTGTTCGGTCACCTCCTGCACGATGATCCCGACGCCGCTGATCTCCTCGGCCTCGTCGATGCACACCGGGTAGTAGCTCGCCAGCCACTCTCGTCGAACGCCGGGTCGGGCCAGGGTTTCGCCGCTGATCGGGACATCTTGGATGGCGACCTGCTCGCTGGCGACGCGATGCAGGAGCGGTTCGACCTGGGGCCACAGATGGGGGACGACCGATCCAACTGTTTGCCCCAACGCTTGGTCAGCGGGGATCCCGTTGATCTCGGCCAAGAAGTCGTTGACGCGTACAAAACGCAAGTCGCGGTCAACGTAGGCGAACCCGACCGGCGCGGACCGCAACAACGTTTCGAGCATCGCCAGGTTCTCGGCCGCCACACGCGCCGCCGAGACCTTCGCATCTGCGGCGGCAGTCTCGGCGATCTTGCGCTCGGTGATCTCGCCCACCACGCCGGCCACCCGGCATGGGGCACCATCCTCATCGAGCAGGAACCGTCCGCGGGTGAACAACCAATGCACAGAACCGTCGGGCCACACCACGCGGACGTCGACGGCGTATGGTTCGCCGCCGGCCATGGCGGTCTCGAAGGACCGCGCCACCATGGCGCGATCGTCGGCGTGTACATGGGCGAGGTAGTCGTCGTAGCTCCACGACGCAAGCATCTCGTCATAGCCGAACATGCGATCATGGATCAGGGAACGAGCGGTCTTGTTGGCCAGGATGTCCAAGTCCCACCAACCGATGTTCGCGGCCTCCAGGACAAAACGCAGCGAGTCTGACAGCGGCTCCAGGTCGACGGCTGTCTCGAAGCCCCGGCTCAGCTTCGGATCGTACGGCATCTCCTGGGGGTTCATTCGGGAGGCGTCCTTTCATCGATCTGAAGCGAGAGAGAAGACCACAGTAGATCGCTGATCGCGGAGCGCAACTGGATCGCATCGACGAGGTCGGCGAGATCACGATGGGCGACCTGGCCCCGGCCTCTCGATGGACCCGACGATGACCCTACGATCATGACCAGCCGACACGCATCGAGGAGAACCCCGTGGACCAGAACCCGCCGAGTCGCCGCATCGAGTATGCGGGCTCCGTCCACGACGAGCGCGAGATCCAGGCCGTGGTCGACGTCCTGCGCGGTGGCCCGACGGCGCTGCGCATCGGCAAGAACGTGCGCGCGATGGAGGTGCGTGTCGCCGAACTGTTCGCCAAACGGCGTGGCGTGATGTGCAACTCGGGCAGCTCGGCCATCTACCTCGCGATCGAGGCGCTGGACCTCCAACCCGGCGACGAGGTGGTCACCAGTTCGGTGACCTTCTCGACCGACGTCGCCCCGATGATCCGCAAAGGTGTGATCCCGGCATTCGTCGACGTCACCCCGGACACCTTCCAGATCGACGTCGACGCGATCGAGGCGATGATCACGCCGCGGACCAAGGCCATCCTTGCGCCCAACCTCATCGGTAACGCGCCGGACTGGGACGTCATCCGGCGGATCGCCGACGAGCACGGGCTGATGGTGGTCGAGGACTCGTGCGATGCGCTCGGGCTGACGCTGCGGGGTACCCCGACCGGAGCCCGCGCCGACATCTCACTGACCAGCTTCGCGCTCTCGCACATCATCACCGCAGCCGGTACAGGTGGCATGGTCTGCTTCGACGACCAGGTCATGGCCGACAAGGCGCTGCTGTTCCGCCGTTGGGGTCGGCGGTCCGAGCTGCAGCTGTTCGGCTCACTCAGAGGCGCCGGCAACCGGTTCTTCAGCGAGATCGAGGATGGGCTGGAGTACGACAACCTGTTCATCTTCGATGAGAACGGCTGGAACTTCGAGCCGTCGGAGCTGTCGGCGGCGTTCGGGTTGGTGCAGCTCGACAAGCTCGCTGACAACCTCGCCCGCCGCCAAGCCAGCTTTGCGATCACGAGCTCGCACTTCGCCCGCTGGCCGCACCTGTTCACGCTGCCCCGCCTCACCGACGGCGTCGAGACCGGGTGGCACATGTTCCCGATCATCATCAACGAGGGCTCTCAGATCGTGCGCTCGGAGCTGCAGCAGTGGATGGAGCGTCACGGCGTCGACACCCGCATGGTGTGGACCGGCAACATCACCCGCCAACCGATGCTGCGTGGCAGGAACTTCCGGGTTCCCGACAACGGTCTGCCGAACGCCGACGCCGTGATGGAGCGCGGTCTGATCCTGCCCAACAGCCACTCGCTCGACGACGAGGACTGCCACTACATCGGCGAGTGCGTGGAAGGCTTCCTCGCCGAGCGTGGGATCGCCTGAGACAGTCGTACCCGGGTTGGACCGTTCAGCGGACCACGATCATCGGGACGGCGCACTGCTCCGCGACGATGTTCACGGTCGATCCGAAGACCGCGCTGACCACGGCGCCGCGGCCACGGGAGCCAACGACGAGGAGGTCGCCGTCGCGCACCGTCTGCAGCAATGCGGTGGCCGGTGTCGCCTCGATGAGGCGGCCGGTCACGGGTGACGCGAAGCGCGCTGTCGCCTGCTCCACGGCGGCGTCCAGAGTGCACGCCGCGTCGACCTGGGTGAGGTCACGAGCCTGCAACGAGCTGGAGTCGACGGCCAGGTACGGGTAGGTCCAACCGTGGACCACGACAAGCTCCGCACGGTGCCGATCCGCTTCGTCCCCGGCCCAGGCGAGCGCGTCGTCCGAGGCCGGCGAACCGTCGACGCCGACGATCACGCGCGCAGGGGTGGCGCCCGTCGCCGCGCCACGGATGATGGCGACGGGACAGGGGCTGTGGCGAATGACGCGTCGCGGCGTGCCGAGCCAGAACGCTGAGGCGTGGTCGTGGCTGCTCGAGCCGATGACGACGAGGTCGTCGGGGCCGATGTCGTCCAGGAGCGTCGACGATGCCGGGCCGGACGTCACGACCGTCGACACCTCCAGGCCCGGATGCGTTTCGCGCAGCGATGCAACGAGGTCGCCGGCTTGTCGGCGGGTGTCGCTCTCGATCATCGCGAACGCTTCGGGGTAGCCCATTCCCATCGGCGTCATGCCAGTGAGTGGGATGTCGTAGCAACTGACGATGCGCAGAGGCGCCGCGCACAACGTGGCTTCGTCCGCGGCCCAATGGACGGCTGCGGTAGCGGACGGGGATCCGTCATATCCAACGGTGATCTGCTTGGTCATGCCCCCATCATCCGCCCGTCGCCGGTCGGACGAACAGGGTCCTCGGACCCTGATCGCGATGACGTCCACCGCAGCGTTCGAGAACAGGGACCTTGGTCACATTGCGAAGGGCCGGAGGCCTCTGGGGCCGGACGGCGGTCGTGCGTACCGTGGCCATCAACCACTCACATCGGAGAATCTCATGCCCACCGCAACCGTTGGTAGCCAGCTCAGCAGCTCAACACCCAACTCGGACCCGGCTGCGGCTGTGGCTGCCCCCGCCGTGACGGTCGTGGCCATCAAGCGTCGCACGATCGATTCCATCCTGATCGGGTTCGGGGTCGTCGCCACCGCCGCCTTCGGCGTCGCCGGCGGGCTCCTCACCTGGGGTAACAACTTCTCCAGCGACTACGTCCACAAGGAGCTCTCGTCGCAACACATCTCGTTCCCGCCGGCTGAGGCGCTGACCGCAGACGGTCGCACCGATCTGCTCGAATGGGCCGGTCGCAGTGTCGACACCGGCGACGAGGCCCAGGCCTACGCCAGCTACATCGATGGCCACCTCGACAAGATCGCCGACGGCGCGACCTACGCCGACCTGGGCACACCGCAGCGGGCCGCAGCGGCCGCGGTGACCGCAGCGACCGACGCCAACCAGCCCCAGTCCGAGATCGACGCGTTGCAGGCCAAGGCGTCTGCCATCACGGCACAGCGCACCACGCTGTTCACCGGTGAGACACTCCGTGGCCTGCTGCTGTCGGCCTATGCATGGTCCACGGTCGGCACGATCGCCGGCCTCGCTGCGATCGGAGCCTTCGCTGCTGCCCTCGTGATGGCCGTACTCGTGGTGCTCGGAGTGGTCCACCACCGCAAGGTCGTCACCACCTCATGAACGGCGACGACAGATCCTTCCTCTCCATCGGCGGTTTCATCTTCGGGGTGATGGCGCTGGTCTTCGGCGGCTACGCCCTGGCGGTCTCGCCGTCGGGATCCGACAAGACCTTGAGCACCGCGGACAGCGCAGCCGGGGCGGTGGTCGACATCAGCCTGAGCGAATTCAAGATGACCCCGGAGATGGCGACCGTGCCCCCCGGCGACGTCGAGCTGCGGATCACCAACAACGGCACGATCGCCCACAACTTCTCGGTCCCGGATCGGTCGTTGCACACTCGTGACCTGCAGCCCGGCGAGAGCCAGACGCTCATGGTCAAGCACGCAGAGGTCGGCGAGCTCGCCTTCTTGTGCACGATCCCCGCTCATGCGGATTCGGGCATGAAGGGCATGCTCACGGTGGTCGAGGGCGCCCCGTCCGGGGCGACCTCGGACACCGGGACCGTGACCACGATGTCCAATGCTCAGATGGACCAGTCGATGGAGGACGTCGCGATGCGGTTCATCAACGAGCCGAAGAGCACATTCGGAGGAACCCCGCTCGAGCCGAAGATTCTCGCTGACGGGACCAAGGAGTTCGACCTGACTGCGAAGATCGTGGACTGGGAGTTGTCTCCCGGGCACGTCGTCAAGGCCTGGACCTACAACGGCATGGTGCCCGGACCGGAGATGAAGGTGGACGTCGGCGACAAGGTGGCCATCGTCTTGAAGAACGAGTTGCCCGAGTCCACCTCGCTGCACATGCACGGGATCCGGGTGCCGAACGCGATGGACGGTGTGGATCCGTACACCCAGGATCCGATCCTGCCGGGCGACACCTTCACCTACTCGTTCACGGCGCTCGACGCGGGTGTCGGCATGTACCACTCCCATCACGACGCCCAGACGCAGGTGCCGAACGGGTTGGCCGGAGCGTTCCTGATCGGCGAGATGCCGATCCCCGCAGTGCTCGCCGACAAGGGCATCACGAGTGTCGACAAGACCGTCAACATGGTCCTCAACGACTCGGGGACGATCGGGCTCACGCTGAACGGGAAGAGCTTCCCGGCGACCGAGCCGTATGCGATGAAGGTCGGCGAGACGTTGGAGGTCAACTACTTCAACGAAGGATTGATGACTCACCCTATGCATCTCCACCAGCCGACCGGATGGATCATCGCCAAGGACGGCGTGCCGTTGCTCGTGCCGACACCGTCGGACACCGTGGCCGTCGCCCCCGGCGAGCGATACACAGTGCTCTACCACTTTGTCGACCCGGGCGTGTGGGCCTGGCACTGCCACATCCTCAATCACGCTGAAGGCCCCGCCGGCATGTTCGGGATGGTCACGGCGATCATCGTCTCGTGATGGCATGAGCCACGATCGACCCGTAACGGGCGA
>JANXUX010000027.1 GCA_025351965.1 Actinomycetes bacterium | reverse complement strand
TTGCTCCTGCGGGTCAGAGTTTTTCAGCACCCTGCGGGTGACACCGACGAACGAGTCGCAGCACCACGAGCCACCGCCTGACGAGCACCGGAGTAGCGTCGGCGGATGGCCACACCAGTGCACGAGCTCGACCTGCCGACGATCGACGTGCTGGACGTCCCGTTCGAGGACGCCCAACGCGTCATGGAGCAGACGGCGCAAGCGAGCTGGATCGCGCGGAACCCGTTCGGTTACACCGTGCTGCGCTACGACGACGTCGCCGCCGTTCTCCGTGACAAGCGCTGGCACAACGCGGCCTCGATCCTGCCCCAGCTGGCCGGAGTCGAGAACCCCGAGTTCCTCGCCCGTCAGCGAATCAGCATCCTCAGCGCAGAGGGCGAGGTGCACACCCGCTTGCGCCGCCTGGTCGCGCCTGCCTTCTCGCCACGCGCTGCGGACCGATTGCGTCCGTTCATGCGCGAGGTCGTCGACCAGCTCGTCGACGTCGTCGTGGCATCCGGGCGCGCCGACATCGCGATCGATATCTGCGAGCCGTACCCGATCCCGATCATCTGCGAGCTGCTCGGCGCCCCGAAGTCGGACTGGCAGCTGTTCAGCCGACTCGCCGAGGATGTCCTCAGGGTTTTCAACGGGAACTTGGTCGAGGATCTGCCGATCATCATGAGCGCCCAGGCAGAGCTCGACGAGTACGTGCGCGACCTCATCGCCCAGCGCCGGGCGAGGCCGGCCGACGACCTCATCACAGCGCTCATCGCCGCCGAGGAAGCCGGCGACAGGCTCGACACCGACGAGCTGGTGACGATGGTCGGGGCGGTCATCGTGGGTGGCACCGACACGACCCGCAACCAACTCGGCTGCTGCGTCGCGCTGTTCGCCGAGCATCCCGAGCAGTGGTCACTGCTCGCCGAGCGGCCCGAACTTGCGTCACGCGCAGTGGAGGAGTCGATGCGGTACTTCGGCGCCGTGCGTGGAACCGGGCGATTCGCCTCCGAGGACATCGAGTACCGGGACATCCTGTTCCCTGCCGGCACGATGATGATGCCGTCGCTGTCCGTCGCGAATCGCGATGCAGCGGTGTTCGCCGACCCAGGCACGTTCGACATCGCCCGCAACGCTCCCGCGCAGGGTCATCTGACCCTCGGCAGTGGGATCCACTACTGCCTCGGCGCGTCGCTGGCCAAGGCCGAGCTACAGGAGGCGCTGCCGATCCTCGCCGCACGGCTGCCCGGTCTCGCCCTCGACGGCGACATCACGTGGAAGCCGAGCAACGTCGGGATCTTCGGCCCCGAGCATCTCCCCGTCACGTTCGCATCCGCACGCTGACACATCAGCCGGCCTGCGGCGCAACGGTCAGGGAGCCGGTGGCAGCCCGAGCGAGCTGCGCACGAGTTGCACGTCACCGGGGGTCACGGGAACCTGCGGCGTGAGCGCTCCCTCGTCGACCAGATATGCGATGGATGCGATGTTCACGTCCGGACTGTCGAGGAAGACGAACCGATTCGGGTCGGCCTGGGCGATGAGATCCGAGCCGGCGATCAGCTCGAACGTGCGTCGCTCACCCGCCGCCAACGTGGCCCAGTAGGTCGATCGCTCGACCAAGGTCGCGACGTTGACCCCGATCGCCGCGCAGAGCACACAGAGCCCGGCCCAGCGCGCCTCGCGGGCGATCCGGGCGAGCTGGTCGACGGCGAGTCCGAACACAGGTGCGAGCAGGATCGCCGAGATGTGGAGATAGCGCGACGAAGCCGCGATCTCTGTGCCGAAGCCCACCCGCTCGAACCCGATCGCGGCGAACATGAAGACGACCGTGCCCGCCAGCGCAACGAACATGCTCTGCGCCCGGTCGCCGAATCGGCGGGTGAGCGCAACGGCGAGCGTGGCGACGATCGCCACCGCGCCGAGACCGGGGAACGCTGTGAGCGCATCGAACGTCGCGCCGATGCCGCGGACGAGGAACCTCGGCACCTGGGACTTGTTGCCGCCGGGCACGTTGCTGACGTCGTCGAGCGCCCAGGCCAGGTACCACCACGCATACGCGAGGGCCTGGGGCACGAGTGCGACGAGCAGCGCCTTCCACCGTCTGCGCAGGACGAGCACGACGAAGATGCCGACCATGAAGATCGGACCGAAACCCGACGACATCACGCCGATCAGGGCGAGTGCGGAGCCGATGTAGTCGCGACGGTCGACGCGGCCGTCGTGATCGGTGAGCACGAGTTGGGCCAAGAAGGCGACCAAGGAGAAGTTGTAGGTGATCTGGATCGCGAACACGAGGTTCTCCCACCCAGAGCCGAACACGAGCAGCATCGAGCACAGCAGCGTCGTGGTCCACGCAGAGACCCGGTAGCGCACGCACAACACGCGCACGAGCAGCACCGCGGCGACGTGCGCGGCCAGGCACGGGATCAGGAACGGCCAGTACGAACCGAGACCGAAGACCCGCCGGGTCGTGTCGTACAGCAACACCGGCACCGTCATCCAGTGCCCGTCCTGGGGTTTGAACAAGAAGTTGCCGAGGCCCTTGGTGCGATGAGCGGCTTCGCGCGTGACGAGACTCGCCCAGTCGTCACGTGTGAACCACTGATGACGACCCACGAACACGTAGACACCGACGGCCAGGACCAGCGCGGCCCGGAACGTCCAGCGCGCACCCGCTTCGGATCGCATGAACCCCAGGACACGACGCACCTCTGCCTCGAGACGTGTCATCTGCGCACCACCATCTTCCACCACAGCACGAGCAACTGCTGGCTGCTGCGCGCCAAGGCCGGGATCCGAAAGAACTGCGACTTCCCGGACGGCCTCGCGTAGTGATGGACGGGTGCCTCGACGAAACGGGCCTGCTGTTCGAGGAAGCTGCGCATCATCTCCACACAGATCACGCCACTGGTCGACTCGAGTGGCTTGTCGACGATCAGTCGTCGTCGGAACAGGCGGAAGTCGCAGTCGGTGTCACGTCCTGGCAGCTGGAACAGAACCTTGACGACGTGGTGATAGACGCGGCCGATGACCTTGCGATGCAACGGGTCACCCCGGCCGAGCTTGAAGCCCTGCACGACGTCGATCTTGTCGGTGGCGAGCGGAACGAGCAGCGCTGCTTCGCGCGCGTCGTACTGCGCGTCGCCGTCGGTGTAGAAGATCCACTCGTGTCGGGCCGCGGAGAAACCACTGATCAGTGCGCCGCCGTAGCCCCGGTTGACCTCGTGGTGGATGACGTGCAGCCATGGTCGCGAGGCCGCGAGCCCGTCGAGCACGGCGCGCGAGTTGTCGACCGAGCCGTCGTTGACGACGATCACCTCGACATCTTCGACCAGCGGAACGAGGGCGGTGTGGACGTCATCGACGAGGCCGCCGATGGTCTCGGCGTCGTTGTAGCACGGGAACATCGCCGAGATGCCTGACAGCGTCATCCGTCCACCGTCGCCAGCGTCTCGGCGACGAACTCGACCTCGGCATCGCTCAGCTCCGGGAAGCACGGCACGCTGACGCACTCCGACGCCCACGCCTCGGCGACCGGGCACGGTGCCACGGTGAACTGCTCATAGGCCGGCTGCTGGGTCAAGGCGAGCGGATACTGGACGGCGGTGGCCACACCTGCTTCGGCGAGCGCCGCCCGGAACGCCGGGCGGTCCGGCGCACGCAGCACGGCGAGGTGGTACACGTGCGCCGGATCCGAATCCTGCCATGCGAGATGCGGCGCGGCGTTGCGGTACCGCTGGGCGATTGCATGACGACGAGCGTTGTCCGCAGTGAGCGTCGCCAGGTTGAGCCGCAGCCACGCCGCCTCGACCTCGGACATCCGGAAGTTCTGACTGATCTCGGTGTGCACGTACATCTCGGTCATCCCGTGCGCGCGTAATCGTCGAATGCGCGCGGCGAGGGCGGGTTCGGTCGTCGCGACGGCTCCACCGTCACCGATGCCGCCGAGGTTCTTGGTCGGGTAGAAGCTGTACGCGGTCGCGGCCGAGCGGCCATGGTCGCAGATCGCCCCGTGGGCCTGCGCTGCGTCCTCGACGATTGGCAGGTCGGTGATCGGCAGTGTGGCCGGCAGCCCATACAGGTGCACCACGATCACGGCACGGGTGCGCGGCGTACGCGCTGCGTCGACCAACGCCGGATCGAGGCATGCCGTGCCTTCGACGACGTCCACCGGCACCGGCACGGCACCGAGGGCGCACACAGCCGCGGCGGTGGGGACGGCGGTGAACGCGGGCAGGATCACCTCGTCACCGGGCCCGACACCGACTCCGACGAGCGCAAGTTGCAGCGCGGAGGCACCCGACGACACCGCGACAGCCTCGAGCGTGGCCGACGACGGTTCGAGCCACGCACCGAACTCATGCTCGAACGCGACGGTGTGCTCGCCGAGCAGCCGGCTCCCCGACTGCACGATGCCCGTCACCAGCGTCGCGAACTCGGCTGCCATCGTGAGCCCTCGTCGGCTCAGATCGACGACAGGTACCACGGATTCTCCCGGTAGAAGGCGACCGTCTGCTTCACACCGTCGGACAGCTCGGTCGACGAGGACCAGCCCAGTTCCTCGCGGATCCGGTGGCTGTCGGTCCGGAACGAGCCGATGTCGATCCGCTGATGGTCGAGCGGCCATGGCACGTACTGCACCCCGTGATCGCTCTCGGCTGCGGCGACGATCATGGCTGCGATCTCCGAGAGGGGATGATCGCGTTGATTCCCCACGTTGTAGATCCGTCCGACTGCGCGCTCGTCGGTGGCTGTGAGCAGGGCGTGGACGACGTCGTCCACGTGCAGGCAGTCGCGACGTTGGGAGCCGTCGCCGAAGATCTCGATGGTCTCGTTGAGCAACGCCTTTCTGATGAACACGGGCAAGAAGCCCAACTCGTTGCTGGTCAACCGCTGACGCGGTCCATACACGTTGCTCAGCCGCAGCGAGGTCGCACGGAGGCCGTAGGCCTGGGCGTACACCATGTGCAACTGCTCCCCGGCCAGCTTGGCGACACCGTTCACATCGACGGGGTTGGCCGCAGTCAGCTCGTCGGCCGGCAGTGTGGCGACGCGTCCGTAGACCTGACGGGTCGAGGCGTGCACGACGCGGACCTCGGGATTCACCCGGCGGATGGTCTCGAGCAACCGCGCATGATCGACCGCATTGAGCTCCAGGTCCGCCAACGGATCCGACATCGAGGCGGTGTGGCTGACCTGGCCGGCCAGGTTGAAGATGATGTCGGCACCGTCGACGAGATCGGCGACCGCCGGGTCACCGATGCCGGTGGTGAGCACGTCGACATCGACACCGGCGACGTTGCGAATGTCACCACCGTGGCCGGCGACGAGCGCATCGACCACGCGAACGGTGGCCCCGAGTGCGACCAGGGTGTGAACGAGATTGGACCCGATGAAGCCGACGCCGCCGGTCACCAGACACGTGATGGATCGCAGCCCATCTTGCTCCGCCCCCCCAGCTCGCTGCATCACGGCAACGAAGCTAGTGCATGGGCCACTCGCGCAGGGGTGCCACACTGGTTGGTATGGACGCCGACGAGTACCGACGGATGGCCGAGGCCGGCGAACGGCATTGGTGGTATCGCAACACGCGCGTCCTGCTCCGGCAGCTGATCCAGCCGTATCTGGACGTCGGTCCAGGATCGATCCACCTCGACGCAGCCGGCGGAACAGGTGCCACCGGATCGTGGATCGCGGCGCAGGCAGCCACCGTCATGGCCGACTTCGACCAGTTCGCGGTCGAGATCGCCCGACGCGATCACCCGGGCTACATCTCGATGCGCGCCGACCTCAACCAACTCCCGTTCGACGACGCGTCGTTCTCGTCCGTGCTCTGCGTGACGGCGCTCTGCCACCGGATGAACCCCGATCCGGGAGCGATCGTGCGCGACTTCGCGAGGGTCGCCCGTCCCGGCGCCGTCATCGGCCTGATGGAGCCGGGCGGCAAGCGCCTGTGGCGCAGCCACGACGACATCACCCACACCGCCAGGCGGTTCAGCATCGCCGAGCTGCGCACGATGGCCACCGACGCCGGGCTCG
>JANXUX010000436.1 GCA_025351965.1 Actinomycetes bacterium | reverse complement strand
CGGTGCCGTGATCGGCAGCATCTCGGCGGGCAGATGCAGCGCCAGCGTGACCGCCTCGATCCAGAAGGCGCTTTCGGGAATTGCGCCAAGGGCAATCGTCATGATCTCAGCCGACAGGATGAAGTCGGTCTTGATCGCGCTCGCAATCGTCTTCTCCTCGTGGTCGACATCGATCGCGACCGACGGGAGGTCGCTCTCGTCCTCGTGGTGGAAGAAGCGGTGGTGGATCTTCTCGGCGCCCTCGAAGCAGAGGTAGCTGCCGCCGAACATCAGGATGATCTCGACGAGGACTGGCACGAACTCACTGAGCACCAACGCCGCTGGCAGGATGAACAGGACCTTGTTCTTGAGCGACCCCTTGGCAATCCGTTTGATGATCGGAAGCTCGCGGTCGGCCGCCAGTCCCTGCACGTATGCCGGCGTGACGGCCGTGTCGTCGATCACGACACCGGCGGCCTTCATGCTGGCTTTGCCCGCGGCGGCACCGATGTCATCGATCGACGCGGCAGCCAACTTCGCCAACGCTGCAACGTCGTCCAACAAGCCGACGAGACCACCACTCATTGCTCATCCTCCACGCCAGCCACCTGGTCCCGCAGGCTAACCGCGTCGGACCGGCGAGTGGTTTACGGTGTTCACCATGCCGTTGCCCCGGAGCTTGTTCTGCCGCGATGCCCCACAGGATCACGATCTCACGGTCACGGGCGGGAAATGGCCGGCCGGTCTGACCGGCGAACTCGTGATCAGCGCCCCGCACCCGGACACCTTCGACGCTCCGCACCCGTTCTTCGGGGAGGGGATGATGTACCGGCTGTCGCTCGCAGCGGGCAGCCACGGCGCGGCGCCGGGTACGTTCGCGTGGCGACAGTCCACGATCGCATCGCCGTCGGCACGCCTTCGCGCCGCGCGGCCCGACGTGTTCACGGCAACGATGGTCGGGGTCCAGTCGCCGTTCGGGCCGGTCAACGCAGCGAACACCGCTCCCGTGCCGTGGGGCGACCGCCTGTTCGCGACCTGGGACGCGGGGCGTCCGACCGAAGTGGACCCGCTCACGTTCGCGTACCTCGGTGAGGTCGGACATCGATCGCAGTGGATCAACCTCGAGGTCGGCCCACAACCAGTGCTGCCGAGGGTGATGAGCACCGCTCACCCGGTGATCGATCCCGATCGCAATGTGATGTGGACCGTCAACCACTCGTGGGGTTCGTTGCACGTCGTGCGGTGGGACGGTGAGGGGCCGATCGAGCGTTGGCCGATCGCCGGTGCTTCGATCCCCCAGTCGGTGCACACGATCAGCCAGACCCGCGACTGGTTGATCGTGGCCGATTGCGCGTACAAGGTGGAACCTCAGGTGCTGTCCGGCGGCTCCCGGACCCAGCCGGCGAACCCATCGGGGCCCGTGCACCTGATCCGCAAGGCCGACCTCGACCGCACCCCTCCCGGACACGACGTGCCGTGCCAGATGTTCGAGCTGGCACCCGAGACCAATCACTACTACGCGACCTACGACGACACCGACGGCATCGCGATCCTCTTCGAGCACACCGAGAACGCAGACATCGCAATGACCCAGAAGGCCGGCGACATCGACGCGCTGGGCCGGCCCTGTGATCCGGCACTGCGCGGGCTGTACGGCTTCCCGATGGCGCCGGACCGCACGACGTACCTGGTGTTCGACCCGGATCGTGGCACGACCGTGCACCGCGCCGAACAGCACGATCCCGAGCGGCTGTGGTCCCGACAGCTCAATGCGATCGACTGGAGCACCGAGGGTCGCACGGCTCCGACGATGCATCACACGGTCCACCAGGGTTTCCGGCCCGAGGCAATCACTCAGGAGATGCTCGCGCTCTACCGGGACCGGGTCGACCCCAGTCTGCTGCCGAATGGCGAGACACCCCCGCTGCTGGTCACGTCGTCGATGCCCGATCTGGCGGTGATCGGTAGCTGGGAACTGGGCCAGGACGACTTCCCGAGCTCGCCGATCTTCGTGCCCCGCGATCCTGGTGCCGACGCGAACAAGAGTCGCTACAGCGGCTCCGACCCCGGCGGTCACGATGGCTGGGTCGTCCTGCCCGTGATGAACGATGGCGGCTTCCGGGTCGAGGTGTACGACGCATCTGCGATCGGCGCAGGGCCGGTCGCGACCGCGTCGAAGCCGGGGATGATCGTGCCGTTTGCGCTCCACGCGGCCTGGATGCCCCGCGCCGTGTCGACCGCAGGGGACGGCCACAGCCGGCTCTCGTTCAGCGACGAACTCGAACGAGTCGGCGAACTGCCGGGTGATCTCGCCGACGTTGCCCGGCAGGTGGCCGACGACCTCCGCCACGGAGTGCCACTCGGCACCTGACGAGCGCCGGCCGACGACGCCGCGACCGGGTTCGGTGGAATGAGTAGCCGGTACTCACGACGGATTCGTCCTGGGCGACGAACGTGCAGAGCATGCGCTCGCCCTCTTTTGTCATCACCGGTTTGCTCCTGACCGGAGCCTCGATCGTCACCGCTGGCTCGTCATCGACCGGTCCGGTCCATGCGGCGGGACCGGATTCCACGACGACACTCGTGATCACGGGCCCGGGCGGCAGCGGCTCGTTCGGCTCGACCATCGTCGTGCTCGCCAACGGCAACTACGTCGTCACCGATCCGACGTTCGATCTCGGGGCCAGCACCGACGTAGGTGCCATCTACCTCTACGACGGTGCCACCAACCAGGTGATCTCCCAACTCACCGGGAGCCACACCAACGACCAGGTCGGCACAGGCGACGTCGTCGAGGTCGGTAACGGCAACGTCGTCATCACCAGTCCGCTCTGGGCCAACGGGGCAACCGCGACCGCCGGGGCCGCGACGTGGGTCAACGGCACGACGGGCCTCAGCGGCCAGGTGTCTGCGGCGAACAGCCTTGTCGGCACGAACACCGACGACCGCGTCGGGCAAGAGGGCGTGGAGGTGCTCACCAATGGCAACTTCGTGGTCATGAGCCAGAGTTGGCGCAACGGTCCCGCCGACAACGCCGGCGCCGTCACGTTCGGCACCGGCGCGGCAGGCGTGGTCGGCGCCGTCACCCCGGCGAACAGCCTCGTCGGCACCGTCGGCAACGACATCGTCGGCCGGGTCCGCGCGCTGAAGAACGGCAACTATGTCGTCGGCTCCCCGTCCTGGGGCCTCAACAATCTCGGCGCAGCCACCTGGGGCAACGGCACCACCGGGACGGTCGGCGCCGTGACATCCACGAACAGCCTGATCGGTGGCACCGCGAACGACCAGATCGCATCCAACGGCATCACGCCGCTCGCGACCGGCAACTACGTCGTCGTCAGCCCGAACTTCTCGAACACCGCGCCGGTGGCTGCGAGCGCAGGCGCCGCCACATGGGGCAATGGGACCGGCGGCACGCACGGGGTCGTGACCGGAGCGAACAGCCTCGTCGGCACCACCGCGCAAGACATCGTCGGCAGCTTCGGCGTGACTGCGCTCACCAACGGCGCATATGTCGTCTCCAGCCAGCTGTGGGGCCCGGCCGATGTCGGGGCGGCCACGTGGGGCAGCGGAGCAACAGGCGTCAAGGGCGCAGTGAGCGCAGCGAACAGCATCGTCGGTTCCACGTCGGGGGACTCGGTGTCGGACAACGGGGTCTACGCACTGCTGAGCGGCAACTTCGTCGTCAACAGCCCGCACTGGGACAACACCGGCGCTGCGAACGCTGGTGCCGCGACATGGGGCAACGGATACCTCGGCTCGGCCGGTGCGGTCTCGGCGTCGAACAGCATCGTCGGCGCGTTCGCCAACGATCTCGTGGGGAATGGTCCCACGGTGCCGCTCGCGACCAGTGACTACGTGGTCACCAGCCCCGACTGGGGCACGAGCGACTTCGGAGCTGCGACATGGGGCAGCGGGATCGGCGGCACGGTCGGCCTCCTCGGTTCGATCAACAGCATCGTCGGTACGCACGCCAACGACCACGTTGCCAGCTCGGGCGTCGTCGGCCTCACGACGGGGAACTATGTCGTGGTCAGCCCCCAGTGGAACGGAGGGCAGACCAACGTCGGCGCCGTGACGTTCGGCAAGAGCGACGGCTCGAGCCACGCCGCAGTCAGCTCGTTCAACAGCCTGGTCGGTTCGGCCGCCGGAGACTTCGTCGGCGGGACCGGCGTGAAGCCACTCTCGAACGGCAGCTACGTCGTCGGTAGTCCGAACTGGAAGAATCCGGTGACCGGGGCAACGTCGGCCGGCGCGGCGACGTGGGGCTCCGGATCCACCGGTGTCTCCGGTCCGGTGACAGTCGCGAACAGCCTGGTCGGCACGTCACCGAGCGACGATGTCGGCGCGTACACCGTGGCGCTGCCCGGCGGCCGCTACATGACCCGAGCCGCCGGCTGGACCAATCCCGCGACGGGCGCCACCGGGCTCGGCGCGATGACCTGGCTCGACGGCGGTGCGCCGTTTGGCGGAGCCGTTACGACGGCGAACAGCTTCGTCGGCACCACTGCGAACGACCAAGTCGGCAATGGCACGTACACCGTGCTGCCCGACGGCCACTTGGCGTTCACCAGCCCGTTCTGGGACAACGGGAGCATCGTGAATGCCGGTGCGGTGACGCTCGCCGGCGTGAACGGCATCACCGGGACGATCTCGGCGACGAACAGCGCACGAGCCATCGTGGCGACCCCGAACATCTACCCGGTCGGCGGGTTCACGAAAGACCACTCTGTTCTGGTCGGCACCGGGATGAACAACCTCATCGTCCTGCAACTCGATGTCACGGCCCCGGTGTTCGGCGCGGCGCCCCCCGTCACCGCGGTTGCGCCGCTCGGGGCGAACGCCACGGCCGTCACGTTCGTCGACCCGGCGGCGACCGACAACCGCGGCGCGCCAGCCGTGTCGTGCGCACCGTCGTCGGGGTCGGTGTTCGCCATCGGCGCGACACAGGTCTCGTGCACTGCGACGGACGGCTCCGGCCTCACCGCATCCACCGCCTTCACGGTCACCGTCGTCTCCCCGCCGGCCGGGTCGGACTTCCTACCGCTCGCGCCCGCACGCCTGGCCGACACCCGCCCGGGTGGCGGGACTGTCGACGCAACGTTCGGAGGTGAAGGGCCGCTCCTCGGCGGCACCGAGCTGGCCGTCGCCGTGACCGGCCGCGGCGGGGTGCCCGCTGACGCAATCGCGGTGTCGCTGAACGTGACCGTGACCGAGGCCCAGGCCGCCGGCTTCGTGACCGTGTACCCATGCGGAGCCGTGCGACCAACGGCGTCGAACCTCAACTACGCAGCGGGCGGCACGATCCCGAACGCGGTGATCAGCAAGATCGGCGCCGGCGGCGCGGTGTGCGTCTTCAGCTCCCAGACCGTCCACCTGGTTGTCGACGTCAACGGTGTCTTCCCGCCGACCACGAGCTACGTCGCGATCAACCCGGCTCGGGTCCTCGACACCAGGACCGGACAGACCACTGTCGATGGTGTGCAGCAGGGAACCGGCGCGGTTGCGGCTGGCTCCGTCACGCCGCTGAAGATCGTCGGGCGCGCAGGGGTGCCAGCCGGTGCGTCGGCGGTGGTACTCAACGTGACCGTGACCGAGCCTGCACTCGATGGCTACGCAACCGTGTATCCGTGCGGCACCGAGCCGCCGACTGCGTCGAATCTGAACTACACCGTCGGCCTGACCATTCCCAACCTGGTCATCGCCAAGATCGGGACGGACGGCAGCGTGTGCGTGTTCAGTCAGGGTGCCACCCACCTCGTCGCCGACGTCCTCGGCTTCTTCCCGGCCACCACCTCGTACGTTGCGCTGCAGCCAGCACGGGTGCTGGACACCCGCCTCGGCCATCCCACCATCGACGGGCTCGGAGTCGGCGCAGGCGTGCGCGACGCTGCGACGGTGACGGTGGTCCACGTCGCCGGCCGCGGTGGCGTGCCGACCGGCGCGACCACCGCTGTACTCAACGTGACGGTCACCGAGCCGACCGTGGCTGGCTATGTGACGGTGTATCCCTGCGGGATCGACGCACCGCTGGCATCGAACCTCAACTTCACTGCCGGGCAGACGATCCCGAACGCCGTGATCACCAAGGTCGGTCCAGGTGGCGATGTCTGCGTGTTCAACAGCCAGCCGACCCAGTTGATCGCCGACGTCACCGGCTACTTCCCGTAGCTCGCCGCAGGGGTCGATTCGTGATTGTGTCATATTGATCGAGCAGTTTCGACGCCCGGGCACCAGCGAGCGGAGGCCATGACGTGAACACAGGGACCCAGGTCGACCATCCGGTCAACGTCACGACCGACCAGCAGCGGTCGTTGCGGCGGCTCAACGCGACGATGGCTTTGATCCACGGGACCCAGGCGGCGTTGATGATCGCGCTGTCGAATTCGCGCTCCTTACCGATCACCGGTGTGTGGGCGAACGGCCCTCCCGGCCAGCCGAACCGTCCGCTCGCCGTCGACCATCTCTTCTCCTACCGCATCGGATGGGCGGTCGCTGCGTTCGAGATCATCTCTGCCGCCTCGCACGCACTGATTGCCTCGCCGTGGGGACACCACCGGTACGTCGCCGAGCTGGAACGCCATCGCAACCGGTTCCGGTGGGTCGAGTACTCGCTGTCGGCGTCGCTGATGATCGTGATCATCTCCGGCCTGACCGGTGTCACCGACATCGCCGCACTCATGGCACTCTTCGGGATCAACGCGTCGATGACCCTGTTCGGTTGGCTGATGGAGACCACCAATACTCCCGGCGAGCGCGTGTCATGGACGCCGTTCGCGTTCGGCTGCGTCGCCGGGATCGTCCCGTGGGCGGCCGTCGTCGTCTATCTGATCGGTGCCGGATCGGATGTGCCGTCGTTCGTCTACGGCATCTTCGTGTCACTGTTCGTGTTCTTCAACTGCTTCGCCGTCAACCAGGTACTGCAGTACCGGGCCCGAGGGCGTTGGGCCGACTACCTGTTCGGCGAGCGCGTCTACGTGTTCCTCAGCCTGATCGCCAAGTCGGTTCTCGCCTGGCAAGTGTTCGTCAACGTGCTGACCTGAGAGGGCCAACTGCCATGAATCCACGCAGCGTCATCGACGCCGTCATCGAGACGCCGATCGTCACCAGCTTCACCCGGCTCGGCTACGAGGCCCGCAAACGACTGGACCGATGGTCCCCGCTCGACAGCTACGACCTCAGCGGCCGGGTCATGGTGCTGACCGGGGCGACTTCGGGAATCGGGCACGCGGCCGCGCGGCAGATCGCGACCTGTGAGGCAACGCTGGTGATCGTCGGGCGCGACGCAGCCCGCAACCAACGCGCCGTCGATGAACTGATCCAGGCAACCGGCAACGATCGCGTCACGCACGTCGCAGCTGACATGGGCGACCTCGGCGCAGTGCGCGATCTGGCTCGCCACGTCCTGGCCGAGCATGACCGGCTCGATGTGCTGATCCACAACGCCGGCGCACTCACGGCACAGCGCCACGTCACCAGTGACGGCATCGAAGCCACGGTGGCCAGCCAGGTCGTCGGACCATTCCTGCTGACCACGCTGCTGCTCGATCGCCTCGCCGCGTCGACACCGGCGCGGGTCATCACGATGTCGTCGGGCGGGATGTACGCGTCCGCGCTGGAGGTGGCGCACCTGGAGATGTCCGCCGCCGAATACAACGGCACGGCGCAGTACGCCCGGGCCAAGCGCGCCCAGGTGACGCTGAACGAGATGTGGGCGGAGCGCTTCGGCGACCGAGGCATCCACTTCCACGCCGTGCACCCAGGCTGGGCCGACACGCCGGGGGTCGATGCCTCGTTGCCCACGTTCTCACGATTGATGGGGCCGCTGCTGCGCACCCCGGCCCAAGGCGCCGACACGATGGTCTGGCTCGCCGCCGCCGACGAGCCGCTCCAGTCGAATGGCCGGTTCTGGCTCGACCGCCGACAACGCTCGATCCACAAGTTGCCGACGACAAAGCGGACCGACACCCCCGCCCGCCGTCAGCAATTATGGGACCGGGTCACCGAGCTCATCGGCGGAGTGTGAACCGGCCGGTCCGAGCGTTGTCGCGACCTCCTACGTCCCCTCGACCCGAGCGCTCGAGCTACCGGGGTGTCAGCACGCAGAACTCGTTGCCGTCGGGGTCGGCCATGACGACCCAGTCGACGTCGCCCTCGCCGATGTCGATCCGGCGTGCCCCGAGCGTGACGAGCCGCTCCACCTCGGCCTGCTGATCGCCGTCGGCGAACGGTGCGATGTCGAGGTGCAGCCGGTTCTTGCCGAGCTTGGGGTGGCGCAGCACGCCGCCCCACGTGATCATCGGACCGGCGAGATCGGGCGCGCGGATCGCCGTCTCGTCACCCTGGTCCCACACCAGCGGCCAACCCAGCACAGAACTCCAGAAGTGGCCGACGTCGCGCGTCCCGGCGCACGTGATCGATCCGAGCCGGCCGCAGGTCGAGAGGAACTGGTTCGTGGGCCCGATGATGCACAGTTCGTTGCCCTCTGGATCGGCGAGCACGACATGGTCGTCGTCTGGACCTTGGCCGATGTCGATGTGCCGAGCGCCCAGCGAGATCAGGCGCTCGACGGTGTCCATCTGGTCGTCGAGCGACGCCGTCGTCAGGTCGAGGTGGATCCGGTTCGCGAACGCCCCCTTCCGCTCCGGCACGAGGGCGAAGTCGATCTCGAACCTCGTGCCATCGGTGGGCACGAGACTGACCAACCCGCAGGTCTCCTCCCCCACCTCCCAGCGCAGGGCCACAGCCCAGAACTGCGCCAACCGGAGCGGATCGTTCGCATCGCAGGCGAGGCTGGCGAGCTGACAGGTCATCGCAACGTTCGAACATCGTTGATCGGCACGGCGTACCTCCACCCCCTACCGTAGTGAGATCCGAGGTGAGGTCGGCGGCAGCCCGAACGCCGGCGCGAGCAGGGCACACGGTCATGACGGGTTCGTCTGCAACGCCAGACTGGCGACGACGCTCAAGTGTTGTCATGACCAGCCCGATGATGTCTGCATGCTTGTCAGGCGGACTCTGTCGCTCATGGTCCCTCTCGCGCTCGTCGTCTCGTTGGCGGCGTGCGCGGACGACCCCTCGACGGCCGCTTCCGGCGCCGATGTCGCCGCGACCATCGACGCGATCGCAGACGCCGACGTGACGACGACAACTGGTGCGGCAGTCGACACCGGCGCAACGGCGGACACGAGGGCTGCGCCGACGACGCCGACGGCACCGTCAACCACCCCTGCGCCCGCGACGCCGGCGCCTCCACCGCCGACCGCTCCGGCCGCGACCGCGCCAGTCGGCGGTGCCCGTGATCCAGCGACCGAGCTCGTCGTCGGGTCGCCTGCGCGCGCGCCTGCGGGCACGATGCTCGATCAGACGATCAAGGGCGAGGCCCAGATCACGATCGACGGCGAGTTCCCACTCAGCCTGTCGGGCGGCCTGTGCTCGTTCGTGGACACCACGCTGTACATCCAGGCGGGTGACGTCAGCGGCGACTTCATCACCCTGTCGTACATCCCCCGGGACATGTCGATCGAGGCGATCACCGATACCAGCTCGATCACTGACGTCTCGTTGGGATGGCAGGCAGGTCCGGACAAGACGGCCGGCGCGTACCCGGACGGGACCGACATCGTGTTCGACGGTGCAGGCATCTCCGGTTCGTTCGCCGGCGCAGCGGTCATCGCCGGTGTGGGCATCCCGACCCACGCCATCGAGTTCGGCGGTCGTTTCTCATGCCGTCCCTCGCCGTTCCAGATCCGTGGGGCTCAGGCGTTGAACCTGACCGCAGCGCGATGCAACAGCGCCGACTCCAGCGTGTCGGCCGGTGGCCCGACAGGCGACGGCGCGCTGCTGGCCTTCGATCCCGATTCGCTGTCAGCCGGCGATCGGCAAACCGACGCAGCGCTGACGTATCGCGTGGGCACGGTCGTCTACACCTCGATCTGGGCCCTCGCCGAGATCGACCCCGACGGACTGGGCGCAACGTTCTCTGCGCTCGTGGCCGGTCCTGACGGCGTTGAGTTCCTCGTCCAGGGCGGCTTCAGCTGCCTGTAGCGGCCACCCTGGTGCGCTGCTCAACATGAGAGAGACGATCGTGTTGAACGTCTGTGCCCCTCGATCGGCGACGCGATCACCCGCCCGGCTCACGACGCGTCTCTCCGTGCCATACACGTCGTCGAATACGCACTGTCCGTCGAAGGTAGTTCTCGAGCTACGCGATGAGTTCGTGGACCCGCGCGGTGTCGACGTGTTGCTGAAAGTGCGTGATCTTGCCGTCGGCGAGTGTCCAGACGTGCGCCATCTTCACCTCGGCCGGGACGCCTGAGGTGAGGTGCGTCCACTGATACCGACCGACCGCCACCACGGTGTCTCCGTCGGCCACGAGCTGATCGGGAACGACCGTGAACTCGTTCCCGATTTCTCCGACGCGCATGAACACGTTCTCCACCACCGCTTGCGGGCCGACGAATGTGCCCGCCAGCGGGTAGCCGTCGGCCTCGATCCACTCGATCCC
>JANXUX010000429.1 GCA_025351965.1 Actinomycetes bacterium | reverse complement strand
CGGCGCCGCCGACACGGTCGCCCGAGGGTGGGGACCCTGCAGGTCCTCCAGCAACTCGACCTGGCCGGTCAGCACCGACGTCAGAATTCTCCGAGCCACCGCCAGCAGCTCGGCGACCTCCAGGCTCGTGAGCGAGTAGTGCACCGTCGAGCCGTCCTTGCGGGCCACCACCAGCCCGGCTGCGATCTCGGCCACCACCATCGCGGCCACCACCCTTCCGGCCGGGGGCACGGCGCCACCGGCCGGCGGCCTCCCGTCGGTCACCGCAGCGGCATATGCCGTCTACGATGCCTCGACCGGCACCTGGTTGGCGCAGAGTCAGGCCGACCAGCAGCGACCCGTCGGCAGCGTGATGAAGTTGCTCACCTCGTACGTGATCCTGCAGGCCGGGGACCTGACCAAAGAGGTCACGGTCCCGCAGCTCCGGGTCGACCTCTCCGAATCCGCGATCGGGTTGTACGAGGGCGAGCAGCTGCCCCGCGATGTGCTGTTGCGGGCGATGCTGATCGTCAGCGCCAACGACGCCGCACAGACACTCGCGATCGATGTCGGCGGTAGCACCGAGGGCTTCGTCACGATGATGAACGTCGCTGCGGCCGAGTTGGGGTTGACGAACACCGTCGCCGCCAACCCGATCGGCCTCGACGCCGACGGCGCCCACTCATCGGCACGAGACATGATCACGGTCGCATCCGTCCTGATCCAGAACGAGACGTTCCGGGCCGCTGTCGCCAAGATGACGGCCTCACTGCACGGACAGACGTTCGCGAACACGAACAAGTTGCTGACGACCTACCCGGGCGCCGACGGCATCAAGACCGGGCACACGACCGGGGCCGGCTACTGCGTCGTTGGCTCCGCCACCCGCGACGGCCGCACGCTCATCGTTGCTGTGCTCGGCGAACCGAGCGACAATGCCCGCGTGGCCGACGCAAGCGCGCTGCTCGACTGGGGCTTCGCTCAGCCGTGAGTGGGTGACGATCAGCGCATCATGATCGGCGCATTTCCCGCACGAGTCGCGAGCAGCAACAGCTGTTGCAGGAAATGTATCGACGGACCTGGGCCGGGGTACAGGCACTCGGACCAACGATGCTCCGGGAGCGCCAGATCCCAGTGTGTCGTGTCAGGGAGAGGGATCACGTGGACCAGAACGGGTACGCGGCGCGGGACAGCGCAGCGGTGAGCAGTGATTACGCAGACATCGTCAAGACCCACGAGCGGGCGGTGTGGAACGCGGCGAGCAGGATCTGCGGGAACGATTGTGCTGCCGATGTCTGCCAGGACGTGTTCCTGAAGTACTGGACGAACCCGGAAAAATTCGACCCGACGCGAGGAACGATGCGCTCCTATCTGGTCGTCATGGCACGCGGCACAGCGATCGACGTCATCAGACACCGCACCGCACAGGTCCGCCGTGACCTGCAGAACACCATCGAGGCGCCGCAGCCGTCGACGAATCATGGCCGGCGCCTCGAGCAGCATGATGTCGCGCAGCGTGTGTCGGCCGCGATGTCGTCGCTGCACGCCGAGGACCGCGATGCAATCTGGCTCGCCTACTTCCAGGACACCACGTACCGCGAAGTTGCCCGCCAGCTCGACATCCCCGAAGGCACCGCGAAGTCTCGGATCCGCCGTGGCCTGAAGGCGCTCTACCGTGAGCTGCATGACCTCGACCCCGTCGGTGAGCTCGCCCTGGCACCAGTGCCCGTGTAGGTCGGGCGGGTAGCGTTTCACCATCATCCGATGGCGCGACCGTCACGATGCACCTGGAACTCGGCATGGACGCTCCTCGAACTCACCCACCACGACCGACCGCCGTCCAGCGTCGGTGGCGTATCACGCTCGGCTGCATCCCGGCGCTCGCGCTCGTGGCTGTGATCGTCGCCGCCGTGAGCTCTGACTCCGGGGTCGACGTCATCGGTGCCGAACCCCCGCCCTCGACGACGGGGGTGCCGGCCACGGTCACGACGAACGCCCCGGCCACGAACAGCGCCGTCGCGCTCACGTCGGTCGTCCCGACAACGTCTGCCCCCGTCGCCACCTCGCCGGCGACCACCACCGCGACCGCCACCGATCCGGTCACGACGACGACAGCTGCTCCCATCCCCAACCTGGCCGCACCGCTGCCGAGCTCAGCTGCGCCCCAGATCGCTGTCGCGCCGAGCACGCCGGCGAGCAACTGCACCAACGTCGGAGCGATCAGCATCGACGCCATCGGTGTCCTGCAACCAATCCTGGCCGAGACCGACCAATTCGCCGACGGCCTGCTCTGCGGCAACCATCGTTCCGACGGCGTCGCCGAGGGTGTCGACATCCTCCCCGGCTTCGCGTCGCTGGATGTCAGCGCCCACGGCGGCGACTCCCTGATCGGCCAGGTGCCGGCCGTCATCTTCGGCCACCGCAAGTCGCACAACCGGCCCTTCTACAAGATCGACAAGCTGCAGCCCGGTCAGATCGTGGTCATCCATCGTCTCGACGGCAGCGAGATCGAACTGCACGTCGCGACGGTGGAACTGCGAACGCTCGCCGACGCCACGACTCTGCTGTTGTCGCGGTCGGTCGACGGTGCCGCGCAAGTCCGGCTGGTGGCCTGCTCACACGGCGACGGAACCCCTGGTGGCGTCAAATACCGCTGGATCGCCACGCTCGTCCCGACCTGAACCGTACGGCCCGATCAGTCGCCGGTCGCCAACAACAGCGGCAATTCGATCACATGATCGGGCTCGTCGAACCGAGCCAGGAGATCCTCGATCGGGCCCGGACGTCCGAGCAGATAACCCTGCCCGTAGTCGACCCCCAACGTGCGAATCGCAGTGAGCGTCGGCTCGTCGGCAATGTGCTCGGCGACAGTGGTCTTGCCGAGGCCGTGAGCGATGCCGACGATGGAGTCCACGATCAGGCGATCCGTTCGATTGAACGGGCAACGCGAGACGAACTCGCCATCGATCTTGACGTAGTCGAAGGTGAAGTGCTTGAGGTAGTAGAACGAACCGAACCCGGCGCCGAAGTCGTCGAGGGAGAGCTCGCAGCCGAGGCCGGACATACGCACGACGAAGGCCTTGGCCTGCTCCATGTCGGCGATCGCGGCTGTCTCGGTGATCTCGAGCACCAAACGGGACGGATCGATGTCACCTTTGGTGAGTCCAGCGGCGATCGTGTCGGCGTACCGTGGATCGCCGATCGAACGTCCGGAGACGTTCACGGCGACCTTGAACTCCGGCTGTGAGATGCGCAGTCGCTCGAGCAGGGCCAACCCCTGCCCGAGGGTCCACAGGTCGAGATCGGCGATCAGTCCGGCGCGCTCGGCGATGTAGATGAAACGGCCGGGCATGATCAGCGACCCGTCGAGGTCGCGCATGCGCAGCAACAGCTCTGCACCTGCGATTCGCATCGACGACAGATCGACGATCGGCTGGGCGTGGGCGACGAAGCCGTCGTTGACGAGGGCATCCTTGATCCGCTGGGCCCAGACCATCCGTGTCTGTGTGCGAGGCCCGCTGTACAGGGTGGTGTCGAGCAGCTCGAATCGGTCACGCCCGGCTTCTTTGGCGTCGTACATCGTCAGATCGGCGAGGCTGAGCAGTTCGCCGCCGGTGAGATCGATGTTCTCGATCATCACGATGCCGACGCTGCAGGTCACCTCGCGTCGAGTGGCGCTCGCCGGCACCTCGACGTCTCGGCGGATCGCTTGGAGGATCTGCTCACCGACGATGCTGGCGCCGTCACGATCCACGTCGGGGAGAAGGAGCGCGAACTCGTCGCCACCCAGACGGGCGATCGTGTCGGTCTCACGCATGCGCCGACGAAGCGCGTGGGCTGTGGCGACGATCAACTCGTCACCGGCGCCGTGACCGAGCGTGTCGTTGATCTCCTTGAAGTGATCGAGGTCGAGCATCACCACTGCGCCGCTGAGGCCTTGGCGACGGCACAGTGCGAGGTGGGCGGTGAGATCTGCGTCGAACCGTCGCCGGTTCGCCAGGCCGGTCAATGGATCGTGTTCGGCGAGGTGGGCGAGCTGTTGCTCGTAGCGTCTTCGGACCGTCACATCGACGAGGTTGACCAGAATGAACTCAGGCTGCTCATCGGCGCCGTACAGCAGAATTGCCTTGGCCGAGACGTCGAGCGGCTCGCCGTCGGGGTCGAGAACGAGCTGGTCCAACTCGGCCCGTCCGGTGGCGCCGGCCCACACCTCGTCGAGCAGTTCCGTCCAGTTCCGCCACGACGGTTCAGGCACGAACCGGGCCAACGCACTTCCCGTGAGAGTCTCCATGTCACAGCCGACAAGGAGTCCGAAGGCTGGGTTGGCAACCAACACGACGCTGTCACGTGACAGCACGACTGCGGGATACGGCGCCTCGTCGAACAGTCGACGGGCGCGCTGCTCGGAGAAGCGGAGCGCCGTTTCACGCTCACGGAGCTCGGAGATGTCCTGGGCCACGACGAGGGCGGTGCGGCCCATGCCGTGGGTGGGCAACGGAGTTGCGACGATGCGGTTGACAAACCCACCCACGGATGAGGCGATCTCGACCACACCTTCGCGGCCGTCGAGTGCGCTGCGGTACAACGGTTCCAGCACCGCGACATTGACCGCGGACGACGTCTCGTGCAGCGTCCGCCCACGGACGTCGCCGGCGCCCTGGCGCTGCAGTCCGGCCCCCCTCGCATGAACGTAGGTCAGTTCGTCATCGACGACCATCACGACGATCTCGGGGAGGTGATCGAGCAGCAACCGCCAGCGCAGTTCTGCGTCAGCGAGCCGACGGCGCGCTGTCTCTTCGTCGGTGATGTCGATCGCGATGGCGATATAGCCGTCGATCTCGCCGTCGACGCCCCGCATGACACCGACCGCGACTCGAACCAGTCTGCGCGACCGATCGCAAGCGATGTAGGTCCACTGGCGCGTCCCGGCGTGGCCGCGCCTGGCCAGCTCGCACAACACGCCGAGCCCGGGCTCGGTCCCCAACTCGGCTGCCACGGCGGCCATCTCGTCGGGGTCGTGGATTGCCTCTGGCGTCATCAGACCGATGACATCAACCGCTCGGTAGCCGAGCATCTGGCTCGCACCCTCGGAGAACACCGTGATCAGACCGTCGAGGTCGGTGGCGATCACGGAATGCTCGGTCGCCGCCTGCATCAGCGCCGTGAACCGCTCGCTGATGGTGCGCTGGGCGCGCTCTTGCACTTCCAACCGTGCGACAACGTCTTGGATCACCGGGCCGACGAACACCGCGACGGATGTCCAGATAGCGGCTTGCCGCCAGTCCGAGAGCGGATACTTCTCGCCGGAGTCCAGCAGATGCGGGATGACGAACGACAGCGCTGTGCACACTCCGGCGAGACGCATCGCCCCCTTCGATCCGTGCAGGGCGATCCAGATGATGGGCACGGCCAGCAGCGGAGCCGTCCCCGATGCGAAACCCCCGGCACCGTCGCGGGCGACGGCGATGGCTGCAAACAGAGCGAGCGCCGCGATGTCCCGAAGACGACGACGCACAGGCTGACGAGCGGCCACAACACCGACGAGCCAGATAGCGAGCAGCATCGCTGCAGCAATGGCCATCTTGCCTGGCTCGAGCTTCGACTTGACCAATGTCAGCGATGCGACGGCCGCGATCACCGCCACTGCAAAGGGCATCACATCTCTGAGTGTGAACCGCTGAGGTCCCAACGTATCGACCATGGTCTCCGTACCTTCCGACGCTCGTCCCAAGGTCCGGTGCATGATGCGGCCGATGCTTGTGTAGTCCTAGCCACTGCCGTCACCGTTTCGGAGTTTTCCCGAAACGGCGGCTCAAGCTAGGCCACGGTTTCGTCGGCACCGTTACTCAGCTTCACGTTGCTCGATGCGACCGACGTTGCGTCGAGGTGACCTTGGCGCCGCAACGAG
>JANXUX010000390.1 GCA_025351965.1 Actinomycetes bacterium | reverse complement strand
TGCTGCTCGAGCCCGCCCCGCCTGACTTCGAGGTCGACTTCGGCGCCATCGGCCTGGATTTGGTAGGCGATGACGTCGCGGAGCTGCTCCCCGTTGATCGCGACCGGATCAGCACGATCGCCAACGGCGTCGACACCTCGGTGTTCGCCTCCGACATCTCGCCCGCACCTCAGAACCGTCGGGCGATGTGGCATCGCTGGCTCGTCGCCGATCCGCAGGGCTGGCGTCCCGGAGGTCCGGTCGGCTCGATCCGGTACACCGCAGATGATCTCGATGCCTTCGTCGACGAGGACGGCGACCCGGTTCCCGTCGTGCTCTTCGTCGGACGGTTCATGGAGTTTAAGCGGGTTCAGCTGCTCGTCGAGGCCCATCATCGGATGCGCTCCAACGGTGGCCGTCGTTCGGTGCTGGTGATCGCTGGCGGCTACCCGGGGGAGTGGGAGGGTGAACATCCTTTCGACACCGTGCAGCGTCTCGGTGCACAGGACGTGTTCCTCCTCGGCTGGCGCGGCCACGAGGATCTGGCCGAGGTGCTCAGCTGCGTCGACGTGTTCGCGGCGCCCGCCGTCGACGAGCCGTTTGGGCTCGTGTACCTCGAGGCGATGGCTGCGGGGGTCGCTCCGATCGCGACCGCCACCGGCGGGCCGCTGAAGTTCATCAACACCGAACCGGACCACCCGACCGGATGGCTCGTCGCTCCAGACGACTGCGACGATCTCGTTCGTGCGCTCAGCGCTGCGGTCTCCGACGGTGAGCAGCGCAGCAGCCGCGGCAAGCGCGCTGCGCAGTTCGTCGGCGAGCACTACTCGTGGGCCCGTGCTGCAGCGTCGTTCACCGAGATCTACGACGACGCCGTCACCGACCGCGCAGTCGGCGGACGCGCAAGCGGCTGACGCGCAAGCGGCTCAGGGCTGTGACCGCACCAGCGGTGTGGCGTAGGAGCGGATGGTTCCCATCGCGTCGTCGGGCAGGAGGTGGACGATCAGCCGGTCCCCGACGATCTCGGACCAGATCGGGTTGTGTGTGCCGGCCCGCCCCGACTCGGTCGAGTAGTGCGGGAAAGGCACCTCGCGGGTCATCGTGAGGGTGTCGATGTCGAGCAGGCCGATGCCGCCCAGCCAGCCCGGTCCGTCGGCGAGCGCGACAGCTGACACTCCGCCGCACAGGAGATGCCCGGAGTCCAGCCACTGGCAGTCCTGGTGGTCGACGAAGAAGCCGGGGTTGACGCTGCTCGCAATGAGCACGCCCTCGACCGACCAGCGATAGAAGCGTCGCGATCCCCACGACCAGCCGAGGAGGTCGCCGTCGGGGCCGCAGCGGGCGACTGCGCCGACATGGTCGTCGACGCGGAAGACGCTCTCCGGCGCGCTGCCGGGGACGAGCCGCTGGATCGTCGCCGTCGAATCGGGTCGGTACTCGGCGGCTGCGATCCACAGCGAGTGGCCGTCGTAGTCCATGCCGCCAGGGTGGTAGCGAACGTCGTCGCCAACGGGGATCCTCTCGACGAGATGACCGGCGCTGTCGACGGCGAGGACGAACCCGAGGTGCGCATCGACATCGACCGTGGCGATCCACCATGTGGACCCGATCCGGGCCATGCCCTGGGGGTGATGGGTGTCGAACCCGAGCGGCAGTTCGTCGACGAGCGTCCACGCCGTAGCGCGTGTCATCGATGCGATCGTGGCGCTGACGGCGTGGTCGTGGCGAATGTCGTGCTGCAACATCGAGCTCAGTATGCACACCTGAGGTGAACTGCGAATGGCACCCTCATGAACTCGTCGAGCCGTTGCGAGTCAGCTCGGCCAGTCCACGGCTGCACTCGGCGTCAGCGATCGCCTGGAGCCGGAATGGGGAGTGCCCCGTCGCACCACGTCGACGAGGTCCACGACGGAGAACGGCTTGTGCAAGAAGGCAGCGATCTCATCGCGCATCGGATCCGCCTCGACGTCGGCTTCGCCCAGGCCGGACATCAGCACGGCTGGGATCGCGACGTGTCGATCGCGGAGCTCGCGAAGCAGTTCGGTGCCCGACATGATGGGCATCGTCAGGTCGGACAAGAGGAGATCGATCGCATCCGGAGACTGTTCGAAGGCGTCCAATGCCTCGAGGGCACCGATGACCGGTACGACCGTGAAGCCGGCTCGTCGGAGCGATCGAGTGATGACTGCGAGCAGCGGCTCGTCGTCGTCGACCAGCAGGATCGTGGCGTTCCGGCCCTCCGGCTCGCTGGGCTGCAGCGGGGCCCCCTCTCCCGTGTCGATGCGAGTGTCGTTGCCGATGCCGCCGGCGTCGTCGCCGGTTGCATCCAAGGACGGTGAGCTGATCGATGCGTCGACCGAGGTCGATTCGTCGACCGCCGGGAGGTGGACCACGAACGCCGCGCCGAACCCGATCTCGGAGAACACGTCGATCTCGCCACCGAGGCCGGTGACGATGGCGTTGACCCCCGCCAGACCCAGACCGGTGCCGCCATCGCTCTGACGGGTGGTGAAGAACGGATCGAAGATGCGCGCCACGTTCGCAGCGTCGATGCCCCGACCCGTGTCGCTGACGCTCAGCCGCGCGTACCGCCGTCCACGCCGCAACCCGGTTGGCATCCGGCGTTCGATCTGCCGACCGATCGCGCCGTCGTCGACCATGTCGAGAACGATGCTGATCACGCCGATCGACTCGCCGATGGAGTCCCTTGCGTTCGCGACCAGGTTGGTGAGCACCCGGTCGATCTCGGTGCGAGTGGCCAGCACGGTGACGTCACCGTGCACCGTCTCGCGCAACTCGACCTGGGCAGGCAACAACCCGCGTAGCACCGGCAGCGAACCGGCCAGCACCTCGCCCAACGAGATGGCCGTGCGCGCCGGCTGCGAGCGGCGCCCGAGGACCATCATCTCGCGGACGATCCCGGCGGCACGATCGCACGCCGCGATGATGGTGTCGCACGCCTCGTCGAGGTCGTCGCCGACCGGTTCCTGGGCGCGTATCCACTCCGCCGTGCCCAGCACCGATGCGATCACGTTGTTGAAGTCGTGGGCGACGCCGCTGGCCAGCGTTCCGAGCGCCTCGAGCCGCTCGGCCCGTTGCGCACGGTCCTCGAGCTGTCGCTCGACGGTGACGTCGCGCAGGACGGCGATGGTGTTCTGCACTCGACCGACCTCGGAGCGCACCGTTGCCATCGTGAGCTCGTACTCGAAACCTGTGCCGATGCCGGACGGCACGGTGACGCTGCCCACCCAGTCGCCTGCGGGTTCTCCCGGCGGTTGGGTGCCGAGGTCAGCGAGTCGCTCCAGATGGGCAGGTCCACCCAACCGCCGGGCCAGCTCATGGCCGGCGGCGTTGCGGTATACGATTCGCCCGCTCGGCGTGGCGATGAGGATGACCTCACGGGCCTGGTCGACCGCGGTGGCCACCCGGCTGAGATCGGCCTCGATGCGCTTGCGCTCGCTGATCTCGTGGACGAGCGAGTCGTTGGTGCGGTGCAGGTGGAGGCGCTGCGCGACCAGCGAGTCGGAGACGCGCTGCTGCTCGACGTAGGAACGCTCGAACCACTCGAAGAGCAACGCACAGGAAACGGACAGCGCTGCGGCCACGAACGCGAAGTTGATCGTGACGATCAACCAGCCCGCCGTTGGTGCGTCCATGCCGGGCGAGATGTGAGTACCGGCGGCGTCGAGGTATGGGCCGACCCCGAAGCCGACGCCGACGACCAGCAGCGTGACGGTGTCGACCGTGAGAGCCACGATCGCAGCTCGGAGGCCGAGCAGGACCGCGGCGAGCACGGGCACAGCCACCAGGTACAGGTGGCTGACCCAGCCGACACGGAACAGGAACCAGACGCCGAGCGCGTAGATCAGGCCGAGCAGGCAGAGGGTGCGCAGCCGATGGCCGATCGACGGGAGGAATCGCAACGCGGCCACAGTCGCCAGCGCGAGCACGTCGACCACGGCGATCAGCGGCATGCCCTCGAGGGTCGCGACGATGATGCTCGGCACCGCAGCCAAGCTGCCGAGTACGAGCACCGTCGTGAGGACGCTCGCCAGCAGCAGGGCGCGGTGCGTGGTCAGGGGTGCCGGACCCGTGGAGGCGAATCGACGCAGGTGGGGGACGATTCACGCATCATAGTACTGACGTATGTGTACCTCCGTGCGTGTTCGGCTCTGGTCCGGACCATCTGCGGCGATCATCGACCGGCACCAAGAACACAACAGATTACCAGAAATTGTCTTCCACGACGATGGTCCGACCGTTATGGTGTGCAGGCTTCGAGTCCGCGGTGCGCAGCGCTGAAAGGTGAAGAATGACAACAGGCACGAGCGGGTTGGACGTGATGATCGTCGACGATCACGAGATGTTCGCCGACGGCATCGCCCGTGTCCTGGCCGACGAACCCGACATCCGGGTCGTCGGTACGGCACAGACCGTGGAGAGGGCAGTGACCTTGGCCCGCTCGACCCTGCCGTCGATCGCCGTGGTCGACTACTGCCTGCCGGACAGTCAGGGCGGCGATGTCATCCGGAGAATTCTGCAGGCCAGCCCGGACACCGGTGTCGTCGTGCTGACCGGCTCGGCCGACGCGCGCACGCTGACCGATGCGGTCGCCGCAGGTTGCCGTGGCTTCGTCACCAAGGATCGTGCTTCCTACGAGCTGATCCAGGCCGTGCGGTATGTACAAGCCGGTGAGGTGTTCATCACCCAGCGGATGCTCGCCAACCTGCTGCCCAAGTTCTCCCGGCCGGCGCCACGTATCGGCAGCGATCTCACCGAGCGCGAGCTGAACATCCTCGCCCTGGTCACCGAGGGTCTCACCAACCAGGACATCGCCGGCCAACTGTTCCTCAGCGTGCACACCATCCGCAATCACGTGCAGAGCGTGCTGTCGAAGTTGAACGCGCACTCCCGGCTCGAGGCGGTCATCGTCGCCGGTCGCGAGGGCATGCTCGACGGCGTGTCCCGCTCGATGCCCGTCGCAGACGGTCGTACCGATGATACCGCTCGCGACCGGGGCCGCTCGCGCATCTGATCCATCGCCGGGGCCGGACCCAGCCCGCCGCCAGGGCGCTACTCGGTCGGGCCCGGTGCACGCAGTGGTGCGGTGGGGCTGCCACGGCCGGCGGCGCATGGTGCGATCGGTCAGCTGTGCTCGAGGATCTGGCAGCCCATCACGCCGCCCTCGGTGAGGAAGTGGACCTCGGCCGTGAGCCGGGTGCCGGGGGAGGACTGCATTGCGTTCGACACGATCGGCAGGGAGAGCGACCACTCGCTGTCCTCGTCGCTGACGACGCCCTTGAGGTTGCCGCCGATGATGTTGACGATCTCGCCCATCACGTCGTGCACGTCGCCGTCGGTGAGGTCCATCGCGGGGATGTCGAGCACCGTCGAGGCCCCCGACCGGGCGAGGCCCGGATCGGTGAAGAACAGCACGGTGGCACTGCTCGGACCCGAGATGGAAATCGACGAACACACGACGTCGCCGCCCAACTCGCGTGCGTCGACGCGGACGATGTCCGAGCCGATGAAGGTGGTCCACGCGAGCGAGACGAGCTCGTCGAGCGTGTCCGTGATGGCCCATGGGGTCGCTTTGCCAGTCTGCATGGCTGAGATCGTCCTGGCACCCCGTCGCCGCGCCAGGGGCTCGGCAACGATGACCCCTGGTTGACATCGCAGTGCACGGCGGACGGTCGGGACGATGCCGGGTTCCATCGTCCACAGTGTCGCGGGATCAGAGATCGCACGGCGGATCGCGACGATCGAGAGCCGACTCGGACGACTGCGCCCGCCCGCGGCGTCGTCAGGTGCGGTCGGCGAGCCGACCGCGGCCGGCTTCGATGCGTTCGGCAGCGTCTACCAGACTGCGCTCGCCGGCATCGTCGGCGACGGCTCGACGTCCTCGCCAGACCCTGCCGGTTGGAGTGCGGGCCCGTCGACATTCTCGACGTCGCGCCTGGCGACGGCGACCCGAGTCGCGAGGCCGTCGACGACGCGCATCGATTCGGCATCATTCGGCCGAACCGTCGGCCAGGTCGGGGGCTACGGCGCGATGCCGGTGCCCGCCGAGCTCGCCGCCTACGGCAACGGCAACATCCCGGCCACGGCGCTCGAGTCGATCGGCCAGGGCGGGCATCGCCTCTGGGCCCCGGCCGCACAGGACTGGCGGGCCGCAGTGGCCGCAGCGCAAGCCGACGGCGTCGAGCTGCGCGTCACCGACTCCTACCGCTCGTACGCGGACCAGGTGCAGCTCGCCCAGGACAAGGGGCTGTACGCCGACGGCGGACTGGCCGCCGTGCCCGGCACCTCCAACCACGGGTGGGGTCGTGCCCTCGATGTGGATGTCGACAACCCGGCGGCGATGCGCTGGCTGCAGGCCAACGGCCATCGCTACGGGTTCGTGGAGGCCGTGACCCGCGAGCCGTGGCACTGGGAATACCGGCCCGAACAGGCCTGACGGCCACCGAGCGGTGACCTGGGGTGACGTGCGGGTGATTGGCGCCGAACCTCCGTGCCGGATCTGTGCCACGCATGCACTGTCGCATCTGCCAACACAGGCACGGCCCCACGGATCGGGACCACGAAACACCCCACACACGGAGGTAGGGAATCATGCGTATCAACCAGAACGTGATGGCCAACAACGCTTCACGCAACCTGTCCAACACCAACGTCATGCTCGGCAAGAGCCTGGAGAAGTTGTCGTCAGGGTTCCGGATCAACCGGGCCGCCGACGACGCCGCCGGTCTCGTCGTCAGCCAGGGCCTGCGTGCCCAGGTGAGCGGCCTCAAGCAGGCAACCCGCAATGCCCAGGACGGCATCTCGGTCGTGCAAACGGCTGAAGGTGCCCTCAACGAAGTGCACACCATGCTCACCCGTATGCGTGACCTCTCGGTCCAGGCAGCCAACACCGGCGGCAACGACCTTGCCAGCCGCACCGCTGCTCAGGCCGAGATCAACCAGCTGTCCACGGAGATCACCCGAGTGTCGGTGGACACCAAGTTCGGTGGCGTCGCGCTGCTGAACGGCTCCTATGGTGCAACCGCCGGCAAGCTCTCGTCGTTCGATCCCAACGGATCGCTGACGTTCGGCGCCGGCAACACGATCAACGTCAACGTGACCGGTGGTTCGGGTGCGGTCTCGGTCTCGCTGCAGGCCGGCACCTTCACCGGCTCCAATGCTGCGGCCTCGCTGCAGGATTCGGTCAAGGCGGCCCTCCTCGCAACCGGCAACGCGGTCGACAAGGCTGCCGCCGACAACTTCACGGCGAGCTTCGATGCCGTGGGTGCTGGTGGAGCGTTCACCTTCTCGAACGGTTCGACGGCGGCGATCGCGGTCACCGACGGCACCGGTACGCCGTTGCTCGCCGGCACCAACGGCCTCGGCAACCTCGTCGGCACGGTCGCTGCGGCAACCGGCTCGGGTGGCAACTTCCAGATCGGCGCCAACTCCGGTCAGACGGTGTCGCTGGCGATCGGCAACAGCAGTGCCGCCACCCTCGGTGTCAGCGCACTCAGCGTGCTGACCGATGCCGGCGCCGCCTTGGCGATCACTGCGTTGGACACTGCGATCTCGACCGTCTCCACGACCCGAGGAAACCTCGGTGCGATGCAGAACCGGTTCGAGTCGATGATCAACAACCTCCAGGTCACCACCGAGAACATCTCAGCGTCGGAGTCACGTATCCGTGACACCGACATGGCCCAGGAGATGGTCAGCTTCACCAAGAACCAGGTGCTCATGCAGGCGGGTACGGCCATGCTCTCCCAGGCCAACCAGATCCCGCAGTCGATCCTGTCGCTGCTGCGCTGATCGATACCAACCATTGTCCAGTTGATTACCCGGATGAGACGGCACCTGCGTCGGGGAGGTTCGGTTCGCCGAGCCTCCCCGCCGCACTGCCGTCACCGGATCCGGCTGTGACGTCGCGGGTCCGATGACCCGCAGAACGAAGGGACTTCGCTGATGTCGGCCACCTCGAGCATCGGGTTCAGCGCCGGTGGAATCGACGTCAACACGATCGTCACCGGTCTGATGTCAGCGGAGCGAGCACCGCAGACGGTGCTGTCCCAGCGGCAGGCCGCTGTCTCGCTGCAGAGCTCGGCTATCGGCCGCCTGCGCACCAGCTTGTTCTCCCTGCAGAACCAGGCCGCCGGTCTGTTGACCAACGGTCTCGCCAAGCTCTCGTCGACGGTTTCGAGCAGCGCGGTCAGCGCAAGCGTGTCCGCCGCCGCCCGGCCCGGCTCACTGTCGTTCACGGTCGACACGCTCGCCGCGGCAAGCGGTGTGCGCACCGTCAACACCGTCGCCGCGAGCACCTCGGTGGTCACCACCGCTGCGTCCCTTGCGGTGTCGTCGACCACGACCCCTCTCGGGATCGCTACCGTCCAGCCCGGCGCCGGCACGGCCAACGGCCGCTACACCGTCAGCGTCACCCACGCAACCACGGGTGCGCGGGCGACCGGTACCGCTGCCCTCGGGGCCCCGACCGTGATCGACGGCTCGAACAACACGCTCGACATCTCGATCGACGGTGTCGCCCGCACGCTCACCCTGACAGCCGGCACGTACACCGCGGCGGCGCTCGCCTCGCGAGTGCAGTCCGCGCTCGACGCGACCGGCGGCGGCGCGACCGCAACGCTCGACAGCACCGGCCAGCTGCAGCTGACCACCACCCACGAGGGATCCACGGCAACGCTGCAGTTGGTTGGTGGCAACAGTCTCGGCGCACTGCACCTCGCCGCCGGAAGCGCCGTCGGCACCGACGGCGCCGTGCGGATCGGCACGAACCCATCGACGGTGGTGACCTCGGCCGGAACCGGCACGACCACGACGGTCTCGACGGGCGCCGGCAGCCTCGACCTGCGCCTCGCCGGTGGCCTCCGCGTCGGCGACGCCACTGTCGCGGTCGTCTCGACCGGTGACCGCAGCCTGTCCGCGGTCGCGGCGGCGGTCAACGGAGCCAACGTCGGCGCATCGGCCGCTGCGGTGAAGGTGTCCGACGGCGCCTGGCTGCTGCAGGTCAGCGCGACCCGCACCGGTGTGGCGAACATGGTCTCGCTCGATGCCGGTGCGTTCGCCGGCGCAGGTGGCCTCGTCCAGACCACGGCCGCCCAGGACGCGGCGATCACGATCGGCTCCGGCGCCGGTGCATACTCGGTCCGCTCGGCCAGCAATGCGTTCAGCGAGGTGCTGCCCGGCGTCACGCTGACGGCCTCGACGCTGTCGGCGACGCCGGTCACGGTGAGCATCGCTCGCGACTCCTCGGCCACGGCCGATGCGGTCGGCGCGCTCGTGAGCTCGGCCACGTCACTGCTCGCCGACATCGCGATGCAGACCAGCTACAACGCCAAGACGAACAAGGCGTCGCCGCTGTCGGGTGATTCCACCGTGCGCCGCATGGCCGACCAGATCCGTTCGGCGGTCACCTCGATCGTCGGCAGCGGATCGATGTCGCTGGCGGGGACCGCCGGCGTCACGATCAAGCGCGACGGCACACTGAACTTCGACCGGGCCACGTTCACCAAGGCGTTCGAGGCGGACCCGAGCGGCCTCGACCGGCTCTTCGCCCGGGGCGGCACCAGCGCACTCGGGGCATCGTTCGCAGCAGCCTCCGACAAGACCGTGGCCGGAAGCTACGCCGTGAACGTCACGACTGCGGCGACCCGCGCCTCGACCGGCGACGTGCTCATCGGTGGATCACCTGCGGGACAGACGATCGGCGTCCGGATCGGCACCACGACCGCCAGCTATCAGGCCGCTCCTGGGGCGACCCCGGCGACGATCGTCGCCGGCCTGAACGCAGCACTCGCGGATGCCGGCCTCGCCGTCAACGCCGAAGTGCGCGGTGGGGGTGTGCGCCTGACAGCGGCCGGGTTCGGCGGCACCGGTTCGTTCGAATCCAACCTCGATGTCGGCGGCGCCGGCAGCTGGTCGACCAGTACCGGTACCGACGTCATCGGCACGATCGACGGCGCGCCGGCGATCGGCATCGGCAACCGACTCAGCCTGCTCGATGGCGACACCTCCCTGGCGCGCGGGCTCGCCGTGACCGTCGACGAGGGCGTGACCGGCGCGATCGGCCCCGTCGACTACCAGCCCGGTATCGCAGCGCGGCTCACTGCGCTCGCGACCACGCTCACCGCGACCAACGGCGCGCTGACGACGTCGGCCACCACGTACGACGCCCGCGTGACCGCGTTCAACGCCCAGATCGATGCTTTCGAAGTGCGGATGACCGCCAAGGAAGCGCAGTACCGCCGCCAGTGGACCGCCGTCCAGTCATCGTTGTCGTCGTTGCAGAACCAGGGCAGCTGGCTCAGTTCGCAACTGGGCGGACTGTCCACCTCGTACCGCTGATCAGCCACTCGCCATCGCGCCCACTGCACCCCTCGCCATCGCGCCCACCGCGCCCCTCGCCATCCTGCACACCCTCGCCATCCCGCCCACCCACGCCATCCCGCCCACCCACGCCTGACGGAGCATCATGTATCCCAACCCCACCCTGGCCGGCCGCTTCACCGAAGATGGCCTCACCACGGCCTCCGGGCCGCGGATCGTGGTCATGTGCTTCGACCGTCTCGACCGTGACCTCAGCGAGGCCATCGGCGCACTCGACGCATCCGAGACCGCACGCGCCCACGAACTGCTGTGCCACGCCCAGGACATCGTCCACGAGCTGCTGTGCATGCTCGACCTGCACAGCTGGGAGCACGCTGCGTCGCTCGCCTCGATCTACCGCTACGTGATGGAGTTGCTGACCCGGGCGAACGTGGCCAAGCGCTCCGCTGAGGCCGCCGAGGCACGCAGCCTGCTGGCCGAGCTCGGCGACGCCTTCCGTCAGGCGTCGATCGGCCTCGCATCGACCGTCGATGCCGGCTCGCCCTCCACGCAGTTCTCGGTGCGCGCATGACCACTGCGACGCAGGTCTGGACGACGGTGCTGCACGACTATGCAGACGTGCTCGACGAGCATCGCGTGATGCTGCTGGCGGTTGCCGCCGACCATGAAGCGGAGTTCGACATCGTCGCGCCGCCGACGTTCGAGCCGCCGGCCGAGCTGCCGGCGCTGCCACCGGACCTCGTCGGCTGGGCACGCACCCTCGTCGCCCAGACCGATGGACTGTCGGTGCTGGCCACCGAACTGACCGCGCGCGCCTCACCACGCCTGTCCGGCGGCGCCCACCGTGGCGCTCGCGCCGTCACCGTCGAGCGACCGGCTGCGCTCGACGCGATGCTCTGAGCCGGTAATGATCGGCTTGATACTGGACGACCCGTTACGTCTGCTCCTGGTCGTGGGGGTCATCACCTGCTGCACGTCGTTGATCGCGATGATCACCGGACGGGCCCGCCGGGCGGAACCCGCACCGCCGTCGCGCGCCTCGGCGCTCGAGCTGGTGACCCCGTCGTCGGTCCTGGCCCGGGCCGAGGCGAGCGCGCGAGCCCGGCGCTCCGCAGCCGGGCTAGCGCACCCGTTCGCGCACATCCTGGCGCTGCCGCCTGCTGGACAGTCCGCCGAAGTCGTGGACGATCCCCGCCAGGATCGCGTGGCTCTGCCCGCACCGGCCGCAGAGATCGTGATCCACGTGGCCGAGAACGATCCGCAGCGTATGGCGGAGGTCATCACCCAGTGGATCAGAGACGACCAGACCTCACAGGGCTTCGACCGCCGGTGACCTTGCGGACGCGCGACCTCGTGCGTCCCGCCCGGTTCGAGGCCCAACAGCTCACCGACACCCGACCGAGCCGAATCCTCGACGAGCACGCCCAACAGCTCGCGGCCGCCATGCAACTCGCCCGCGACGAGGGTCTCCGCCTGGCCCAGGTCGAGGTCGATGCTGCCCTCGCCACCCACGAGGCGGCTCGTCGGGAGCTGGCCCAGGCCACGCGCACCCTGGCCGTCGCCGTCGACGAGCTGCGCGCTCGCGACCGCGACGACCTCGCCGAGCTGGAGCGCCAGGTGATGGTCTTCGCCATCGAGCTCGCTGCGGCCCTCCTCGGCCGCGAGCTGCAGCTGGGCGACGGCGAGTTGGTCGCGGCGATGCAGCGCTCGATGTCGTTGGTGCCCGACCGTGGAGCCGTCATCCTGCGGGTCAGCCCGGCCGACGCGCCGTCGGCGAGACACAGTGTGGGAGCCCGCGCCGAGCTGGGCGAGCGGGTCGAGATCGTAGCCGACGCCGCCGTGGGGGCGGGCGGTTGTGTGGCCGAGGTCGGGCCGCTGCGCATCGACGGCCAGATCGGCCAGAG
>JANXUX010000385.1 GCA_025351965.1 Actinomycetes bacterium | reverse complement strand
CAGATCGGTTCGGGCGCGGGCCCGTCGCCCGCTGGGCGCACGTCGGTCGGGCTCTACCACCTCGCGTGGGAGGTCGACACACTGGCCGAACTGCAGCGCATCCGCGGCGTGCTGCAGGCGCACGGGGCCCTGGTCGGCGCGTCCGACCACGTCACGACGAAGGCGCTGTACGCCAAGGACCCCGACGGCATCGAGTTCGAGGTGTGCTGGCTGCTGCCGGCCGACCTGATCACCGACGAGGTGCGCGAGCGTCAAAAGCGCGTCATGACAGGCGCCCTCGACCTCGACTTCGAGATCCAGCGCTATGGCGCCGAGACCCGCGGCGGTGTCGGGGTCAGCATCCCCGTCGCCTGACGCGACGTCGAGGCAAGAGTGTCTCGACGGTCAGTGATCGTTCGCCGCTCTCTGAGGGCGGTAACCGCAGGATTTCTTGACGAATCACCAGGCGCGACGCGTGGCGTGTGCAAGAACCGGGTTTCAGTTCACGGCGCGGGTGCGACCTTCCCAATACGGCTCGCGCAGCTTGAACTTCTGCAGTTTGCCGGTTGCGGTGCGGGCCAGGCTGTCGCGGAACTCGATCCGCTTCGGGCACTTGTAGCTCGCCAACTTGGTCTTGGTGTACGCAATCAGCTCGGCCTCGGTCAGCGTCGACCCGGTCGAGGTCACGACGAGCGCCATGACCAGCTCGCCCCACTTCTCGTCGGGGACGCCGATGACCGCGACCTCTTCGACCTCGGGATGGCTGAACACCGCGTCCTCGACCTCGATCGAGGACACGTTCTCGCCACCGGTGATGATCACGTCCTTCTTGCGGTCGGCGATGGTGAGGAAGTGGTCGGCGTCGTCGATGCTGCCGCCGTCGCCGGTGTGGAACCACTCGAGTGCTGTCTCGGACCCGCTCGCGACGTCGTCGTACACCGCGCCGGCCGTCTCCGTTGGCTGCTCCCAGTAGCCCTGCATGACGACGTTGCCGCGGGCCAGCACCTCGCCGGTCGCCGAGATGGCCATGTCGATGCCGATCGCTGGACCGCCGGCGCGACTGAGCAGTTGGGCCCGCTCGGCGGGTGGCAGGCCGTCGTACTCGGCCCGGCCGCGGTTGATGGTCAGCAGCGGCGACGTCTCGGTCAGGCCGTAGATCTGGTTGAACTCCCAGCCGAGCTCGCTGCCGATCCGTTCGATGGTGCGCGTCGGCGGGGGAGCCCCGGCCGCGACGAGGCGGACGGTGCCGCGGCCCGGTATGGGCCCGTCCCAGGCCTGGGCGGCGTCCAGCACAGCGTTGAGTACGGCCGGCGCGGCACAGAGCAGGGTGACGCCGTGACGTGCGACGCGGGCCAGGATCTCGGCGCCGTCGATCTTGCGCAGGATGATGTGCTGCGCGCCCATACCCGTCACTGCGTATGTCATCCCCCAACCGTTGCAGTGGAATTGGGGCAGCGTGTGCAGGTACACGTCGCGGTCGGTCACGCCCATGTGCCAGCCGAACGTCGTCGCATTGATCCACAGATTGCGGTGGGTGAGCTGCACGCCCTTCGGGCGCGCCGTCGTGCCGCTGGTGTAGTTGATGGTCGCAGTGGTGTCCTCGTCCGGGTTCCACCCACGCGGCTCGGTGTCGAACCGGGCGAGCTCGGCGTCGGTCTCGTCGCCGATGATCATGATGCGTTCGCAGCGTACGGTCGACAGCGACCCGGCGAGCTCCGGATCGATCATCAGGATGCGCGCGCCGGAGTGATCGACGATGTACTGGATCTCTTCGGCGACGAGTCGGAAGTTGATCGGCACGAGAATGCGCCCGGAGCCGCTGACGCCGTAGAACGCGGTCAGCAGCCGAGCCGAGTTGTGGCTGACCATCGCGACCCGCTCACCCTGGGCGATGCCCGCTGCATCGAGCCCGGCCGCGAGAGCACGGGCCCGGCGAGCCATCTCGCGGTAGGTGACGGAGCCCCAACCGGGCGCCGGCTGGTCGGGCTCGTCGATCACGCCGATCCGGTCCGGATAGACCTGCTCGGCCCGGCGCAGGAAATCGTTGACCGTCAGTGCAACCTTCACGGGTCCCCCCTCGACTCGGGGCCCGACATCTTCGCCAGCACCCGGTCGTAACTTAACTCGCAGCAGGTTGCCGCTGCATCGTCACCGTCAGGGCTGGACGATGCGCCGGACGGCGACGATCTTCTCGCTCCTGGGCAGTGGGCTGATCTTGACCGGGGTCGACGAGCCGACGGCCTGGATCCACCGGGTCGAGTCGATGACGATGCCGACGTGGCTGATGACCGTGGGGTTGGCCGAGTTGTATTGGAAGATCAGGTCGCCCGGCAACAGCGGCTGGGTCTGCCGGTCGACGGCGGTCCCCTTGGTCGACTGCAGCGCACTCTGGTGGGGCAGCTCGATGCCGACCTGGCGGTACGCAGCGGTCACGAGACCGGAGCAGTCGTAGGTATCGGGACCTTCGGTGTTGAACACGTACGGCTTGCCGACCTGGGCCTGCAGGAACGCGACGAGGGTGTTGATCGATTGCTGATACGCCGACGGTGCAGCGTCTGCGGGCGCAGCGGTGGGCGCCTCGCTGGCGGTGATCGTCTGGCTGGCGCCGGCTACCGGGTCGGTGGTGGCCGGCGTCGCCGTCGCTGCGACTGGGATCGGGAGCGTCGCCGGCGGCACGCTCAGCTGGCGGCCGGGGAAGATCGCGCTCGTGACGATGAGGTTGTTCGCGGCGAGGAGTGCCTTGAGGGTGACGCCGTTCTTGGCGGCGATGCCGACCAGGTAGTCACCCGCTGCGACGGTGTAGGTCGAGGCGCCGTTGACGACCGGAGTGCTGGTCGTGGCACCTGCGCCGGTGGTCTGCACGGTCGGCGCGGCGGGTGTGGCGCTGATCGCGATCGTCGGGAGCGTGCCACCGGCGGGAACGGTGAGCTTCATCCCCGGGACGATGACACTGGTGATCGTCAGCTTGTTCGTGGTCAACAGGCTGGTCATCGACACGCCGAGCTGCTTGGCTATGCCGGCGAGGTAATCGTTGTCGACGACGACGTACGGGCCGACGACGGCGGGTGTCGCCGGGGCCGGCGGTGCGGCTGGTGCCGGGAGGGCACCGCCCTCGGGAACGATCAGCGCCTGGCCGGGATGGATGAGCGAGGTCGTCGTGAACTGGTTGACGCTGAGCAGGTCGGGCAGCGGCACGCCGAGCTTGCGGGCGATGCCGGCGAGATAGTCCCCGCTGGCCACGACGTAGCGCAGTGCCGACGGGTTGGCTGCGGAGGGTGCGACGCCCACCGCCGGTGCTGTCGCGGAGGCTGCGGCATGTGCGGGCAGCGTGAGGAAGCCGAACGAGATCGTCGAGCAGATCGACGCAATCATCGCCGTGCGGGTTCGATGCATGCAGAAGTGATCGGCTCGATCAGCCCAGAACTTTACGATTTCCAGACGATTTTTCATTCAGCCCGACTCGGCGGCCCGGCTGACCAGGCGTGCGATGCGTCGGTCCCACGCCGGCGCGGACTCCGTCAACCAGGCCACCACGGCGGCCAGCGGCTCCGGCGTCGCCGCGTAGCGAACCTCCCGGCCGGCCCGTGCCGGTGCGGCGAGACCGGCGTCGGCGAGCGCCTGGAGGTGCTTGACGACGGCCTGGCGGGTGAGCGGGGAATCCTCGGCCAGTCGCGTCGCCGTCTGTGGTCCGTCGTGCATCAACCGTTGGAAGATGGCCCTGCGGGTGGGATCGGCGAGTGCTCCGAAGAGGTCATCGAGCGCGCCATCGCTCACTGCACGAGGGCGGCAACGACCGTGCACGCCCAGAGTGCGCAGACCCGCACCTCCCAGCGCACTGCGGCCTCGGGTGCGAGCGTGGACGGAACAAACGTCTCGGTGATCTCGAGCCGGCTACCACCACCCGGGAGCTCGGCGATCTCGAACTCGACTCGGGAGACCTCGCCGGGGGTCTCCCACCAGGTGAAGCCGAGCGAGCGGCCGTGATCGACGCGGTCGACGTGCACGAATCGCTCGATGCCGTCGTCGCTGATCCGCCCGACGCTGTCCGGTACGAGGTCCACATCGACGGCGTCGCAGAGCCACTCGGCCAATCGGGCTGGGTCGGCAACGAGCTCCCACAGCGCGTCGGTGGAGATGTCGAGATCGACCTGGCGGTGGAGCGCTGCGGGTTCCATGCTCGAACTCTATCCGCTGAGCCGGATGATGCAACTGTTCAGTTGCATATCGATGGAGGACGCGATACCGTGCATTGTGCAACCAAGCAGTTGCAGATTTGGCCGCCCTCAGGAGGCACCGTGTTGATACCCACCGTCATCGAGTCGACCACTCGCGGCGAACGTGCCTACGACACTACTCACGTCTTCTCGCCAACCGCATCGTGTTCCTCGGGACCGCGATCGACGACCACGTCGCCAACCTCGTCATCGCCCAACTGCTGCACCTCGAGTCGGAGTCCACCGACCACGACATCTCGGTGTACATCAACTCTCCGGGCGGGGACATGAACGCGCTCTTCGCGATCCACGACACGATGCAATTCGTCGCCCCCGACGTCTCCACGATCTGCGTCGGTCAGGCGGCATCCGCAGCCGCGGTGCTGCTCGCCGCAGGTGCGAAGGGCAAGCGGTATGCGCTGCCGAACGCACGGATCCTGGTGCACCAGCCGCACGGCGGCGCCCAGGGGCAGAGCACGGACATGGAGATCGCCGTCGCCGAGATGGTCGAGATGCGGCGGCGGATGGTCGAGATCCTGATCGAGGGGACCGGCCAGTCGTTCGAGCGGATCTCGGCTGACATCGACCGCGATTTCATCCTCCGCGGCCCGAAAGCCGTCGAGTACGGACTCGTCGACCACATCATCGACCGACGGGTGCTGGGCGACCCGATGCTCGCTGCCTCACCCGCGGCCGCAGCGCTGCCGGCCGGTCAGAGTGCTGCCCGGGTGCCGGCAGCCTGATACCACGCGTCACGCGACGGGCGCTCAGCTCGGTGGGCGGTAGGCGCCGAACGTGAGGCTGGTCCGCACCGCGAATCCGAGCTGCTCGTAGACCCGTTTCGCGTCCGTGTTCGTGGCGGCGACGTGCAGGATCGGGGTGCGCCCACTTGCGGCGATGCCGCGGGCGACGGCAGCGGTCACCAGCGCTGCATAGCCCCGTCGGCGCGCATCGGGGTGGGTGCAGACCGCGCTGATCTCGACATGGGTTGCGGTGGCGACGCGCTGGCCCGCCATCGCCAGCAGGCGGCCGTCTTCGACGATGCCGCGGTAGCCGCCGAGGTCGAAGGTGCGCGGCCGGAACGGTCCCGGCTCGGTGAGCGTGACCAGCGCGATCATGTCGTCGAGGTCGTCCTCGGTCAGGTCGCGGATCAACGGCGACGGTCCGACCGCCGGCTCGCCGTCGAGCACCATCTGGAAGCCGTTTCCGGCGCCGAGCGTGGTCCAGCCGTCGGGCGGCGCGATGATGCCGGCCCGGTTGAGCACGATCTCGCGCCCCGGACCGATCAGCGTGGCCAGCTCGTCCCAGGACTGCTGACTCTCGTCGACGATCGCCCCGAACGCCGAGACCTCCGGCCGGTAGCGCCGAGCACGTCCGCTGCCCTCGGCGAACGCCGCCTGCGGCCCGGTCAGGGCGTGCCAGGAGGGGTTGTCGAGCGTGCCCTCATCGTCTGCTGCTGATCCTGTCGCTGCCGGCGTTGCATCCATCGCCGCCATTCTGTCAACGACGGGTCAGCCGGCCAGAACGAGTTCGAGGAACGCCTCGGTGTCGGCCAGGTCGACGAAGACTGCGTCCGCATCGAGTGCGGCCAGCTCGTCGTACGTATGGCTGCCAGTCGCAACCAGCACACAGCGCACACCGGTGTCGCGGGCGCACTGCAGGTCTCGGGGCGTGTCACCGACGACCCATGTGTTCTCGAGGGCGATCGTGTGGCCGTTGTCGGCGAGGCGCGATCGTGATGTGCGCACGAGTTCGCTGCGCAACCGGTGGTCGCTTCCGTACCCGCCGAGCTCGAACCGGATGTGCGTGTCGAGCCCGACCGCGGCGACCTTGCGTCGCGCGACGGACTGCAGGTTGCCAGTGACCAGGGTCTGCACGGTCTTCTCGGACGCGAGACGATCGAGTGCCGCCGCAACGCCCGGCTTGGCGACGGTCATCGGGCGGAACTCGTGCTCCAGCAGTTCGTAGGCCAACTCGACCTCGGCCAACAGTCGGAACAGGACGTCCTCGTCCTCGATGCCCAGGGCCGCAAGGACCGACGCGGCGATGTCCGGGTCCGTGCGACCGCCCATGTCGATGGGAGTGGATGGGAAGGCGAGACCGGTGACGATCTCGAGTGCGACGGTGAACGTGCGGATTCCTGTCCCCGTGGCGCGCAGCAATGTGCCGTCGATGTCCCAGAGGATCGCGGTCGCTGTGTGGCCCATCGCCACGTCAGATTGACAGCGTCTTGGCGGCGGCTTTGACATCCGCCGACGACCAGTCGCCGGCCTGGGCCGCGATGGCCTCGCCCACGCTGCGCGTGCGCGAGTTCGACTCGGGATTGCCGACGATGAGCGCGATACCGCTGTTGATGAGCATCCGCCACAGCTTACGGTGGCGTGTCGACGCCGCGCCGGGGCGCGGTACGGTCGATGCGTGGCCGCCGCGAAGCACCCCGGGATCGAGCTGACGATCGGCTCGCGAACGGTGCGTGTGTCCAACCCGGACCGGGTGTACTTCCCGGCGATCGGTGCGACCAAGCTCGACCTCGTCAACTACTACCTCAGCGTCGGTGACGGCATCGTCAACGCGCTGCGCGAGCGACCGTGCATGCTGCACCGCTTCCCGAAGGGCGTCGCCGGGGACAAGGTGCATCAGAAGCGGGTGCCGACGGGAGCGCCGGAGTGGCTGGGCACAGTGCGCCTACACTTCCCGCGCTACGGCCTGCACGCCGATGAATTGTGCGTCACCGAGCTGGCCGAGGTGATCTGGGCGGTGCAGATGTCGACCGTCGAGTTCCATCCCTGGAATTCGCGACGTGCTGACACCGAACGACCGGACGAGTGGCGGATCGACCTCGACCCGATGCCGGACTGCCCCTTCGACCGCGTCCGCCGTGTTGCACACGTCGCCCACGAGGTGCTCGACGAACTGGGCGCGGTCGGTTGGCCGAAGACCTCCGGCGGTCACGGGCTGCACGTCTACGTGCGCATCGAACCGTCCCACTCCTTCGGCGACGTCCGCCGCGCCGCGCTCGCCTTTGCCCGCGAGGTCGAGCGACGTGCCCCTCGCGATGTCACGACGACCTGGTGGCGCAAGGATCGTGACCCGACTGCGGTGTTCGTCGACTACAACCAGAACGCCCGCGACCACACGATCGCCGCGGCGTACTCGGTGCGCGGTGTGCCCGAGGCGCACGTGTCGACCCCGATCCGGTGGGATGAGATCGACGACGTGCAGCCGGCCGAGCTGACCATCGGTACCGTGCCTGCCCGGTTCGCCGAGCTCGGTGATCTCCACGCCGATATCGATCATGCCGTGTTCGGCATCGACCAGCTGCTCGAGTGGGCCGATCGCGATCGCGATCGCGATCGCGATGGCGAACCCGACCCGACGGAGCCGCAGGACTGACCGCGTGATGTCGTTCTGGACACGACATCACGCCTGCAGTGAACGCACTGCCGCGTCGCGCGAGACTGCAGGCGTGGCCGTCGTGATCCCGGAATTGTGCCTCGACCTCGAGCGTGAGACGGCTGTGCTGGTGCGCTGCCTGGAGTCGCTCGATGTCGAGGACTGGGCGCTCGACACTCCGGCCGACGGTTGGACCGTGCTGGACCAGATCGCTCATCTCGCGTACTTCGACGAGATGGAGACGCTCGCCGTCACCGACCCGGAACGGTTCTCTGCTGCGCGCGATGTCTCACGCAGCGAGGAGACGAGCGTCATCGACGCCGCCGTCGTGGCCGGGCGGGCGATGTCGCCGG
>JANXUX010000383.1 GCA_025351965.1 Actinomycetes bacterium | reverse complement strand
CGGCGAACGCATCGATGCTCGCCGGCACGAGTGACACCGTTCGACCGGCCGGTCGAGGGATTGGCAGGTCGTACTGACCGAAGGCCCGGCGGCCGAGGCGACCGATCATCGAGCCGATGGCCATACCGAGCATCGAGGGCGCCATCATCTGGCTGAGCCCGGCCATCATCGCCATCATCGGGTCGGTGCTGCTGTCGTCGTCCCCCGGGTCCGTCGCGTGACGCTTTCCGAGCGACACGGCGAGCTGGGTGAAGAGCGGGCGATAGGCCTCGAGCGCCTGCTGCGACCATGCGCCCGGAGTGGTCGTGGTGACCTCGTAGCCGGCGATGTCCTGACCGGTCACGTCGAGCACGTGCGGTTCGGCGATGCGGACCAGGTCGGCGAGCGCGAAGCGCACCGACGGGTCCACGTTGGACTCCGCTGCACCTTCGGTTGCAGCGAGCTGAGCGAACTGCTTCGCGGCATCCCAGTTGAGCGGACCCTGACCGGACAATGCCCGCGCCAGGTCTCCGAACATGGGAATGCCCCCGAAAGGGTTGTCGGCGGGGTCGCCCTCTGCCATACCGAGATGCTACGGCTTGCCAGCGGTTAACGTCGGCCGGGTGACGCCGACCCAGGTCCTGATGACGGCACCGGAGAGCAACCTCGGCGGCCGGGTCCTGACCAAGCTGGCGAACATCGGCGGGTTCGAGGTCGTCGGGATCTCGGCGCTGGCCGATGACACGTCGTGCGTGCCGATCGCCGTCCACCTCGCCGCCGGTGACCACGACGCTCGGGCGCGTCGGCGCGAGAGTGTCACGACCGGAGTCGCGTCGCTGCTCGAGATCGCCCAGCAACACCGCGTCGAGCACCTCGTCCTGGTGTCGTCGGCGATGGTGTACGGAGCATGGGCGAACAACCCGGTGCCGCTGACCGAGGATGCCGCGCTGCGTCCGGACCTCGACTTCGTGTTCGCCCGCCAGTTGGCGTCCGTCGAGCAGATGGTCGATGACTGGCGGACCAGCGCACCCGGGCGGACAGTCACCGTGCTGCGTCCCGTGGTGACGATGGCCGCCGATGGCACCTCCAGCCTGGCCCGTGCGCTCGCTGCGGGGATGGGCCAACGTTCGGGCGAGGACGATCCGGGTGCCCAGTTCCTGCACCTCGACGATCTCGCCGCCGCGGTGACCCTCGCCACCGCGCAACGCCTCGACGGCGTGTTCAACGTCGCTCCTGACGGATGGGTCCCCGGCGAGCGGGTGCGCGCCCTCGCCGGCTCGGCGCCCAAGGTCAAGCTTCCCGACCGTGTCGGCGAAGTGGTCGCCAAGGTCCGTTGGCGGTTCCAGCGCGGTCCCATCCCGCCGGGCCTGCGCAGTTACACCAAGTCACCCTGGTTGGTCGCCAACGACCGGCTCAAGGCCGTTGGCTGGCGTCCCACCGTCACCAACGAGCAGGCGTACGTCGAGGGCACCGAGGCGAAGTGGTGGACGATGATCACTCCCAAGCGCAAACAGGAGCTGTCGCTCGGCGCGATGGTGGCCGCGAGTGCCGGTCTCGTCGCAACGATCATCGTGATCGTGCGCCGCGTGCGTCGCCGCCGTCGAGGCAACCTCTAGTACGAGCCCGGGTTCTGCATCACCGTCACGGCGACGTCCACCGACGACGTCGCGCCGGGTGCGGTGACCGACAGCGTGATGACGTCGCCCGGGACGTGGCTGATGATGCTGTTGCGGAATGCAGCCTTGGCATCGGCACCGCGCAACGCGACGCCATCGATGGCGGTCAGGACTGAGCCGAGCTGGATCCCTGCGGCGCTCGAAGGGCCGCCGACGTTGACCTCGACGACGCTGAGGTCACCGGCGTCGGTGACCAGGACGCGGAGGCCCACCCACGGTCGTGGTGCCTCGTCGGCGATGGCGTTGTTGATCGCCGCGAGCAGTGCGCCGGCGTCGAGGACGTGGAGGCCACCGCCGGCGGATTTCGTGCACATCCCGATCAGGTGGTTTTCGCTGTCGAGCACCAGCGAGCCCTCGGCCACGGGCACCGCGGGATCCCACATCAGCTGCACGCCGGACTCGTTGGACCAGACCGTTGCCGGGGTGGGCTCAGGAGCCATCACGACGGCGTCGTCGGTGGGAATGCCTCTTTGGCTGGGCTGGATCAGGCCCGTGTCGGTGTCGTCGGGGACGGACAGAACCGCAATCCCGGAACTGGCGTCGATCTTGACGACGGTGCCGATGGCGGTGCCACCGGTCGGGAGTCGGACGGTCATCGTGGCCTGATCGCCGACGGCGGCGGCCGTCGCGACCACGAAGTGCCCGGGGGCGAGGGCGACCGCAGTCGGGTTGAGGAGCTGGACGACCTCGACGGATGGCTGTGGCTGCAGTGTCTCGAGCGGGCCGAGTGTGGTCGGAGTCGAGCCCACGTTCGACGACGGCGCGGACGTGGTGGCCGGGATCGTGGACGCCGCGGCCGATGGTTGCGTCATTGCCGTCGCAGCCGTTGTTCGCGGTGTACTGCTCAACTCGGCCGGCGACGTCTCGACGAGCGTGGACGTCTGCCGGGCGACAAAGCTCTCGGCGGCCGTCGAGCGGAGGCTGGTGCTCGATTGTGCAGCGACGCCACCACCGCTGCGGTTGCCGTGGGGGACCATCACCCAGAGCAGCCCGACGGCGAGCACGACCCCGACGGTTCCCGTGGCGACCGACAGGCCTCGGCCCACGACCAGCGGCGGCTCGGATTGCACCCAGGCGGTCGCACCCTGCTCTGATGGGTGTCGCCAGGTTCGCTCGTGCGCGGGAAGCGGACCACTCGGGTACTCGGCTTCGTCGTCCCACTCACCACGCTCCACAAATGGGAGATGGTAGTGAAGTATCGACGGCCACGGACATCGCGCGCCCTTGCCCTCTGGGTATCCGGCCTTGGCACGGCTACGCTGCGGACGATGCATGCACCGGCCGATGGCAACACATGGATCGGCATCACCGCTGATGTGCTGCCGGTCGGGCTCGCCTACGAATGGTCGGTGCGCCCCGCGTGCGGCGCAGTCGTGCTGTTCTCCGGCACTGTGCGCGATCACGCCGAAGGTCGAGCCGGCGTGCAGTCGCTGACCTACGAGGCGTACGAGGAGCAGGCAGAGGCCAAGATGGCCGAGATCGAAGCCGAGATCAGGGTTCGCTGGCCGGACATCGGCTCCGTCGTGCTGCTGCACCGCACGGGCGTGCTGGTACTCGGCGAGAGCTCGGTGATCGTGGTCGTGTCGTCGCCCCATCGGCCCGAAGCGTTCGAGGCAGCACGGTTCGGGATCGACGCAGTGAAGGCGAGCGTGCCGATCTGGAAGCACGAGGTCTGGGACGGCGGCTCCGATTGGGGCACCGGCGCCCAGGCGCTGTCAGACGCATCGTCTGTCAGCGCATCGTCTGCGGGTGAGCCCACCTCGTGATCATCGCCGTCCTGCTCATCGTCTTCGCCGTGCTCGTGTTGATCCTCGCCGTGGTGCGAATCAGTGCTCGCCGTCGCCCGGTCGACGGGGTCGAGTCGTTCCGTCGCCACATCGACGCACTGTCGCCCGCAGCGCGCCGTGAGGTCATCGACCGCGTCCAGAACGCCCGAGACACCGGCAAGGGCAAGTAGCCGCAGATGGCACGCGACCTTGCGATCGACCTCGGTACGGCGAACACGCTCGTGTACATGAAAGGGCGCGGCATCGTGCTCAACGAGCCGTCGGTCATCGCGCTCAACCGCCAGACCGGTGAAGTCCTGGCCACGGGCCGTGAGGCGTGGCAGATGATCGGCCGCACGCCCGGTTACATCGTCGCCGTGCGACCGTTGCGCGGTGGTGCTATCACCGACTTCGAGATCACCGAGCGGATGATCCGCCTGCTCCTGCAGCGGGTCGGCGTGAGCCGCTTCACCCGCCCGAAGGTCGTCATCTGCGTCCCGTCGGCGATCACCGAAGTCGAGCGCCGCGCCGTCACCGACGCAGCCCGTCGTGCCGGGGCGGCCGATGCGCAGCTGATCGAGCAGCCGATGGCCGCTGCGATCGGGGCCGACCTGCCCATCGACGAGCCGGTCGGCAACATGGTCATCGACATCGGCGGCGGCACGAGCGAGACCGCGGTCATCAGCCTCGGCGGCGTCGTCGCCCTCGAAGCTGTTCGCGTCGGGTCCTTCGACATCGATGCCGCGATCCAGAACTACGTGCGCCGCGAGCACGGGATCGCGATCGGTGAACGCACAGCTGAAGAGATCAAGGTCGCGATCGGATCGGCCGACCCGATCGGTGACGAGAACGAGGCCGAGGTCCGCGGACGTGACCTGATGAGCGGTCTGCCCAAGACGGTGCTGCTCGCGCCCGAGGAGATCCGGTTCGCGATCGACGATGTCGTGTCCAGCATCACCGCATCGGTGGTCCGTTGCCTCGCCAAGGCACCGCCCGAGCTCGCCCAGGATTTCCTCGTCCGGGGTATGTACCTCGTCGGTGGTGGCGGCCTGCTCCGTGGCCTCGCCCAGCGGATCGAGCGCGAGACCCGGGTGCCGGTACGGATGTCACCGATGCCCCTCGAGGCCGTCGTGCTCGGCGCGGGCCACTGCATCGAGCACTACGAGGCCCTCAAGGGCATGTTCATGGGTGCACGCCGCTAGCAGGGTCGGTGCACGATTCCTGCTCGCTGCACCTGCTGGCTGCCTAACGACGGGCGAGCAGGATGATGACGACGATGATCAGGATGAGAACGAGCGCGCCCCCACCGATATAGATGCCTGCAGCGAGAATGGGAAACATCATGTTCCTTTCGTGGCCCACGGGCGGTCGCGGGTCGGTGTCGCTGGTACCCCGACCACGACCGCTTGAGACGTGCACCTGCGGGGTACCGTGCCGGGCATGGCCAAGAGCGTTGTGGTTCCAGCGGCGACGGTGGCATCGTTCGAGCACGGGTTCGACCAGATCCGGTCCGAGAACGACGTCCCCTCGACGTTTCCTCAGACGGTGCTCGACGCGGCGACGGTCACGGCGAGCCGGTCGATCATCGACGAGCACGTCGATCGCACCGACCTGCCGTTCGTGACCCTGGATCCAGCGACGAGCACCGACCTCGATCAGGCCTTCACCATCGAACGGGGCAGCGGCGACGCGCTGATCCTGCGGTACGCGATCGCCGACGTGGCGTGGTTCGTGCAACCCGGTGACGCGCTCGACGTCGAGGCGTGGACACGTGGCGTGACGATGTACCTCCCGGACGGCCGGGCCTCGCTGTATCCGCCGTCGCTGTCCGAGGCTGCGGTGAGCCTGCTGCCCGACGGTCCCCGGGCGGCTGTCGTCTTCGTCGTGCGCGTCGACGGCGACGGCAACGCAGCGCTCGACGGTGTCGAGCGGGCGATCATCCGCAGCCGTGCCAAGCTCGGTTACGAGACAGCTTCGGCAGTCGACCTCCCGAAGGCGTTCGAGGAGTTCGCGGCGCGCATCGCGTCTGCCGAGGACAGACGGGGAGCGCGCCGGGTCGAGGCGCCCGAGCAGGAGATCGAGCCGGACGGCGCGGGTCGGTATCACGTCGCGTTCCGACCCCGGCTGAGCAACGAGGACTCCAACGCAGCAATGTCGCTGGCAACCAACCTCGCCGTCGCCGACCTGCTGCTCGCCCACCGCACCGGGCTGTTCCGGGTGATGGCCGAGCCGGACGAGCGCAGCATCAAACGGTTGCGCTACACGGCGAAGGCGCTCGGATTGGCGTGGGCCGAGGCCGTTCCGCTCGGCACCTTCCAGCGCACGCTCGACCCCAACCTGGCCAAGCACGCTGCGTTCCTGATGGCCGTGCGTCGCGCCGGCGGGGGAGCGGACTATGCGCCCTTCACCGACGGCGTGGTGCCGTGGCACGCGGCGATGGCGGCGACGTACTGCCACGCGACCGCGCCGCTGCGCCGTCTCGCCGACCGGTACGTGATCGAAGCTGCGCTGGCCTGCGCCAACGGGCGGCCGGTGCCGGATCACGTGCAGGCGGCGTTCACCACGCTGCCCGAGGTGATGGACCGGGCCGAGGCGCAATCGTCACGCGTCGAGCGAGCGGTCATCGATCTCGTCGAAGCGTTCGTCCTGCAGGGCAGCGAGGGCCGAACCTTCGACGCGATCGTGACCGACGTCGATGATCGTGGTGCACGCATCCAGCTCACCGACCCAGCTGTCGTCGCGCGGGTCAGCGCGCACCGCGTCGAGCCCGGCGATGCGCTGGTCGTGCGCTTGCTCTCGGCGGATCCCGCCAAGCGCACCGTGACATTCGAGCGGGTGTCCTGAGCCCCGGATTGCGGCAACCGCGCTCCATTCGCCACCCCAGCGGCGACGACCACCGAGTGACGACGTCGCGGTGGGGCCTGTGCCTCAGCCGGCGAGCTGGAGGGCGAGGACCAAGCCGGAGTCCACGCGCAGCACGTACAGCTCGCCGTCGGGTCCCTGGGAGACCGAGGCGACGTCGCTCATGTCGCTGGTGAGCACGACCTCGTCGCCGGCTGTGCCGTCGTCGAGCACAGGGAACGCCCGGATCTGGCCGCTGCAGTAGTCGCCATAGACATACCAGCCAAAGAGGGCCGGAATGGCTGCGCCGCGGTAGCGCACGCCGCCGGACACCGAACATCCGGCCTCGCCGTGCTGGTACTCGTGGATCGGCGGGGTGACGTCGGCGGTCGGCTGGTCGTCGTTGAACGGATGGGTGCCCTCGAACGCGCTCCACCCGAAGTTCTCGCCGCGACCGCCACCGTCAGCGGCGTAGGCGACGTCGATCTCCTCCCAGTCACCCTGGCCGACATCGGCGATCCAGAGGTCACCGGTGGCGAGGTCGAAGCTGTACCGCCACGGGTTGCGCAGGCCGATCGTGAAGACCTCCGGACGCGCTCCGTCGACGCCGACGTACGGGTTGTCGGCCGGGATCGTGTACGGCGAATCCCCGCCCGGCGTGGGATCGATCCGCAGCATCTTGCCGAGCAGCACCCCGGCGTTCAGGCCATTGCGCTTTGGGTCGCCAGCGCTACCACCGTCGCCCATCCCGATGTACAAGAACCCGTCCGGGCCGATGCGGACCTGGCCGCCGTTGTGGTTCGCGTACGGCTGGTCGATCTCGAGCAGGAGACGCTTGGAGCCGGGATCGAAGACGCCGTCGGCGCCGACCGCATACTCGACGATCTCGGTGTTGCCGTCGTCGTCGGTGTAGTCGACGTAGGCGTGGCTGCCGTCGAGCGAGAAGGCGAGACCGAGCAGGCCCTGCTCGCTACCGGAGGACACATCACGCGAGATGTCGAGCAGCGCCGTGGTGTCGATCACGCCGTCGCGCATCGCGAGCACGAAGCCGGACTTGCTGACGAAGTAGAGCGCGTCATCGCCGGCGCGGTACGTCATGTCGAGCGGATGGTCCATCCGGCCGATCTCGGTGAACGCGAGCGATGCCGGAGCCGGGGGTGTGGAAGACGTGGGACCCACAGTCGACGGGGGCGCGTCGGTGACGGCGGTCGCCGGGATCGCCGCGGTCGCCGGTGCGCCCGGTGTTGTGTCACCGGCGGCGGCGGCGGCGGGATCCGTCGTCGTTGCGTTCTGCGTCGACGCCGGCGCCGCCGTGGATGGCGCAGCCGAGGTGGACAGCGGGATCGAACCGCCACTGCCGCCCGAGGACGACTGGCTGCCGCACGCAGCCAGCGCGGCGGCGCCGAGCAGCGCGACGCCGGCGCGCCGCAGCCGATGCGCTCGGCTCACGGTCGGACGGCTCACGGTCGGACGGCTCATTGGCCGACCCGGGACAGGCCCTCTTGCACCACCGTCACGGCCAGGGTTCCGTCCTGGCGGTAGATCGCGCCGCGGGCGAGACCGCGAGCGGCACCGGTGGAGATCGCCTCCTGGTCGTAGAGCAGCCATTCGTCGGCGCGGAACGGGCGATGGAACCACATCGCATGGTCGAGGCTGGCCATCTGCAGACCGGGGCTGTCCCACGACCAACCGAACGGCAGCAGCGTCGTGTCGAGCAACGTCATGTCGCTGGCGTAGGTGACGATGCAGGCGTGCAGGGTCGGGTCGTCGGGCAGCATGCCGTCGGCCCGCAGCCAGACCTGCTGGCCGAGCGCGGGCCGGCCCTTGCGGCTGATCGGGTCCACATCCGCATAGCGCAGGTCGATCGGCCGCGGCCGCTCGTACCACTCACCCATCTGGTCCTTGTACGGCGCCATCAGGGCCTTGAAGTCGGGCAGCGTGTCCGGGTCGGCGAGGCCCCCGGGCATCTTCAACTGGTGGTCGGGCCCCTCCTCGGCGACGTGGAAGCTGGCCTGCAGATTGAAGATCGCCCGACCGTGCTGGATGCCGACCACGCGCCGGGTCGTGAAGCTCTTGCCGTCGCGGATGCGGTCGACCTCGTACAGGATCGGCACGGTCGGATCACCCGGGCGGAGGAAGTAGGCGTGCAGCGAATGCACCATCCGACCGGGATCGCCGACCGTCCGGGCGGCTGCGACCAGGGCCTGGCCGGCGACCTGGCCACCGAAGACGCGCTGGCGGTTCTCGTCCGGCGAGCGACCACGGAAGAGGTTGACCTCGATCGCTTCGAGGTCGAGCAACTTCACGAGGTCGTCGAGCGCTTCCTGCATCCCGCCATGTTGGCATGGAATGCCCGGAGCGGCCCGTTCGACCGCCAACGCGAACAGCGAGGGCCGAACGGTGCGCGGGTATGGTGCCGCCATGGCACTTCTCCCTCTCGATGCCGATCAGCTGCTGTCGACCACCCGGGCCGTCCGCAAGCGGCTCGATTTCACCCGACCCGTCGAGGACGACCTGATCCGCGAGTGCGTCGCTGCGGCGATGCAGACACCCAGCGGCTCGAACAACATGAGCATGCAGTTCATGATCGTGCGTGACGCAGCCAAGCGTGCCGCGATCGGCGAGATCTACCGTCAGTGCTACGCCCAGTACCGCTCGTGGGACGGCATCTACGTGCGCACGATCCAGAAGGCCGACGAGATCGAGCAGGCCCAGCAGGAGCGGGTCGCCGACAGCGCCGACTACCTCGGCGAGCACATGGGTGATGCGCCGGTGCTCGTCATCGCGTGCAACAACGGCAGCCGGGTCGACAACGTCGGCGCAATGGGTGCGGCGTCGATGATGGGCAACGTGCTCCCGGCGATGTGGAGCTTCATGCTCGCCGCCAGGGCCCGTGGACTGGGCACCGCCTGGACCACGATGCACCTGATGATGGAACAGCAGGTCGCAGACGTGCTCGGCATCCCCTTCGCGACGGTGCAGCAGGCGTGCCTCAGCCCGCTCGCGCACACCATCGGAACGGACTTCAAGCCCGCCGCCCGGCCAGCCCCTGACACCATCATCCATTGGGACCAGTGGTGATCGCCGCCGCGCTGCGCGCCCACGCCGTGGCGGCCAAGGGCTTCATGCCGCCCGAGGAGGGCGACGCGTTGTACGACGCGGCCGTCAACGCCGGCTACGACTGCCCCGGCCTGCCGTTCCTCGAGGTCGGCTCCTATTGCGGGCGGTCCACGATCTGGCTCGGTGGCGCGGCGCAGGCCGTCGGCACCGTGGTCTTCGCCGTCGACCACCACCGTGGCTCGGAGGAGAACCAGGCCGGCTGGGACCACCACGACGAGAGCGTGGTCGATCGACGGATCAACCGGATGGACACCCTGCCGCTGTTCCGCGCCGCCGTGTACGACGCCGGTGTCGAGGACTTCGTGATCGCGCTCGTCGGCCAGTCACCGAGCGTCGCCAAGTACTGGCAGACGTCGCTGTCGTTCCTGTTCATCGACGGCGGGCACGGTGTCGAACCGGCCCGGGCCGACTACGAGGGTTGGACGCCGCACGTTGCGATCGGCGGCACGCTCGCGATCCACGACGTGTTCCCCGATCCGGCGAATGGTGGGCGACCGCCGTACGAGCAGATCTTCCTGCCTGCGCTGGCGAGTGGGAAGTTCGCCATGCACGCTGCCGCAGGGTCGCTGCGCATCCTGCGCCGGGTGGCCTGACCCGGCGATACTCGAACCGGCGCGGGCGACTTCGGTTGCGTAGCATTGCGCCGTTATGAGCAACCCGCCACCGCCGTTCCAGCCGCCGTACGAGGGTCCTCCGGCCGGTTCTGGAGCGCGCAGTGGCGCTGTTCCACCGCCACCCTCGTGGCAGACGTCGTCGTCGACGGCGTTGACCCCTGGAGCTGCCCCGGAGAAGTCGAGCAAGCGGGCGCTCATGATCATCGGGGCCGTCGCCGTCGTGGTGCTGATCATCGTGGTGCTGGTCGTCGCGCTCGGTGGCAGTGACAGCTCGGGTGGCAGTTCGCTGAACGGCAAGGCGGCCCACGACGGACTGCGCACGGTCCTCGCCGACAGCACCTTCGACGAGGACGGCAATGACGACCTCCGCGTCTGTCCGCTCGGCGACCTCGACGATCTCCACGCCGCGGTCGCCAAGGCGATCGACCTCGATCCCGCCGTTGGTGAAGGTACCGACGACCGCTCCGCCCGCGAGGAGGGGGACCTGCCTGGGTTCGTGTCCTGCCAGCGTTTCACCGAGGACGAATCCAAGGTCGACAAGGGCCCGACGAGCATCTTCTTCCAGGCCGTGCTCGATCCGCCGCGCGATTACGAGGGTTACATCACCGACTTCGCCGGTGACGTCACCGACGTCAACTTCGACGACACCGTCGAGTACAAGGGTGGCACCGTCCACATGTTCTGCGCCACGGCCAGCGAGGATGCCGGTTTCACCGGCTGCGACGCCGACTGGGTCGATACCACGAACAAGATCGCGCTGAACATGTTCCTCGGCGGCGGCGATGCGTCGTCCGAAGACACGTTCACCGCACTGAAAGCCGTGTTGCCGATGATGGCAGCGAGCCTGGCCGAGTTGGCCGGCAACGAGAGCTAGTGGTCCCGCGCGTTAGTTCGTAGGTGTATCGGTGGTCCATCCGCTGGGGTCGTTGAGGTAGAGGCCGCAGGCGCAGTCGAGGGCTTCTTCGGCGGTGCCGACGGGGGTGCCGGAGGGTAGGAACGATTCTTCGTAGTCGTCGTGGCTGGCCCGGTAGATGGCGAAGCCCCAGAGGTGCGCGGAGCCGTTGTAACGCAGTCGGCAGAGCTTGATCACGGTGCCGTCCGGGTAGCGCCCGTCGATGTAGGCGAAGTTGGCCCGGAACCGTAGG
>JANXUX010000380.1 GCA_025351965.1 Actinomycetes bacterium | reverse complement strand
ACGGCGACCAACAACGAGACGACGCTCATGGCCGACGTCGACGCCGCTCACGTCGCAGCGGTCCGCGAACGATTCCGGTTCCTCGCCGACCGTCGCTGAGCCTCGTTGCCCGGCGTGTGGGCGTGACCCGTCAGCTCACAGCCGGGCAAAGGCCGCCGTTCCTGCTGACGCGAACCTGCCAAAGTGACGCAATGCTCGATGTGACGGCACAGCAATGGTGACCGGGATGCAGCAACTGGAGGTCGTCGCCCGCCTGTTCCCGGACGTGGAGACCGGCGTGAAGACGTCGACCATCCGCTGGCGCGAGACGACCATCGTCGCCGGGTTGATGCGCTACGTGTGTGCTGGGGAACCAGAACGCACGATCGAGGTCATGGTCACGGCCTGCACGCCCATGCCGTTGCGTGATGCCGCTGCGTACCTCGGGCGCGAGGACGAGTGGCCCGAGGACGTCATCCTGGAAGGCATGAGAGAGCACTATCCGGCGATCGAACTCGACGACATCGTGGACATCGTCGAGCACCTGACGCCGCAGGCCACCGCCGCTGCGCCGACTGCAGAAGGGGATCGAGGGCGCCAGGACGTGCGGTGAAGCTCGTCGGCCTGGCCAGCGCGCCCCGCTCGCCGGGTGTACGAGAACAGGCCGAGGTTGGTGATCGTGGGGGGCGGTGGGTGTGCGTGTCGATCCGTCGACGGCTGCGGGTCCTGTGTCGGTCGCAGTGTTGATCGGGCAGGTCCGCCGTCGTGTCGTCGACGCGACCGGTGTGACGATCGATCTGGGGCGCAGAACACGCCTGTTCACCGGTAACCCTGCGAAGCGGTGCTGTTGGCCGGTCGGCGAAGTCGCCGGCCCGGGTGCGACGAGCACACCGGTCGGATCCAGATCGATCACCGCAGCCCCTGGATAGCGCTCAACGGAAAGACCGAACCCCTCCAACGGGGCACCGATGTGCGGGCACCACAACCGGGCCAAATTCACCGTCGTGCGCGACGAAACCGGCTGGCACCACCACCGATCCGACGGCACCGAGATGACCCCACGCACCGACCACTGACCAACACACGGAGCCGGGCTGCGCGAAAGGCTCCGGCGCGCCCCGACCCACGCCGGGAGATGAGCGAGCGGGTGGCGTGGATTCAGTCGATGACGGGGAAGTGTCCGTCGAGGCCGGAGACCTGCAGCAGGCGGAGCAGGGCCGGCGACGGACGTCGCAGGGACACGATGCCGCTGCGGGCGGCAATGAGCAGGGAGCGCAGCCCGCGGGAGTCGATGAACGCCAGCGCAGCGACGTCGAGGGTGATGGCGGTGATGCCTGCAGCGTGGCGTTCAGCGACAGCTGCATCCAGCTGGTCGGTGGTGGACATGTCGAGCTCGCCATCGAGGACGATCACGTGGGGTTCGGCCCCCGGCCCGACGTGCAGCAGTTCATCCATGGGCGGCATCGTACGTGGCAGTCCACGTGTTGGGTATCACTCACCCGGGGGGTTGTCTGCGGCGCGACGCGGTCGCCCGACACGGTTCAGCACGAACATCGGCTCTAACGTCGCCCCGGTCGAAGGAGACAGAGTCATGGCCCATCGCGTCGTTGTCTGGGGAACAGGAAACGTGGGGAAGCCGGCGATCCGCGCGGTGTTGGCCTCGAGTGAGCTCGAGCTGGCCGGGGTGATCGTCGCCAACCCGAACAAGGTCGGTGTCGATGCAGGCACCCTGGCCGGTGTCGGCCCGACCGGCGTGCTGGCGACCGACGACGCAGCGTCGCTGCTGGCCACCTCGCCCGATGCAGTGGCGTATTGCGCATCCGGCGACTTCCGTCCGCAGGAAGCGATCGCCGATATCGAGCAGTGCCTGCGTGCCGGGGCCAACGTCGTGACCTCTGCCGTCTACGACCTCCTGCATCCGCCAACGACGCCGCAGCCCTTGAAGGATCGCATCGATGCGGCGTGCATGGCAGGGAACAGCTCGGTCTTCGTCTCTGGGATAGACCCGGGCTGGGCGCTCGATCTGCTGCCGCTCGTGCTGTCGGGCGTGGGCGGCGAGATCTCCGAGATCCGCGCCCAGGAGATCTTCTGCTACGAGACCTACCACGCCCCCGATGCGGTGCGGTACCTGATCGGGTTCGGGCAGCCGATGGACCAACTGCCGGCGATGCTCGACCCGAACGTGCTCGTCGGCATCTGGGGCGGAATGATCCGCGTGGTCGCCGACGGGCTCGGCGTGGTGGTCGAGGACATCACCACCCATGTCGAGCGGTTCGCCCTCAAGGAGACCGTCGAGGTCCCAGGTATGGGGACGTTCGAGGCCGGGACGCAGGGGGCCTTCCGGTTCGAGGTCCAGGGCATCGTCGGCGGAAAGCCCCGCATCGTGATGGAGCACGTGACGCGGATCGTGCCCGGGACGTCGCCGGAGCTGCCCAGCGCGCCGAACGGCCGTCTCGGCTGCCACCGCGTGATCGTGACCGGAAGGCCGTCGATCACGGTGACAGTCGAGGCCGACGACGGCACCGGCAACCCGGCTGAAGGTGGAAATGCGACGGCTGCGGGACGGATGGTGCACTCGATCCCCGCAGTCTGTGCAGCCAAGCCCGGGGCCGTGCATCCCCTTGATCTCCCACTCATCATCGGTCGCAGCCTTCGTCTGTAGGACGGTGACGAGGTCGGCATGCCTCAAGCCGGTCCGCTGTGGGCCGATAGACACCAGTGATGAGCATCACCGGTCGGGTCCGCAGACGGGGCGGTGCAGCAGTGGGCTCGCTGATGCTCGGGCTCGCCCTCGTTGCTGTGTCGGTATGTGCCGTGCCGGTGGCCGCAAGTTCCGCATCCGGGTTGGCGCCGGGGCCACCCACGGCGCCGATGCCCGTTGGTTCGGTGGCGGCCTCAGCCGTCGACGAACTGCGGTTCGAGCGGGATCTGGTCGGCCAGGCGGGGCGGTTGCCGCCGCCGATCCCACGTGCCCTGCACGACCAGATCCGGGCGGTGGACGAGGCCGGAATGCGCTCGCTCGCGGCATTGATCGCCGAGGGATACGTGCCGTCGGAGAACGTGTTCGCGACGCTCGGGCCGCTGCCTGCGCCGTCGGGTTCGACGCCGCCACGTCCGCCGCCGCGTGGCGCGTACGACTCCGCCATCCGCGAGCTCGGTGGAAACCCCGGTCCGGGCGGCGCGCCGGTGCGGCCCAACGCTGCC
>JANXUX010000371.1 GCA_025351965.1 Actinomycetes bacterium | reverse complement strand
GCATGCTGCGCGCGCTCACCCTCGCCGTCAGCCATCCCGCCCTCATCCACGACGAGCCGATGTCGCCCGACGAGATCGTCTCGCTCCTGCTCGACGGCATCCGTCACCGCCCGAACGCCCGACGCACTCCACCCGACCGTCAGAAGTAGGACACCCCTCATGCTGATCCGATTGCTCAAGACCTATCTGCACAGGTACCGGTGGCTGCTCCTCGCCGTGGTGTTGTTGCAGCTCGTCCAGACCACGGCGACGCTGTACCTGCCGAGCCTGAACGCCAAGATCATCGACAGGGGCATCGCAACCGGTGATCACGGTTACATCTGGCGGATCGGCCTGATCATGCTCGCGATCACGTGCGTGCAGGTCTGCTTCTCGATCGGCGCGGTGTACTACGGGTCGCGCACCGCAATGGGCTTCGGCCGTGACGTGCGCAGCGGTCTGTTCCACAAGGTCACCGACTACTCGACGCAAGAGGTCAACCTCTTCGGCGCACCGTCGCTGATCACCCGGATCACCAACGACGTCCAGCAGGTCCAGATGCTGGTGTTGATGACGTGCACGCTCCTCGTCGCCGCGCCCATCACGATCATCGGAGGCGTCATCATGGCCCTGCGCGAAGACGTCGGCCTGTCGGGGATCCTGCTGTTCAGCGTACCGGCGCTGACCATCGCCGTCGGCCTCGTGATCTCGCGGATGGTGCCGCTGTACCGCGTGATGCAGGAACGCATCGACGGTATCAACCGCGTGCTGCGCGAGCAGATCGCCGGCATGCGCGTCGTGCGCGCGTTCGTGCGTGAGCCGTACGAGACCGAGCGCTTCGACGTCGTCAACACCGAACTGACGGACACGTCGCTGCGCGCCGGCCGGCTGATGGCGTTCATGTTCCCGATCGTGACCGTCATCCTCAACGGCTCGAACGTGGCCGCGCTGTGGATCGGTGCCGACCGGATCAGCAACGCCAAGATGTCGATCGGTGCGCTGATCGCATTCTTGAGCTACCTCGCCCAGATCTTGATGTCGGTCATGATGGCCAGCTTCATGGCGGTCATGGTGCCGCGTGCGGCCGTCTGCGCGGAACGTATCCAGGAAGTGCTCGACACGCCGTCGTCGGTGATCAGCTCGTCGACGCCGATCACCGAGGTCGCAACGGTGGGATCGCTCGAGTTCCGCAACGTCGGGTTCCACTACCCGGGCGCCGAGGCAGCGGTGCTCGCGAACATCTCGTTCACCTCACTGGCCGGACAGATGACGGCCATCATCGGCAGCACGGGTTCGGGCAAGACCTCGCTCGTCAACCTCGTTCCCCGTCTGGCCGATGCGACGTCCGGCTCAGTGCTGGTCGACGGGGTCGACGTTCGCGAGCTGGCCCCCGACGAGCTGTGGAAGCGGATCGGCATCGTCCCCCAGAAGCCGTATCTGTTCTCCGGTACCGTCGCCACCAACCTGAGATACGGCAAGCCGGACGCGACCGATGACGAGCTCTGGGAGGCCCTCGAAGTCGCCCAGGCCAAGGACTTCGTGTCGTCGATGCCCGGCGGGCTCGATGCGCGCATCGCCCAGGGCGGCACGAACGTCTCCGGTGGGCAGCGCCAACGACTGGCGATCGCGAGAGCGCTGGTGCGCAAACCGGAGATCTACCTCTTCGATGATTCGTTCTCGGCGCTCGACCTCGCCACCGACGCCCGGCTCCGTGCGGCGCTTGCACCGGTCACGGCCGACGCCACCGTCGTCATCGTCGCCCAGCGGGTCTCGACCATCTCCCGGGCTGACCAGATCATCGTCGTCGAGGACGGCGAGATCGTCGGCAGCGGCACCCACGAGCAGCTGCTCCGGCACTGCCCGACCTATATCGAGATCGTCGAATCGCAAGCCACCGCGGAGGCCGCAGCGTGAGCATCGACGACGACGCCCAGGCGGAGGAGAACGCACCGTTGCGGATGGATCCTGCTGCGCTCCGACCTGGTCCCGGCCCGGCGCGGATGGCGTCCGCCGGTATGCCCGCCGAGAAATCGAAGGACTTCGGCGCTTCCTCGAAGCGGCTGCTGCAGCGGCTGCGCACGGAGCGGATCGGGATGATCGCGGTGGTCGTGCTCGCGTTGACGAGCGTGACGTTGGCCGTGCTCGGCCCGCGCATCCTCGGCCACGGCACCGACATCGTGTTCCGCGGATTGCGGACCGGGGCGGGCATCGACTTCGGGGCGCTCCATCGCACGCTGCTGCTCGTACTGTTGATGTTCGTCGGCTCCGGCGTGCTGCAGTACATGCAGTCCTACGTGCTCGCCGGGATCGTCCAGCGCACGATGTACCGCCTGCGCGGCGAGGTCGAGGACAAACTCAACCGCCTGCCGCTCGGCTACGTCGACAGCCAGCCCCGTGGTGACCTGCTCAGCCGAGTGACCAACGACATCGACAACATCTCCCAGAGCCTGCAGCAGACGCTGAGCCAGCTGCTGACGTCGATGCTCATGCTCACCGGCGTACTGGTGATGATGCTGATCATCTCGCCACCGCTCGCGCTCGTCGCGATCGTCACCATCCCGCTGTCGTTGCTGACCGTCAAGGGCATCGCCAAGCGCTCGCGGGCCCGGTTCATCGAGCAGTGGAAGCACACCGGCATGCTCAACGCCCAGGTCGAGGAAGCGTTCACCGGCCACTCGATCGTCAAGGCGTTCGGACGCCAGCGCGAGGTCGAGGCCCGGTTCCAGTCCAAGAACGAAGAGTTGTTCGACGCCAGCTTCGGGGCCCAGTTCGTGTCGGGCATCATCCAGCCGGCGATGATGTTCCTCAGCAACCTGAACTTCGTCGCGATCGCTGTCATCGGCGGTCTGCGGGTTTCCTCGGGGGCGCTGTCGCTCGGCGACGTGCAGGCGTTCATCCAGTACTCGCGCCAGTTCACCCAGCCGCTGACCCAGGTCGCGTCGATGATGAACGTCCTCCAGTCGGGCGTCGCCTCGGCCGAACGGATCTTCGAGCTGCTGGATGCCGAGGACCAGGTCCCCGACGACGCCATCCCGGCCATCGCCGATGCACCCAGAGGGCGGGTCGAGTTCGACCACGTGACCTTTTCCTACGATCCGGCCAAGCCGCTGATCCAGGACCTGTCGCTCGTCGCCGAGCCGGGCCGTACCGTCGCCATCGTCGGCCCGACCGGCGCCGGCAAGACGACGCTCGTCAACCTGATCATGCGGTACTACGAACTCGACGGCGGCAGGATTCTGCTGGATGGCAACGACATCTCGGCGATGCGCCGCCACGATCTGCGCGCCCACGTCGGCATGGTCCTCCAGGACACCTGGCTGTTCGGCGGAACCATCCGCGAAAACATCGCCTACGGCAACCTCGATGCGACCGAGGATCAGATCCGCGAGGCAGCCAAGGCGACCTACGTCGACCGCTTCGTGCATTCATTGCCCGACGGCTACGACACGATCGTCGACGACGAGGGTGGCAGCGTCAGCGCCGGTGAGAAGCAGCTCCTGACCATCGCTCGGGCATTCCTCGCCAACCCGACGATTCTGATCCTCGACGAAGCGACCAGCTCGGTCGACACTCGGACCGAGGTCCTGATCCAACATGCAATGAATGCGCTGCGCTCGGACCGGACCAGCTTTGTCATCGCCCACCGGTTGTCCACGATCCGCGACGCCGATGTGATCCTCGTGATGGAGGCCGGGCGCATCGTCGAGCAGGGCAACCACGACGAACTGCTCGACAAGCAGGGCGCCTACTTCACGCTCTACAACGCCCAGTTCGCAGCGCCGGCGGCCGAGGTCAACTGATCGCGGCCGACCCCGACGGATTTCACGGTTGAGCTGACGGGACGGCATCCGGAGCGCTATGTTCCCGAAGGTTTGTCCGCCGCCGGCGGGCACCACGACACAAGGGAGAACGACATGGCAAATGTCGACAAGTTCCTCGACAAGGCATTCGAGCAGCACGAGTTCGCTGATCTCGTCAACGCGCCGATCTCGGCGCTCGAGGGCGTCTCGGATGCCGACGGCGAAGCGCTGCAGAAGGCATTCGGGGTCAAGACCATCGGCGACCTCGCCACGAACAAGTTCGTGCTCTGGGCCCAGGCCATCACCACCCTTGGCGGCGGCAAGAAGTAGTTCGTCTGCTGGCCCCCACCGCCGACCCGCCTCACCGGCGGGCCGTACGGTGGGGGCACGGGGGAGCGCGACCTTGCTGGCTCGGTGAGCAGAGACCCGGACCATTGTCCGCGTGGCCGACCACGGTGAAGAAGGACGTGGTAACTGGTAATGCAGCCCAAGATGGTTCACGATGGTGCCATGGCAGCCGATGAACCGCAGACGACGAGCAAGGCAACGCTCGGGGCGATCTGTTTCGCCGTCGAGCAGATGGCGATGGCGATTCCGGAAGAGGCAACGGTGATCGCCTGCTTCCAGCGTGCGGCGTACTTCGCTCCACGGGCGCGCCGATTCGCCCGGCTCGCGGCGCGGTGCCGGACCGTCGTGGTGGCGTTCGAAGGCTCGTTCGTGGCGACCCCGCAGCTCCACCATGCGCGCCTGTCGCCGGCGAGCAGCTTGATCGACGAGTGGTCGCTCGTCGTCGTGGCCCCGGGAGTGTGTGCTTCGGTCGTCGCCATCGACCGTCACGCGCTGTTGCCGTTCGAGGCGACCCTGGATGGAGCGCGGAGCTTCGAGGCGCGCTGGTCGATGGAGCGGAGCGTCGCCGCCGACGAGCTCGAACGGCTGACCTCGGCGCTCGGCCACGATCTGCCGGCGGACGTCATTGCATCGCTGGCGGATGCGGCCGGAGCCGCTCGGACGCACCCGCCGGACTCGGCCGAACGCGGGCTCGCCGAGGTGTTCGCGGTGTTCATCGAACGGCTGGAGCGCGCCCATCGCGAGCGCTCCGCGCTCGGGGTGCGCTTGAACGCATCGGAGCTGGCAGCCGAGCATGATCCACTCACCGGGCTGGGCAACCGACGATTCCTCGAACGTTGGCTGAGCGTGCCGACCGCTGACATCGAGATCCCACCGATCGGTCTCGTGCTGATCGACCTGGACGGGTTCAAGCAGATCAACGACACGTTCGGTCACGACATCGGCGACGCCGTGCTCGTGGCTGTTGCCTCGACGTTCCGTGAGCAACTGCGTCCCCTCGACATCGCGGTCCGGCTCGGCGGCGACGAGTTCTTGATCTGTTGCCCGAACGTGGCCGAACGGGAGCTCCGACGCATCGCTGATCGCCTCGTCGCGACCATCGGCGACATCCGGGTCGGCGGTGCGCGTGCTGCGGCCTCGGCCGGCACTGCCGTGACCCGCCGCCTTCCCGCTCCGCTCACCGAGCTCGACGCGGCGATGTACATCGCCAAGCGACGAGGCGGTGGCGTCAGCGCAATCAGTGCGTGAACGCGCCCGGTTCCGCCTCGGGCGCGAGCAGATCGTGCAGGGTGCGCAGCAGGACCTCGACCGTGAACGGCTTGGCGAGAAATCGTGCTGCGCCGAGATCCTTGGCGGTGCGGACGACCTCGCTCGAGTTCACGCCGCTCACCGCGATGATCTTCGCATCAGGATCCTCGATCAACAGTGCTGCGATCAGTGACGGGCCAGCGGTCCGCGGCATCATCATGTCGGTGATGACGAGGGCGATGTCGCGTCGGTACTTCTTGAACAGCTGCATCGCTTCGGCTCCATCGACCGCCGGTAACGCCCGGTAGCCGTACGCCTGCAGCGTCCGTTCCGTGATCTGGCGGACCCCTGGGTCGTCGTCGACGACCAGGACGCACTCACCGGTACCGCGGATCGGATCGGAGCCCCCTGTCGGCTCCGAACGGGGACGGGCGACTGCGGGGTTCGCCGGGAGCAACACCGTGATGATCGTGCCGGTCCCGACTTCGCTCGACGCTCGCACGAAGCCGCCGTGGCGCTTGACGATGGCCAACGTCGTGGACAAGCCCAACCCCGTCCCCTTGGTCGTGAAAAAGGGCTCGAAGGCCCGGTCGAGCACGTCGGAGCTCATCCCCGTCCCAGTGTCCTGCACGGTGACTGCGACGTACGCGCCGACGTGTGCCCCGACGAAACGGGCTGCGTCGTGTTCATCCAACTCGAGGTTGCGCGCCGAAAGCGTCAGGATCCCGCCGTTCGGCATCGCGTCACGAGCGTTGACACACAGGTTCAGCAGCACCTGGTGCAGCTGCGTCGGGTCGCCCTCGACGACCCAGAGGTCGGTGACCACCTCGAGCCGGACCTCGATCATCTTCAAGAAGGTTTCCTCGACGATGTGCCCGACTTCGGCGAGCAGTTCGCCGACCGGGCACCCGACATGCTCCAGCTCGGCCCGGCTGGTGAACGACAAGAGCTGCTTGGCCAAGTCAGCGCCGCGATGCGCGCTGGCGTCGATGACCCGGAGGATGTCCAGTCGGCGAGGGTCGCGATCGTCCATCTGCAGCAGGCCGATCGACATGATGATCGGAGCGAGCACGTTGTTCAGGTCGTGGGCGATTCCCCCGGCGAGGGTACCGGCCGTCTCCATCCGCTGGGCGCGCAACACCTGGACCTCGAGACTGCGCGTCTCGGTGATGTCGCGGCCGACACAGAACAGGATCTGCTCCTCGTCCGACCAGTGCAGGGTCCACTGCAGATGGGCGACTGCGCCGTTGCTGCGCCGGCAACGGTTCTCGAAGTTGCGTACGGGCTGGCCGGCGCGGGCTGCGGCGACCGCCGCCAGGGTGGAGTCGATGTCCTCGTCGATCACGTTCTCGATGTAGGTCTGGCCGAGCATCTCGTCGGTGCGGTGGCCGAACACGGATTCGCCGGCGGCATTGACGCGCACGAACCGTCCGTCGGCGTCGAACGAGCAGATCACGTCGAGTGAGTAGTCGAGCACGTTGGAGAGATGGGCGACCGTGGCCTCCAGCTGGACCGTTTTCTCCTCCAGTTTGCGGATCAGCGCCTCGCTGTACTGACGCAGGCTCTCGTTGTCGGCGCCGGGGGCTTCGCGCGGCTTCGCTGTCGTGGTCGCCGATGCCCGCACCTCGACCTCGCGCAATTGATCGAGGAACGCATCGGGCGCGGTCGGCTTGATGATGAAGGCATCGGCGCCGAGGTTGAACGCCAGGTGTTCGTCCTCGGCCGTTGTGTAGGTCGCTGTGTAGACGATGAACGGCACCCCGACGAGCACTGCGTCGGCCTTCCACTGACGCAACAACGAGTAGCCGTCCATCACCGGCATCAGCAGATCGGAGACGACGAGGTCCGGTGGATTTTCACGGGCGACGACGAGCGCCTCCGCGCCGTTGACGGCGCTCTGGACATCGAACCCGTTCAGGGTCAGCAGCGACTCCAGGTAGTACGCGTTGGCCGCATTGTCGTCGACGATGAGCACCCGCGTCATCGGACGTCCTCGGCGGATGGGTGCGGCAGGAACGCGCTGATGTCCGTGACGAAGGTGTCGGGGTCGATCGGCTTCTCCAGGTACCCGTTGCAGCCTGCGGCGATCGCCTTCTCCCGGTCGCCGGCCATTGCGTACGAGGTGACCGCGACGATCGGCACGTCGTCGAGTGCGCCGATGTCGCGCAGGATCCTGGCGACCGCATAGCCGTCCATCCGGGGCAGCTGGACGTCCAGCAGGATGAGGTCGGGCACGATCGTTGTCGCGGCCTCGATGCCGCTCGGACCATCGGGCGCGGCGACGACGGTGCAGCCGTGGTGCTCCAGGAGAAAGGTCGCCAGGTACCGGTTCTGCTCGTTGTCCTCGATCAACAACACGGTGCGGTCGGTCAACATGTCTGTGCCTCCATCGCCAGGGTGAGGGCGAACGTGCTGCCCTGACGCGACCTACTCGTCGCAGTGATCTCGCCGCCCAGCAACGACGCCAGCCGTCGACAGATCGCCAGGCCGAGGCCGGTGCCCTCGTGTTCGCGACCGAGGCCGGTGTCGATCTGGCGGAACGGTCGGAACAGGGTGGCGAGGTCGTCGGGATGAATCCCGATGCCGGTGTCCTCGACGACGAGGCGCATCACCTGCCTGCCGCCAGGGTCGGTCGTGACGGCGGCCGTCATCGTGACTCGGCCGATCTCGGTGAACTTGATCGCGTTGTTGAGCAGATTGAGGAGAATCTGCTCGAGCCGCCGTCGGTCGCTGAGGATCGAGGGCAGGTCGGTCGGAATCGACGCGACCAGTTCGAGACCTCTGGCATCCGCCAGCGGCCGCATCGTCGCGATGACCCGATCGATCGACGTATGCACGTCGACCAACTGGTGGTCCACCTGGAGTTGGCCCGCCTCGATCTTGGAGAGATCGAGGACATCGTTGATGAGCTCGAGGAGATGGCGAGCGCTGTTGGCGACCATGCCCAGCTGTTTGGCCTGCTCCGCGTTCAGCGGCCCGGGGAGCTCCTGCAGCAGCAGCCCGGTGAACCCGATGATGGAGTTCAGCGGCGTCCGCAACTCGTGCGACATCGTCGCCAGGAACGCCGACTTGACCCGGTCGGCTGAGGTGGCCTGGACAAGGGCTGTCTGCAACTCGGCGGTTCGTTCGACGATGCGGTGCTCGAGGGTGTCGTTCAGTTCGCGCAGTTCGGCCTCGGCGCGATGCCGTTCGGTGATGTCGACCGACAGCACGAACGTGCCCTCGGGGACCGGTTGGGCGCGCACGTCGAACCAACCGACCGTCGCGTCCGGGAACTCGAATTCCACCTCGCGATGTACGGCGACGCGGTGCTCCATCGTCTCGCCGATCAGCTCGAACACCGCTGTCTGCTCGATGCCCGGCCACACGTCGGCCATCCGCCGACCGAGCAGTTCGTCGTTGGGTCGCTGGTTCTGGATCGCGGCGGCGGGGTTGAGGTAGCGGTAGGTCCAGTCGAACCCGATGATCTGGCAGGCCTCGAGCACGCTGTCCAACGTCGTGCGATAGCGATGCTCGCTGTTCGTCAGGTCGAGCTCGGCCTGCACCCGTTCGGAGATGTCGATCCCGACACCGACGAGACAGACCCGGCCGTCGAATCGCACTCGCCGGCCGGTGAAGCAGTACGGGGTGGTCGTCCCGTCACGTGCGAGCAGCGGCGCCTCGACCTGGGACTCGCCCTGCTCGAAGACTTCCGCGATCTTCTCCCCGACCCGCTCACGATCGGCCTCGGTGAAGAAGTCGAGCGGATGCATCGACGAGATCTCGTCACCCGAATAGCCCGATGCGATCTCGAAGTTCCGGTTCCAACGCAGGAACTGCCGACCCCCGTCGTACAGGTAGAGCAACCCGGGCATGCTGTCGATCATCGTCTCGCTGAAGGTGCGCTCGTGCAGTGCGGTGTCCTGCGCCTGGCGCCGATCGTCCTCGCGGGCCATTGCATCGAGCGCGACCGTGATCTCCGCAGCTGCTTCGACGAGGAGGTCGACCTCGTGCTCGCGGAAGTATCCCACCTCGGAGGCGTAGACGTTGAGGGTGCCGGCCACCTCGCCGAGGCAGCGGATCGGCAGGCTCACCGACGACAGCAGGCCACGTTGTTCGCTCTCGGCCCGCCACCTCCGCAGCAGCGGGTCCTCGAGACGGTCGTTGCTGATGAACGCACGGCCCTGGAGGAATGCCTCGCTCACCGGTCCGCGCCCTTCGGCGTGATCGTCGGTGGACACGTGGATGTCGGTCAGGTATCCGTCGTCACCCTCGTGGGCCACCGGGACGAGGCGACGTGCAACGGGATCATGCCACCCGATCCAGGCCATCCGGAATCCGCCGGGATCGACGAGGATCGAGCAGACCTGGCTGAAGACCTCGCCCTGCGTCGGACAACGCACGATGGCGCGGTTGATCTGGCTGAGTGCGGCGTAGAGCCGGGACAGACGTTCGTACGCCCGCTCGCGTCCGTCGAGGTCGCCCTCGTCGGTTGCGTCCCTCGATCGTCGCGTCATGGTCCCCTGCCCATCGATGGACGCCGAGCGGTGGCGGCCATCAACGGCTCCATGGCGCAGGTTACCCGATCCGAGCGATGCTCGATCTCGGCCGGACCGACCGCTGCAACGCACTACCGTGGCGCGATGCGCGATGCCCAGCTCGACCGAGTTCGCCACGATGCTCGACGCGAAGTCGCCGACGCGTTGCACGATGGACTCGTGCAGTCGATGACAGCGCTGATGATGCGCGTCGCATTGGCATCCCTCCATGCGCAGCCCGAGGTGGCCCGCGCGCTCGATGAGGTGGAGTTGGAGTTGGCAAGCGTGGTCGCCGAGCTGCGCGAGTTGGTCGCTGGGCTGCTCTCGACCTCGCTCACCGAGGTCGATCAGTCGTGAAGATCGATGTCCACCAGCCGGCGACGCAGCGCGATGGCGACCGCTTCGGCGCGAGAGTGGGCGCCGAGCTTGACCAACACGCTCTTGACGTGATTGCGCACCGTGTGGTCGCTGATGTACAGCGATCGCCCGATCTCCGACGTCGTGGCTCCGGTGACGAGCAGGCGGAGCAGCTCGAGCTCGCGAGCCGAGATCGCCGGTCCGTCGCTGCGTCGGTGCACGAATCCGGCGATGGCCGGTGAGAAGGCCCGTTCACCTCTGGCCACCGCGTCGATGCCGTCGATCAGCTCCTTGATCGGCTGCCCTTTGAGCAGGTAGCCGGTGCAGCCCGCATCGATGGCGCGGTGCACACTGTCGGCGTCGCTCGCCCCGCTGACGACCAGGACCGCAACGGCCGGCCACTGCGAACGGATGCTGTGGATGAGCACCGTCCCGTCGTCACCGTCCAGACGAATATCGACGAGGGCGACGTCGACGCTCGTCGAACCGAGCATGGCCATGGCCGAACGTGCATCCGCGCACACGCCGACGACCGAGAACCGCTCCGTGGCATCGAGTACCTCTGACAGCGCGCTCGCGAGCATCAGGTGATCGTCGACGATGACGATCCGGATCGGCGAGCAGTCGGAGGCGGTCATCGGGAGCAGCGCACCGTCCGCACGGCCCGCTCGGTGAGCAGATCGACGACTGTGCGCAGCGGCTCGACGGTCGTCATGAAATCGCGGTGCCCCCTACTCGTCCCATCCGGACGGTAGCACGCACGTTCCGGCGACCCGGCTCACTGTGGTCGGAGCACCGTGATCTACCAGTACTCCTCGAAGTGGATGTTGCCGCGCGTCTTGCGGTGATCGATGGTGAATCCTCGCTCGGTGAGGAGCTGTACGACGCCCGTGACCTCGGGGTAGTGGAGCTCACCCTCGACCTCCTCGGGGAGACCGATCATCGCCGGGTTGCCGCACAGGAAAACGTGCGTGTGCGCCGGATCGAGGTGGATGCCGAATCGCTCGGTGAGGACGTCCTTGGCGATGAGGTCCTGGAGGTACTGCTTGGGGATGTCCGCCTCACGGGTCGGCATCGGGAGGTAGTGGTAGTTCGGGTATCGCGCCTCGAGCGCACGGTGCTGCTCGATGTAGCCGAGGTCGGCCCACTTGCGCACCGACACAGCCGACACGATCGGGCCGTGGTGGGCTTTGCGGAGCAGCTCGACGATCATCGCATTGTGCGGCGCCTCGCCCGTTCCGGTCGAGAAGAACAACATGGTGTCAGACGGATCGGTGACTGGGGTCAACGTGTACCGCCCGGCTACCTTCGGCCCGAGGTAGATCCGGTCGCCCGGCCGCTTGCAGGCCAACCGCGGCGTCAGCCCGGGGACGTTGTCCGGGGTCGGCGGGACGAGAACGATGTAGAACTCCAGCTCGTCGGCATCGAGGTCGCCGGTCAAGTAGCCGTGCTCGTCCCACATCCGGCTCGAGATCGAGTACGAGCGGCGCACCATCTTGTCCCAGCGCTCGTCGAGCGCGTCGTCGGTGGCGTCGTCGATTCGTTCCTCCCAGTACCCGAGCCCGAGCGAGGCGTACTGCCCGGGGAGGTGGGTGACGTCGCCGTGGTCGGGACGCACCCGCAGCACCCAGAGGTCCGAGTGCGTCGGCTCGAAGTGGGTGATGGTCGCGTTGTAGTGCTCGGCGCGCAGCTCGTCGATGACCGAGGTGAACCCGCGTCGACGTTCGGCGAGCGTCGGGGTGGGCGTGACCGTGATCTCCGGGAACGCCTTGGCGATCTCGGTGACATCGGCACTCTCCAGGAACCACACCCGCCCCGAGTTCGCAGCGGCCTCGGTGAGACCGATCTCGGCGGGCGTGACCGCAGTCCGGGTCGGAGCGAACACGACGTGGTCGAACTGCAGGTCCGGTGTGCGGCGGTCACCGAAGAATGCCATCGGGTAGCCGTCGACGTCGGTGATCTGTTCGGGTACGGCGCGGTACAGCAACGTCGCGTGCCGCTCGCGTTCGAGACGATGCAGCGCAGCTTCGGCCATCGGTGACAGCAGCTTCGGGTCCATCCCGCCGGCGGCCAGCACCACGCCGGCGCCGGCCGCAGCGAGGCGCGCGGTGAGCTCGACGGCGCGGTCTGTGTAGCCGATGACGAGCACGTCCTCGTCCGCAGCGAAGTCCGGCAGCTGGTTGACCAGGATCCGGTCGCTGGCGACGGTGGTGACGGTTGGTGTCCAACCCTCCGCCCCGGTGCGTTGGGCCACCACACACGCCCGCGCCGTGTACGTGTGCTTGCCGGTCGTGACCGAGATCACCGTCTCGCCGGACGCATCGACGGTCGCGTCGACCGCCGTCGCCGGCTCTCCGTAGCCGACGTCGAGCTGGTGCTCGCCGACCAGCTCGGGGAAGGCCAGCGCGGAGCCGGCTTCGAGGATGCGAACACGCTGCAGGCCCGCCTGTTGCAGGGCGACCGCAACGGAGAGCCCGGCGGCATTGCCGCCGATGATGACCAGGTCGTAGGCGGCGTCGCTCATGGCGATCGACGTTACAGGCGTGGCGACCCGCTCGGCCCTGGACAGCGCGGTGTCGAGTTCAGCGACCGGGGGCGCGGCGGCCGATGTGTGGCCACAGCGACTGGGTCTCGTCCAGCTCGAGTCTGCCGAGGATCCTCGCCAGGGTGGCCCGGTCGGCATGGCAGAGCTGCTCCAGGCCGGGGGGTGGCGCACTCATCTCGATGCCGATCTGGGCGGCGGTCTGCTCGCCGAGTGGTGTCAGCGCGATCTCCTTGACCCGACGGTCGACCGAGCTCGGCCGGCGGATGGCGAGACCGAGATGCTCCAGGTTGTCGACGATCGCCGTGACGTACGAGGCGTCGCAGACCATCACGTCGGCGATGTCGCGCATCCGGACCGGCCCGTCGACGAGCATCGTCAGGGCCTGCATGTGCGGAGGCGTGAGGCCATGCTCGTTCATGACCGCGAAGACCTGGTTGCGCTTGGCGATGAACAGCGGTTGCAGCTTCGACCAGATCTGGTCGAGTGACGAGTCGCGGGCGCTGGAAGCCATGTTTGCATCATACCAACGATTGATCTCGATAGATGGTTGATAAGTACCAACCATTGGCTATTCTGATCGACATGATCGCAACCACAGCGGACGTCCGGTCCGCCGCATCCATGGCCATCTCGGCCGAGGGCTTGGTCAAGCACTTCGGCGACGTGCACGCTCTGAACGGCGTCTCGTTCGAGGTGCCGACCGGGACCGTCCTCGGGCTGCTCGGACCGAACGGAGCGGGTAAGACCACCGCCGTGCGCATCCTCACGACCATCTTGCGTCCCGACACCGGGCGTGCCGTCGTGAACGGGTTCGACGTCGTCTCGGATCCGCGATCGGTGCGGCGCAGCATCGGCCTCGCCGGACAGTACGCCGCAGTCGACGAGAACCTGACTGGCCGAGAGAACCTCCTGCTCGTCGGGCGGCTCAATCACCTGAGCAAGTCCGCGGCGGGCACACGCGCCATCGAGCTGCTCGACCAGTTCCACCTCAGCGACGCCGGCAATCGTCCGGCGCGCACCTATTCGGGGGGCATGCGCCGTCGGCTCGACCTCGCCGCAGCCCTCGTCACCCACCCGCCCGTGCTCCTGCTCGACGAGCCGACAGCCGGCCTCGATCCGGCGAGCCGTCAGGATCTCTGGGACGTCATCGCCAACCTCGTCGCCGACGGGACGACCGTTCTGCTGACGACGCAGTACCTGGAGGAGGCCGACCGCCTCGCCGACCGGATCATCGTGATCGACCATGGCCTGATCGTCGCGGAGGGAACAGCGTCGGAGCTGAAGTCCACGCTCGGCGAGACGACCGTCGTGCTCGGGTTCGCCGATGCGCACGCCGCTGGTGGCGCAGCGGACCTGCTGTGTTCGCTCGGCGCCGCCGTGCTCGCCAACGATGCGGTGTCGATTGCGATGCCGTTGCGCGGTGGGCCGGCGACGGTGCGCGATGCGCTCAACACACTCGCGGACGCAGGCCTCGTCCCGCAGCGGATCGATCTGCGCGAACCAACACTCGACGACGTCTTCCTCAGCTTGACCGGAGCATCCGTATGACCACCGTGTCCCTCTCGACTGCACCCACCACCCGACCGGTCGCGCAGCCCGGAGACGGAGCACTGTGGGCGGTGCGCGACACGCTTGCGATGACGTGGCGCAACCTGACCACGATCCGCCGGGTGCCCCAGCTCCTCGTGTTCGCAGTGGTGCAGCCGACCATCTTCGTGCTGATGTTCCGCTACGTCTTCGGCGGCTCGATCACCATCCCCGGCCGTTCCTACGTCGACTACCTGATGCCCGGCATCTTCGTCCAGACCTGCGCGTTCGGCGCGATCAACACCGCTGTCGGTCTGGCCGAGGACAAGGGCAAGGGGCTGTTGGAGCGGCTGCGTTCGTTGCCGATGGCCCGCTCGGCGGTCCTCGGCGGGCGGGTGGCCGCGGACAGCACACGCAACGTGTTCGTGGTGCTGTTGATGCTCGCGATCGGCTATGCCGTGGGCTTCCGGACCCACACCAACGTCGCCATGGTTGCGTTGGGCGTGTTCATGCTGGTCCTGTTCGGCTTTGCGCTCAGCTGGATCTTCGCCCTGATCGGTCTGTCGGTGACCAACGGAGAAGCTGCCCAGGCAGCGGCCTTCCCGATGCTGGCTCCGTTGGTGTTCGCGTCGAACGCGTTCGTCGATCCGGCGAAGATGCCCGGTTGGTTGCAGGGCTGGGCCAGGCACCAGCCGGTCAGCGCCGCCGCCGATGCCGTGCGGGCGTGCATGCTCGGTGGTCCAACGGCGAACAAGGTACTGATCTCGTCGGCGTGGTCGCTCGGCATCGCCCTCGTCCTCGCCCCGGTCGCAGTGCGCCGCTACCGCCGACTCTGACCCGCCGCCGCCGCCGAGTCCGACACCGCCGACACCACCGACACCAACCGGCACCACCGACACCAACCGGCACCAACCGGCACCAACCGGCACGACCGGGACGAACCGCGCCCTCCGCCGCGCCCGCTGCCGACAGCACCGGGACGAACCGCGCCTCCGCCGCGCCCGCCGCCGACAGCACCGGGACGAATCGCGCCCTCGGAGCGGTTCCATCCCGCTGAGCGGGACGACAGGTACCCGAGGGCGCGGTTCGTCCCAGCCTGTGAGCTGACGCCGGCCTCGCCGGCCTCTCAGGCGTCAGGCGTCAGGCCTCGGCGTCAGGCGTCGGGTTCGGGTTCGGGGGTCGCGTCGCGCAGCGTCTCGGCGAAGCGGACGGCGACGTAACCTGTGGCCGGTGCGGCGACCAGTGCGATCGCCGCCGGCAGTGCACCACGCTTGCGCCAGACGAAGGCGGCGATGCCGGTCCACTCGAGGAGGAAGAGCGCCGTGCAGCCGAGCAACTTGACCGTCGAGCGGATGCTTTCGCCCTTGGGCAGCGTCGCCAGCCGCTTCACGATCTGGTATGGCACGGCGTGAACGATCGCCCCGATCAGGGCAACCGGAGCCGCGAGCAGCGCGACCGGGCGTGGGGTCACCGACCGACCCGCACGCAGCGCGGCTGTGAATCGCAGACGTCGGGTCACTGCCGCCGGGCTCGGGAGAGCGGCTGCGTCGGGCGAGACAGCGAGTAGCCCCGCCGCGATTGCGTCCGTCAGCGACCGGACCGCAGCGCGTTCGTCGGCGGCGTAGGCCTCGGCCCACTGACCGACACGAATCGGATCACCGATCGTGACGAGTGCATGCGACCGGAAGGTGGCCTTGGCGTCGTAGGCCAGGCCGATCGGGACGATGTCGAGGCTGACCGCACCCTCGGCGGCGGCGGTCAGCGCGATGCGCGCCGCACCCGTGCGCAGTGGTTGCAGCGTGTCGAGGTCGTGGCTGATGCCCTCGGGGAAGATCGCGACCACGGCGCCCAGTCCGAGCAACCGGCGGCACTCCGCGAACGTGGCGTCGTTCTGTGCTGTGCGGTCGGCGTCACCGGCCGTGGCGTCCTTGGCGCGGTAGACCGGGATGACGCCGGCCAGCCGCAGCAGTGGCTTGAGCGGCGGGATCCGGAACAGCGTCGCCTTGCCGAGGAAGCGGGGCCAGCGCGGCAGCGTCGACATCAGCAGCAGTCCGTCGACGAGGCCGTTGGCGTGGTTGGCGACAGTGATCACCGGACCCGTCGTCGGTAGCCGCTCGAGTCCGTCGACCTCGATGCGTCGGAAGAACGTCTGGACCATCGCCGTCGACACGAATCGAACCACGGTGTCGGGCATCTGCGGAGCGTACCGTTCACGCGCGAATGGCACACTGGGTCGATGATGAGTGGCGAGGACGATCCGGGTGTCGATCCAGACGTCCGCTTCTCGTACGCGAACGAGCGCACGTTCCTCGCCTACAACCGCACCGCGCTCGCACTCGTGACGGCCGGTCTCGCCGTCACCCAGCTGCTTCCCCCGTTCGATGTGCCGGGCGGCCGGCGGATGATCGGGCTGCCGCTCATCGCGATGGGCACGCTGATCGCCGTCGCGAGCCTGTTCCAATGGCGGCGCAACGAGCAGGCGATGCGGCTCGGCCTGCCGCTGCCGAAGTCGTACCTGCCGCTGCTCGTCGCCGCGGTCGTCGGCGTCAGCTCGGTGATCGCGCTCGCCCTGGCCATCTTCGGCGGGACGTGACGATGGACACCACCGGTGAGTGATCCCGGCCTGGCCGCGGAGCGGACCCAACTGGCCTGGTCGCGCAGCGCGATGTCGCTGCTGGCCTGTGGCGCGGCGACGGCGAAGGGCATCCCTCGCGTCACCGATGGACATCCGGTGACAGGGGTCGTCCTGCTCCTGCTCGGTGGGCTCGTCTGGTTGGCAGGCGTGCCGCTCGCCCGCCAGCGCGCCGCGGCCGCCCGGCTCGGTGGACGGCCCGTTGCCCGCCACCGCGACCTCGCCCCCGTGGCCTACGGCACCGCCGTGGTCGGTGTGGCTGCGCTGATCATCGCCGCGTTCTTCCCCGGCTGACCTGTCGCCGAGAGCGCCGGCGGTGCCTGCTCTGCGTCATCATCGAGTCGGACCGGGATCACTCGGCGCTGAGCATCGACTCGAACGCCTTTCGGTTGGGGATGTCGGGCGGGCGATCGAGAGACGGTCCGCTCGCAAGGAACTCGGTGATCGGCACCGCAACGGATGGGTCGCCGAACGCTTCGTGTGGTGGGGCGAAGAGGTGGATCATGTTGGCGACAGCAGTGCCGACGACCTCGTTGTGGGCTGCGCATGCGAATGCTCCGGCGGCGAATCGTGTCGCTGGCGTGTCGACCGCCGTGACGCGTTCGCCTCGAACTCCGGCTGCGAGGCGCTCGAGCGTGTTCGCGTCGGCTGCAACCTGGCTGTCGTACCAGACGCCGAGATGCTCGTCGGTCCATGCGGAGAACGACTCGACGAAACCCGCCGGATCATCGACCGCGAGGTGAACGACCTCGGCAAGATGCTGGGCATGCATCAGGCCCATCGAGATACCGCGTCCGAGAGTCGGGTTGGTGTGCAGCGCCGCATCGCCGAGCAGGACGATTCCACCGACCATCGGACCGTTGTCGGACGTGATCCGGCGGCGCCGGTTTTCGATGCGTGCCATCATCGAGACGTCGCTGATCGGAACACCTGCGTCGATCCATGGCGCTGAGTGCGGCACGGCGCGCACAAAGGCGTCGAACCGATCCGATTCGCGAAGTGCGCTGCGAAACGGGTCGTCGACGGACAGGGTCACAGTCAATGAGAACGTGTCGTTGTCCGCTCCCATCGCCAACACCGTCGCGTAATCGAGTGGCATCGACGCCGGCATCTTGCTCTCTGGGGGCTGGCACCCGCGTCTCACAGCGTAGAAACGGGTGAGGTAGAAGAACCCGCACTCCTGGCGTTCCTCGATCGGTATCGGGAGACCGGACGCGGCGAACCACTCGGGCAGTGCCGAGCGGCGACCACCAGCGTCGACGACGACATCGGCATCGACGCGACCACCGGAGCGCAGGTGAACTCCCGTCACCACGGGCACTGCACCGCCGGGCGAGACCTGCAGGCCAGTCACAGCGTCACCGATCAACATCGTGATTCCCGGCTCGCGGGCAACGATCCGACGCAGTTCTGCCTCGGCGACGAGCCGCCGACTCAACAGCATCAGCTCACCCTCGAGCCTGCCTGCGCCGACGACGACCGGGATCTCACGAATGCCACGCTCGAGAAAGGCTGCGATGACGTCCGGGGCTTCGTCAGCCAGGATCCGCCGTGCCCGCGCAAGCAACGCATGCGTCTGCCGCCCTTGTGGAACCCCGGGATGCCGCCAGGAGTCGACATCGTCCGACGGCGCGCCATCGGGCGGCGCACCGTCACGCTCGATCATGGTCACCTGGTGGCCACGACGCGCCAGGAACAGCGCGCTGGACAACCCAGCGAATCCTGCTCCGGCAATCACCACCCGAGTCACGCTCATACCATCGCACATGACGCGGCCCTCTCGAACCCGCCGACCGGTCTCGACGGGTCAGGGTGCGGATTCGACCTCGGCCTTGATCCGCTCCAGCGTCGTGCGCATGCCCTCGCGGTTCACCTTGCCGCGGCTCCAGCCCCAGAGCGTCCAGTAGATCCGCAGCCAGATCGTGGGGGTGAGCCGGAAGTACTCGGTCACGTCGGTGCCGTCACCGGAGGGTGCGAGGTGGTAGCCCCAGATGCTCAGCGGCTTCCCGGGCGGACCGACGCCGAACGCGAACTCCACACCGGGCTCGGATGCCGTGATCGAGCTCGTCGTCCAGTAGATCGGGCCGACGCCGTTGCGTTTGACGTGGCCGCGGAAGCGGACCCCGACCGCCGGCCCGGTCGCGCCGTCGAGCCATTCCGCCTCGAACGTCTCCGGGCTGTAGCGCCCGATCTTGGTCACGTCGCTGACGAGGTCCCAGACCGCCTCCGGCGACGCGGACATGTGGACGGTGACGGACTCGTTCATCGCCGCACCCTAGATCCGCTCAGTCCCGGGCGTCACGTGCGGCGCGTGTCGCACGGCCTTCGTCCCGGGCGGCGTCGAGGCGGGCCGTCGTCAGTCGCGGGATCGCGTACATCGTCAGCAGCGCGCCGAGGATGCCGGCCAGGAAGAACGGGGTGCGCAACGCGGTCTCGCGGCTCCAGATCATCTCGGCGATGACGACGGTGAGGCCGCCGAGTGCTGTGCCGATCGGGATCATCCCCCACGCGAAGAACCGATACACGCTGTTCACCCGGCCGAGCAGCTCGTCGGGGATGATGGCCTGGCGCAACGACACGGTGATCACGTTCCACAGCACGCCCACCAGCGTCTCGAGCGCGAACATCACGAACACGATCGGCCACACCGACGACAACCCGATCGCGACGGGTGTCGCGGCCGAGACGACGAGGGTCAGCCACAGGCACGGCCCGCTGCCGAGGCGTTTGCGGATGCGCGGCGCGGCGTACCCGCCGGTGACACCGCCCAGCGCGCCGCCCATCGTGAGCAGCGCGAACTCGATCGGCGACGTGTGCAGGACCTCCTGCGCGAACAGTACGAGCGTCGCGAAGGTCAGAGCCCCGATCAGGTTGAGGGATCCGAGGATGAAGGCCATCGGCCGCAGCAGGGGATGGCTGAGCAGCCAGCGCACGCCCTCGCGCATCTCGACCTTCCACGCGCCGGGTGCCGCCGGCGCAGCCATCTCGCCGAGCGCCAACGGCTTGGCCCGGAATTGGCCGACGACCAGTGCGGTGAGCCCGGCAGCGATCGCGAACGACGCAGCATCGACGACGAATGGAAGGAAGAACGCCGCGGCGATCATCAGGCTGCCGAGCGGCGGCCCGATGAGGGTGTTGGCCACCTGCTCGGCCGACCACATCTGACCGTTGGCGCGTTCCAGGTGCTCGATGTCGACGACGGACGGGATGATCGTCTGCGCGCAGTTGTCGCGCAGCACCTCGGCGAACCCGAGCAGGAGGCTGGCCACGACGAGGATCGAGTACAGCGCGTACTTCGTGCCGACCACGGTCTTCAGCGCGTCAGGCGCGGGCAACTCGCCACCCAGACCGAGCACTGCGACCGCGACGGCGAGCGTGACGACCGCGCGGCACGAGTCCATCAGGACCATCGCCTTGCGCCGGTCGACGCGGTCGGTGATGACCCCTGCCGGCAGCGTGAACACCAGCCATGGCAGCCGTTGGGCGACGGCGACCGCAGCGATCAGCAACGGGTTGCGGGTCACCGCGGACGCCAGCCACGGGTAGCCGATCTGGGCGACGCCGTCGCCGAGGTTGGAGACGACGCTCGCCGCGTAGACCCGGTGGTAGTTGCGCCCGAGCGAGACGTGAGGGGGGCGCCCCGGCGCGTCGGGCGCGTCGGGCGCGTCGGTCGGTTCGGTGACGGCGGTCATCCGGACACCGCCGGCAGGACCGGGAGATCGGTCGGGAACAGCGCGAGGAGCAGGCCGAACATGACGTCGCCACCCCGTTCGGTGGTGACGAACTCCTCGGACAGCGCGTACAACCGCTCGCCGAACTCGCGGACCCGGTCGGCGGGAATGCGAGCGTGTCGGAACGTCGCGAAGCAGCCGTCATCCGATGCGTCGTCGGCGTCGGGATCCGTCGCCGCCGCCGCAGCTTCGGCTGCCACCAGGATTCCCGGCAACGTCCGCGCCATCTCCTCGTAGGCGTCGCGGACCATCCACATCGGTGTCGGCACGTCGCTGGTGCTGTCCCCGAAGGCGAATGTGCGCGCCGTGCGACCCCAGAAGTGTTCGGTCATCGCGCGCACCTTGCGGGTACGAACCACGTGGACCAGCCCGGCCGCCTCGAGGACCTTGACGTGGTGGTCGATCGTGCCCTTCGGCCTCCCGAGAGCGGTGGCCAGCTCGGTCGTCGACGCCGCGCGCTCCAGCAGGAGCTGGACGATCGCGTTGCGTGTCGGATCGGCGGCGGCCTTCATCTGCGCCCGTGTGGTGACGGCGAGCTGGTCGGCGATCGGGTAGTCGGGAACAGCCCCTGCCCGAGTGGGCAGCGTAATGTCCGACGGTTGCGGTATGTCCGGCATTCACCGGACATTAGCGCGTGTCAGACCGGACGGAGGCCGGCGGGGGTGAGGACGATGTCGAGCAGCTTGCGCACGAACACGCCGTCGATGCGGTCACGCGTCATCAGCCGGCGGTAGATCACTGGGCCGACGAGGACGTCGACGACGACTGCGAGGTCGATGCGGGCAGCGATCTCGCCGCGTTCCTGGGCACGCTGGAGCAACTGGCGCAGTGGCAGCTGACGGCTGCTCAGGTACTCGTCGAGCGAGTTGCGCACCTCGGCGTCGTAGCAGGCTGCCTCGATCAGATGGGGCAGGACGTCGGAGTTCTGGTTCTGACGGAGGCGCTCGACGAGGTCGTCGAAGTACAGCTCGAGGTCGCCGCGCAGGGTGCCCGAGTCGGGGCTCGCGATGGCATTGGTGTCCGTGCTCAGCGCTTCGAGCAGCAGTGCCTCCTTGGACGACCAGCGGCGGTAGATGGTGGCCTTGCCGACGCCGGCCCGGGCCGCCACCCCATCGATCGACAGATTGCCGGCACCGCCCTCGCCGAGCATCTCGAGCGTGGCGCGCAGGATCGCCTCGTCGCACCGCGCGTCGCGCGGGCGGCCGCGTCGGGCCACAGTCGGTGCGGTGGTGGTGGTCACGTCGGCTCATTCACCGGCCACGAGCGAACCCGTGAGCTCGTCGTGGAAGTCCTCAGTGGTCGCAGCGGGCAGCTGGTCCTCGCGAGCGCGGGCCGGCAGGTACTTCCAGACGACGAAGCCGGCGAAGATCACGAACAGCGACGCCATCCGCAGTCCCGAGCTGAGGCCGGAGACGAACCCGTCCTTGACCGCGTTGGAGAAGCCGACCGCATTGTCGGTCAACCCGCCGGCGACCTTCAGGCCGCCGCCGAGCGACGACCGGGCCTCCTGGAGCGCTGCACCGGTCACGCCGAAGCGGGCGCCGGCCGAGTCCACCCGGTTGGCATAGATGCTGGACACGACGCTGCCGATCAGGGCGACACCGACGGCACCGCCCATCTGGCGGGTGGTGTCGTTGACGGCCGAGCCGACGCCGGCCTTGTCGCGGGGAAGTGATCCCATGATCGATTCCGTTGCCGGTGGCATCGTGAAGCCGATGCCGGCCGACATCCCGCAGAACGGGATGATGGCCAGCCAGTACTGGGTGTCACGGCTGAGGAACGACAGCGCGATCAGCGACGACGTGACGACGAACAGGCCGAACGTGATGACCCGCTTGGAACCGATCTTCTCGACCAGCCGTGACGAGAGGGGAGCGACGATCATCATGCCCATCGCGTAGGGGATCAGCCGGACGCCGGCCTCGAGCGGGCTGTAACCGTGGACGAACTGCCAGTACTGGGTCATCAAGAACAGCGACCCGAACATCGCGAAGAACGTCAGCGTGACGGCGGTGTTCGCGGCTGTGAACCGCGGGTTCTTGAAGAACTTCATATCGAGCATCGGGTGATCGATGCGCTTCTCCCAGATGATGAATGCGCCGATGGCGAGGATGCCGAGCCCGAATCCGCCGAGGACCTCACCATTCGTCCAGCCCTTGGCCGGGACCTCGATGACGCCGTACAGGAACGTCGCCAAGCCGATGATCGAGAGCACGGAACCGACCGGGTCGAGCCTGTCGGCGCGGTCCTCACGGGACTTGGGCAGCAAGAACGAACCGGCGACGAGCGCAGTGAGCCCGAGCGGTACGTTCACCCAGAACACCGAGTTCCACGAGAAGTGTTTGAGCAACAGGCCACCGACGAGCGGTCCGGCGGCGACGCCGACGCCGGAGAAGCCGGCCCAGATGCCGATCGCCCGGCCACGCTCTTTCGGATCACGGAAGGTGTTGGTCAGCAGCGACAACGTCGACGGCATGATCAAGGCGCCGCCGATGCCCATGAACGCACGTGTGGCGATGAGTTGGGGGGCCGAGTCGGCGAGTGCCGACGCGACCGAGCCGATGCCGAACAGGATGATGCCGACCTGCAGCGCACCCTTGCGGCCGAAGCGGTCGCTGAGGCTGCCCGTGGTCAGCAGCAGCCCGGCGAACACGATCGTGTACGAATCGATGATCCACTGGACCTGGCTGTTGGATGCGTTGAGGTCGGTGATCAGGCTGGGGATCGCGACGTTGAGGATGGTGTTGTCCATCACGATCACCGTCATCGACAGGCACAGCACGCCGAGGATCCACCATCGCTTCGCGTGCACGGCTGGATCGATGTCCGGTTCGTCCCAGACCGCTGTCAACTCTTGCGTACTCACACGCTTCTCCTCATCACCACACTGCCGTCGTCGTGCCACATCATCGGTGCGGTCGGCGCATTACGAAACTGAACTGTTCCGTATCGTAATCGGCTTCCACAGGACGCATCAACGTCGGGCGATGTGGCAATGGGCACGCCACGGAGTAGACAGGTCCGGTGTTGGACGTTCGCGAGGTCGGCAAACGGTTCGGCGAGGTGGTCGCGCTGGACGGCATCAGCCTCAGCGTCGGCGACGGTGCGATCCTCGGATTCCTCGGACCGAACGGGGCCGGCAAGAGCACCACGATGCGTGCCGTGATGGGCCTGATCTCCATCGATTCGGGCTCGATCTCGTGGAACGGTGCTCCGATCACCCACGCCACGCGCCGCCGCTTCGGCTACATGCCGGCCGAACGCGGCATGTATCCGAAGATGACCGTTCGTGACCAGCTCGTCTACTTCGCCAAGCTTGCCGGTCTGTCGACCTCTGACGCTGCCAGCGCGGCAACCACATGGATGGAGCGGGTCGACATCGCCCACCGCGCCGACGACGAGGTGCAGGCGCTGTCGAGCGGCAACCAGCAGCGCGTGCAACTGGCCATCGCCCTCGTCCACGACCCCGAGCTGCTGATCCTCGACGAACCGTTCTCCGGTCTCGATCCCGTCGCGGTGGAGACGATGAAGACCATCCTCGCCGAGCAGATGCGCGCCGGCACCTCGGTGTTGTTCAGCAGCCATCAGCTCGATCTCGTCAGCGACATCAGTCGAGATGTGGTGATCGTCGAGGCCGGACGGGTGGTGATGGCGGGCGACGTCCAGCACCTGCGCGAGCGGGCCGGCATGCGCGACGTCTCCGTGGGTTTCGACACCGACACGGCCTGGACGCCGTCCATCGACGGCGCAACGGTCACTCAGGCGACCGCGCGCACGGCCCACGTGCGCGTACCTGCCGGTACCGACCCCGCCGTCGTGCTCGCCGATGCGAACCGGGCCGGCCGTGTCGTCGAGTTCGCGTTCACGCCGCCGGACCTCTCCGAGGTGTTCCTTGCGGCCATCGGCCAGGTGCCGGCTTGATCCGGCTGGTGATGTCGCGCGAGATCCGCCAGCGGCTGCGGTCGCGCGGGTTTGCGGTGACCACGGTGCTGATCTGCCTCGGCGTGCTCGGTGCCGGAGTGCTGAACCGTGCCCTCAGGGGCGACGACAGCCCGACCCGCTACGACGTGGCTGTCGTCGGACGAGCCCCGGCCGGGTTCGAGACGGCGCTGCAGTCGGCGGCGAAGGCGCTCGGTATCCGGATCGACGTCTCGTCCGTGGCCGATCGCGACGCAGCCGTCAGCCGGGTGTCGTCGGGTGACGACGACGCCGCGGTCGATGTCGCCGCTGCGCAGCTGATCGCCGACCGCGCCCCGCCCGACGAGCTGGCTGCGGCGATCGATGCCGGTTGGCAGTCCGCTGCCTCACGAGCTGCAGCGAGAGATGCCGGCTTGGACGACACCCAGATCACATCGGTCTTGGCGCCACAGGGTTTGGCGCGCACGTCCATCAGCGGAGCAGCCGACAGCAATGACGATGTCGGCCGGCTTGTCGGATCGGCAACGGCCATCCTGCTGTTCATCTCGATCAACGCGTTCGGTGGGATGGTGCTCACCGGCGTCGTCGAGGAGAAGAGCACCGGCGTGGTCGAGGTGCTGCTCGCGCATGTCCGCGCCCATCAGCTCCTCGCGGGAAAGGTGTTCGGCATCGGCGTGGTGGCGATGATGCAGTTCAGCGCTGCTGTGCTCACCGGTGTGGTCGCGTTGCGGATCTCGGGCACTGAGGTGCCGAACTCCGTCTGGTTCGGCCTGCCCACCACGATTGCGTGGTTCGTCGTCGGCTTCGTGCTCTACAGCACCCTGTTCGCGCTCGCCGGTTCGTTCGTGTCCCGGCAAGAAGATGCCCAGGGTGCAGCGGCGCCGATCTCGATGGTGTTCACGGCTGCGTACCTCACGGTCTTCGTGCTCGGTGGCGCGCCGTACTCGACCGCCGCCCGCGTCGTGTCGATCCTGCCTCCGTTCGCCCCGTTGCTGATGCCGCTGCGCGTGTCCATCGGCGCAGCGTCGGTGCTGGAGATCGTCGTCTCGGCCGTGCTCCTGCTGGCCGCCACGTTCGGGATGCTCCGCCTCGCCGGGACGGTCTACGGACGCACCCTGCTGCACCGTGGTTCACGGCTGAAGTGGAAGCAGGCGCTGACGATGAAGTCCTCCTGAGTCGCCGAAGGCGAGCGCCGCGAACCGGGCGCCCATCCGTGCGTAGCCGGCGTTGTTCGGGTGCAGGCGGTCGGGGAGGTCGCTGGCGTCGTCGGCGCCGAACAGCGCGAGGCCGTCGAGATAGGCCAGATGCCCGTCGCCGCGCTCGACACGACCGGCAACGATCTCGGCGAGCAGCTCCCGGATCCGGCGCAACGTGAGACAGCCGGAGCGGATTGCCTCCATCCCGCCGACCGTGTCGAACCCGCCGTCGGCGGCCATCAAGGTCGGGCCGGGGGTGTCCTCTGCGCTCGGACAGAAGATCGGCGACACGACGAGGATCGGTGTGTCGGGATGGCCCTCGCGGACGGTGTCGAGGAAGCCGTGCACGGCAGGCACGAACGCCCGCTCGCGCATCACGTCGCCGTTGACGATGTTGATCCCGACCTTGAGGCTGATGACGTCTGCGCGGAGGTCGCGGATGGTGCGCGCGACGAACTGGTCGAGCTGGCACTGCCCGGCGAGACCGAGGCTGAACAGATCGACACCGGCCGCCGTCGCTGCCACGGCCGGCCAGATCTCGGTCGGCGTCTCGGCCTCCATGCAATGGCTGATCGAACTGCCGTAGTGCAGCCAGCGCGGGCGGCCGCTCGGTGCCGTCGGCGACGCAGTGGCGTCCGCGGGAATGCGGAGCGCACGCAACTCGGTACTGGCTGCGTGCGGCAGCCACAGCTCGACCACCTTCGTTGCGTCGCCGAGCCCGGCGAAACGGATCGTGGCCGGCTCGCCCGGTTCGAACCCGACGTTCAGCGGATCGGCGTGGTCGAGCACGAAGCGCTGGTAGTCGTCAGCGACCTCGGTGCGGACCGACCGCACCCCATCCGCCGTGCCGTCCGCAGCGTTGCTCACGAGCTGGAACACCGGTCTGCTCGCCGTGGTGCCGACGACACGAAAGCCTGTGACGAGGACGTCGAGCTCGACGACGTCTGCATCGGTCGTGAACGACAGCCGCACGCCGCTGCCCATCCCGACCATCGAGTGCATGAACAGATCGGGGATCTGTGGACGCGTCCAGTCGGGTAGCCGGCGCGGGCTGATCCCGGTCGGCGTGCGATCGAAGTCGAGCGCGCCGACAACGGTGACGGGGCCGCCCTCGAGGTCGATCTCGCGCAGTGCTCGATCGGCCATCAGTCGACCAACGCCTGATAGGTCAGCTGCTTGATCTGGCTGCGGATCGGGTGGGTGTTCGACGGCATCAGCTGGGTCATGAACACCCCGGTGATGTCCTCGACCGGATCGACCCAGAAGAACGTGCTTGCCGCACCGCCCCAACCGAAGTCACCGACACTGGAGGCGGTCTTGGCCGTGACCGGATCGAGCGTGACCGACCCGAGCAGCCCGAACCCGACCCCGTCGAACGTCGTCTCGCTGAACAGAGCCCGGCCGTATTCGGTGAGATCGGCGTCGCCGGGGAGGTGGTTCTGGGTCATGTACCGCACGGTCCGCGGTGCGAGCAGCCGCACATCGTCGAGCTGGCCTTCGCCGCGCAGCATGCCGGCGAAGCGGAGGTAGTCCGCCATCGTCGAAACCAGGCCGCCGCCGCCGAGGAAGGCGGGTGGTGGCTGGAGCACGGCGCGACCAGCGACTGCCATCGGCACCGCGAGACCCGTCGCCGGATGGGCGCCGTATAGCGCGGCGAGCCGGCCGGCGTCGGCCTCCGGCACCGAGAACCCGGTGTCGACCATGCCGAGCGGCTCGAAGATGCGGGTGCGTAGGAACTCGTCGAGTGTCTGCCCGCTGATCACCTCGACGACCCGCCCGAGCACGTCGATGGCCATCGAGTAGTTCCACTCGGCGCCCGGCTGGAACAGCAGTGGCAGCGTGGCGATGCGGCTGCAGACACCGGCGAGATCGGTGTCGGGTGGCGTGCCCCATTCGAAACCGGCGCGGCGGTAGAGCTCGTCGACCGGATGCGCGTACATGAATCCGTAGGTGAGACCGGACGTGTGCGTCATCAGGTGCCACATCGCGATCGGGTCCATCAGCGGCTCGAGCTCGGGGCGATTCACCGAACCGCCGCGCCAGACCCGCATCTCGGCGAACTCAGGGATGAACCGGCTGACCGGATCCTTGAGCTCGAACGCACCCTCCTCCCACAGCATCATCGCGGCGACCGAGGTGATCGGCTTCGTCATCGAGAAGATCCGCCAGATCGTGTCCGGGGTCAGCGGCGCTCCCGCTTCCCGGTCGCGGAATCCCTGTCCGGATGAATGGACGAGGCGTCCGGCACGGGTGAGTGCGAACTGCCACCCGGCAAGCCTGCCGTCGGCGATGTAGCGGGCGAAGTGGTCGTCGATGCGGTTGAGTCGGGCCGGGTCGAAGCCCAGCTCGGTCGGGTCGACCCCGATCTCGGTCAGGTTCATCGGCTCACTGTAGGAGCCCGTGCCTGCGGTGAATCAGCTCAGCTGGGCGGTGATCAGCTCGAGCAGCTCGTCGTACTCGTTCACAGCCGGGAACTCCGGGAACTGCTCGACGATGGTGGCCGGTGCATGGAACAAGAATCCGGCGTCGGCCTCGGCCAGCATCGCCGTGTCGTTGTAGGAGTCACCGGCCGCGACCACGCGGTAGTTGAGCCCGTGCAGGGCCTGCACCGCGCAGCGCTTCTGGTCCGGCATGCGCAGCGTGTAGCCGACGATGCGGTCGTCGGTGACCACGAGGCGGTGACAGATCAGGGTGGGGAAGCCGAGGTGGCGCATCAGCGGTCGGCCGAACTGCTCGAACGTGTCCGACAGGAGCAGCACCTGGGTGCGCGCACGCAGCGCGTCGAGGAACGCCTTGGCGCCGTCGAGTGGTGCGAGCCCACCGATCACGTCTGCGATCGTCGACATCGTCAGCCCGTGCTCGGCGAGCAGGTCCAGCCGGCCGCGCATCAGCACGTCGTAGTCGGGCTCGTCACGCGTCGTGCGCCGCAGCGCATCGATACCGGTGCGTTCGGCGACGGCGATCCAGATCTCCGGGACGAGCACACCCTCCAGATCGAGGGTGACGATGGACTGGCGGCGGTCGGTCACGGCGCCCATTGTTGACGATGCGCCCAGGCCCGACCAACTGGGCCCGACCAACTGGACGCGCCTACAGCGTGCTGCCCACCGCATGCGCGCCGTGCATCGTGCCCTCCAGGTAACCCGCCGGCGAGGCGTCGCCGACGACATGGACCTCGATGCCCCGGTCGGCCAGTGCAACAGCGAGGGCGTTCTCGCCGACGTCGTCCGGCGCCGGTCGGCGGGTGTCGATGACGTCGTCCGCCGCAGAGACGGCGGACTCGATGTCCGCATCGGTCGCGGAACGGACCAGGGTGACGCCCGCGGCCCCCGCCTCGAGCACCGCCGTCCACCGGCGCGGCATCGCCATCGCCAGACCGAGGTGCTTGCCCGGCTCGAGGACCGTGACGCGGTGGCCGAGCGTGGTCAGGAACTGCGCGATCGACAGCCCGATCAGGTTCCCACCGATGATCGCGATGTTGCGCGCCGGGGCATCGGGCAGAGACGCGAGCTCGGTCACGAGACGGCGGGCATCCACGGTCGGCGTGCCGTTGCCGGTTGCGACGACCACGGCATCGGGGGAGAGCGCTTCGATCGTGTCCGGCGTCGCATCGACGCCGAGGCGGATGTCGATGCCGTCGACCGCCGTCTCGTGGGTGAGCCAGTCGACGAGCTGCGCGTTCGGGGATCCGGTCAACGTCGCGAACCATGTCGAGCCGCCGATGGCCTCGCCTCGTTCGAGCACCGTGACGCGGTGGCCGCGACCTGCTGCGATGCGCGCCGTCTCCAGTCCGCCGGGGCCGGCGCCGACGACGACGATGTGCCGCTGGACCGCAGCGGGCGTCGCGGCTGCGATCGCCGCAGCCTCGTTGCCGACCGCTGGATTGACGGCGCAGATCGCCGAGCCGTCGAAGAAGTTCTTCTCGACGCAGACGTAACAGTTGATGCACGGGCGCACCGACGAGCGCCTTCCGGCGGCCAGCTTGTTGGCCAGCTGCGGATCAGCGAGCTGCTGGCGGCCCATCGCGGTGAAGTCGCACTCGCCGTTGGCGAGCATCTCCTCGGCGAGCTCGGGCAGTAGCCGCCCGACGGCGATCACGGGGATGCCGATCGCAGCCTTCACTGCGTCGGCCATCTCGCGGTACTGGCCGATCACCGTCGGCAGCGGGCCTTTGCTGAAGTCGCGGAACGGGTTGCCGGCCTGCGCGGAGACGCTGATCACGTCCGCGCCCGCGGCCTCGGCGAGTTGCGCGGTCGCCACGGTCTCGTCGATGGTGATGCCGTTGTCGAGCCCGTACTCACACCCGTTGAGCCGGACCGAGATGCCCATTCCAGCACCGACCCGGGCGCGCACGGCGCGGATCACCTCCACCATCAGCCGGCAGCGGTTCTCCAGCGAGCCGCCGTAGCTGTCCTCGCGCTGGTTGTACTCGCGGGACAGGAAGGTGTTGATCAGGTACCCTTGCGCGCCGTGGATCTCCACGACGTCGCCGCCGGCACGCTGCACCCGCGCCGCGGCATCGGCGAACGCGTCGATCACCCAGGCGATGTCGTCAGTGGTCGCCTCGCGGTATGTCGCCTGCTTGCCGCGCGTCGCGGTGGCGAGCTGGATCAGCTCGTCCATCGAGTTGTCGGCCAGCGCGCTCATGTCCATCCGCCCGGTCGGGATCGACGGCACCAGCAGCGGCCGACCCTCGGCGGTGTCGACACCGGCGACCTTGCCGTGATGCACCAGTTGGACGGAGAGCTTGGCGCCGCCCGCGTGTACGGCGTCGGCGAGTCGGGTCAGGCCGGGTAGGTGGCGATCGTCGCCGAGACCGGCCTCGTGCCAGGACGCCGCGCCGATCGGCCAGGCGATCGCCGATGCGCCGGTGGTGACGAGCGCGCAGCCACCGGCGGCCCGCGCGGCGTAGTGCTCGATCTCACGGTCGGTCATCTCGCCGTTCTCGCAGTGGTTCATGTCCATACCGGGCAGCACGATGCGGTTGCGCAGCGACACAGCCCCGAGGAACCCGGGAGACAGGAGGTGGGCGAAGTCGGTCACGCCGCGGAGGCTAGGTCAGCTGCCCGTCGGTGATCTGGCTCGGAGCGCCGCGAGGTGGCAGAGTGTCACGCCATGACGATCTCTTTCGACGAAGCAGCCGCGCAGGTCACCGCAGCCGGCGGTCCGCTCGAGGTCGGCGACGCCATCATCAACGGCGCCCACCAACGGGTGTTCGTCAAGGCGCCGCCGAACCTCGGCTTCCTGTTCCAGCTCGCTCCGGCCGACGCGACGTTCATCGTCTACGAGGACGAGACCTACACGTTCGGTGAGGTGCGCGAGCGGTACGCCGCGCTCGGCGCAGCGCTGGTCGAGCGTTACGGCGTGCGCAAGGGTGACCGCGTCGCCGTTGCGATGCGCAACTTCCCGGAGTGGATCATCTCGTTCGCGGCAATCACCTCGATCGGCGCGATCTCGGTGTCGATGAACTCGTGGTGGACCGAGGACGAGATGTCGTTCGCGCTCGAGGACAGCGGCGCGACCGTGCTCATCGCCGACGACGCCCGCCTCGAGCGCTCGGTCGCGGCGTGCAACCGGCTCGGCACGCGCATGATCGCGGTGCGGATGGCTACACCGCCGGTCGGAGCCGACGCCTGGGACGACGTGGTCGTGCTCGGCACACCACTGCCCGTCATCGATGTGTCGTCCGAGGACGATGCGACCATCCTCTACACGTCGGGCACCACTGGTCGGCCGAAGGGCGCCGTGTCCACCCACGGCGCAGTGATCCAGGCGCTGATGGCGTTCTCGTGCCGGAGCGCGATCGAGCGAGTCCGTCAGCCCGCCGAACCGTCGGGGAACGCACCGGCGTTCATCCTGATCGTGCCGCTGTTCCACGTCACCGGCTGCGTTGCGGTGATGCTCGGCTGCTTCACCGCCGGGGTGAAGCTCGTGATCATGTACAAGTGGGATGTCGACAAGGCGCTCGAGATCATCGAGCGCGAGCACATCACCAACTTCGTGGGCGTGCCGACGCAGAGCTGGGACCTCGTCCAGTCGCCACTCTTCGCAGAGTTCGACACGTCCAGCCTGCGCGACATCGGCGGCGGTGGTGCGCCCGCCCCGCCGGCGCTGGTGGAGAAGGTGGCCGACAGCTTCAAGAAGGGCAGTCCCACGATCGGCTACGGCATGACCGAGACGAACGCGTACGGGCCCGGCAACCGCGGCGCCGACTACCTGCGCAAGCCGACCAGCTCCGGTCGAGTCGTTCCGGTGATGACCATGGAGATCCGCGACGCCGAGGACAAGCCGGTGCCGGTCGGCGAGCACGGCGAGATCTGGTTCAAGGGACCGAACCTGATCCGTGGTTACTGGAACCGTCCCGACGCGACGGCCGAGGTGCTGGTCGACGGATGGCTGCGCTCGGGTGACCTCGGTCGGCTCGATGAGGAAGGGTTCATCTACGTCGAGGACCGCGTCAAGGACATGATCCTGCGCGCCGGCGAGAACGTGTACTGCGCCGAAGTCGAAGCGGCCATCTACGAACATCCAGCGGTCCACGAGGCGGCCGTGTTCGGCGTACCCCACGAACGGCTCGGCGAGGAAGTGGGCGCGGCCGTCATGCTCAAGCCGGGGATGAGCCTGACCGCGGACGAGCTGCGCACCTTCGTCGCCAAACAGATCGCGTCGTTCAAGGTGCCCACCTACATCGCGTTCCGCGACGAGGCGCTGCCCCGCAACGCATCGGGCAAGATGCTCAAGCGGGAGCTGCAGCGCGAGATCGCTGCCGGCGCGTAGGCGTCGAGCGCCTCAGAGCTTGAGCAGTGCGTTCTCGACGACCTCGGTCAACGAGGGGTGGATCCACAGCTGCTCGCGCGCCATCTGGTCCACCGTCTGGCCGAACCGCATCCCCTGGATCAGCTGCTGGATGAGGATGCTCGACTGGGGGCCGATGATGTGTGCGCCGAGCAGGAGGCGGGTGTCCGGGTCGGCGATCACCTTGCAGAAATGCCGGGTGTCCTCCATCGCCCAACCGTAGGCGACGTCGCCATAGTTCTGGATGGCGGTGATGTAGTGGACGCCGAGGTGGCGCAGCTCCTGCTCGGTGGGGCCGACGCTGGCGACGTGGGGGCCGGCGAAGACCGCGTGGGGCACGGGGTAGAGGTCGACAGGGCGAAGAATTTCGGGGTGCACCACGTTGTGGGCGACGATGCGGGCCTCGGCGTTGGCGACGTGCTTGAGCTGATTCTCGTTGGAGACGTCGCCGAGCGCCCAGATACCCGGAACGTTGGTGCGCAGCTGTTCGTCGGTGATCACGTAGCCGTCCATGTCGATCGCGATGCCGGCGGCGGCGGCGTGGACGAGATCGCCGTTCGGCATCCGGCCGGTCGCGACCAGCAGTGCGTCGCCGACGATCTCGATCTCCTTACCGTCGACATGCAGCCGCACGGTGATCTCGTCGCCGTCCTGGCTGACGTGGTCGACCCGTGCGTTCATGTGGCAGTCGAACCGGTCCTGGTAGATCTCGGTGAAGCGTTGGCTGACGGATTCGTCCTCGCGTGTCAGGAAGCGTCCGCTGCGGTTGACGATCGTGACCTTCGAGCCGAGCGCACCGAAGACGTGGGCCATCTCGGTGGCGATGTACCCGGCGCCGAAGACGATGAGCCGCTCCGGTAGTTGTGGTAGGCGCATGATCGTGTCGCTCGTGTGGTAGCAGACCTGGTCGAGGCCGTCGATGTCGGGGATCACCGGCCGGGCCCCCACGGCGACGACGATGTTCGTCCCACTGACGCGGCGCGTACTGCCGTCGTTCATCGCGATCTCGATGTCCTTCGCACCGGTGAACGTCGCGGTGCCCTCGAACACGGTCGTGTTCTCCGCGCCCCTGCGGTAGGCGAGGCCGCTCGGGGGGATCGGGTCGATCCGTCCGAAGACCCGCTGCACGATGTCGGGCCAACGGACCTTGTCGATGGTCGCATCGATGCCGTAGGTGCTGGCGTGGCTGACGTTCTGGGCGACGTCGGCTGCGTAGACGAACATCTTCGTCGGGATGCAGCCGCGGTTCAGGCACGTACCACCGAAGACGTCGCGCTCGATGATGGCCACCTTCAGGTGGTCGTAGTCCGCGGTGAGGATGCTGTTGCCCGAGCCCGTGCCGATGATGATGACATCAAATGCCTCGGGTTGATCGGAGTCGCCGGGAAGGGTGGACTGGGTGTACTGAGGGTGCGTCTGGGTGATCCCGGCTGACATGTCGCCAGCGTATTGGGCGGTCTGCGGACGCGTCAGACGGCCATCAGTAAATCGGTCAGGATCTCGCCCGGTCCCTTCAGCTCGTGCCGGGATCGGGGCGGCCGGCTGAGCTCGATCGCTGCTGCGTCGAGCAGCGACCGCAATGCAGCGAGGTCGTCCGACGGGCGCGCTGGTCGGGCCGGTGGGCGGACGTCTCTCACCCGGGCGCACGTCATGCACGCGTCGTCCATCGACGTGTGGAACGGACGTGGACTGGACCGGGCGAGCAACCCGCACAGGGTCAATCGCCGGCCGGTGGTGTCCGCCACGCCAGATGGTCGCATTGCGTGGAGCTTGCCGGTCGCCCAAGTGATCCGGCCCAGCTCGTACGCTGCGACCCGCGAACGGAGGTGGCCCAGCGGGCCGCCGGGCTGCATGATGATCCGGTCGGGCGGGGGCAGCGCGGCCAGGCCTTTGCGGCGCTCGTAGGCGCGCTGGCGGCAGCTGCGGCTGCAGTAGATCAGCGGGCGCCCCGGGCGACGGACGACCCGGAAGTGGTTGGTGCACCATCCGCATTGACGGTCGCCCATCGTGCCGTGATCGATGCACGGGTCGAGGAGCTGGTCGGAACCCTCGCCCGGGGTCGTGGCGTTGGCGGACGTGGTGGACGCTGTCGCAGCGTCGACGTGTTCATGATTGGCCATGTGTTCGTTGTACTGCAGGGGTGTCGCAGTCGGTCGGACACCCGAGCTCTATCGCCGCCGTCTGCTGGACTCGAGCCGTCTGATGCCCCCGAGCCACCTGATGCCCCCGAGCTGTCTGCTGCCCTTGTCGCGCCGCAACTCCCGGAATCTCCACGTGACGATTCGCCGGGTAGGGACCCCGTCCCGTTGGTTTCGTCACGTGGAGATTCCGGGACACGACGCAGAGGTGTACGTCGGCGGCCGGAGTTTCGTCACGTGGAGATTCCGGGAGAGGTGGATGGGGGTGTCCTGCAACCTGGGGCGGATCCGGGTCACCCGCCTGGCGCACGATCAGGCTCGAGCAGCCAGAAAGGCCTGCGCCGGTCAGCCGAGGACGAGTTCGGCGATCGTGCGCAGCGTTTCCGGCGGCCCGCCGATGAGCATCGTCGTCACCTTCGACTCCCGCCAGGCGGCGAGGTCGTCGCGGATCTTGTCCTTCGACCCGACCAGGCAGATCTCGTCGATCATCGCGTTCGGGACCGCTGCGATCGCTTCGTTCTGGTTGCCGTGCAGGAACAACTCCTGGATCGTGTCGACGGCCTGCTCGTAGCCGAGCCGGCGGAACACATCGGCGTGGAAGTTCATCTCCTGGGCACCCATACCGCCGACGTACAGCGCGAGGTTGGGTCGCATCTTGTCGTAGGCGGCGTCGATGTCCTCGTCGAACGCGACCGTGACGGTGGCGAGGATCTCGAAATCGTCTGGCGTGTGGCGGGCCGTCGGCCGGGCGAACCCCTCGCGTAGCGAGGCGCCGTAGAGCTCCTCGTGCTTGGGCGCGTAGAAGATGGGGAACCAGCCGTCGGCGATCTCCGCAGCCAGGGCCACGTTCTTCGGGCCCTCGGCGCCGAGGAAGATCGGCAGGTCCGGCCGCAGCGGGTGGGTCATGATGTTCAGCGCCTTACCGAGGCCGAGCCCGTCGATCGCGGGGATCGGGTACTCCGGACCCTCGTTGGTCAGCCGCTCCTCGCGGGCGATGACCTTGCGGATGATGTCGACGTACTCCCGGGTCCGGGCGAGGGGACGGGTGAAGCGCTGTCCGTACCAGCCCTCGACGACCTGTGGCCCGCTGACGCCGAGACCGAGGCAGAACCGGCCATCGGAGAGATGGTCCATGGTGACGGCCGCCATCGCCGTCGCCGTCGGGGTGCGGGCCGACATCTGGATCAGGTTCGTTCCGAGGCGTAGCTTCGTCGTCTTGGATCCCCACCAGGCGAGCGGCGAGATGGCATCGGAGCCCCACGACTCCGCCGTCCAGGCGCTGTCGAAACCGAGCGCCTCGATCTCGGCGAGCGTGTCCGGCACGTGCGCCGGCTTACCCCGTCCCCAGTAACCGATATGCCAGCCGAGCTTGAGATCCAGTGTCACGGCGACGATGTTGGCACAGGCTGTGGTGCGGACGAGGGGTCGTGGCCGCTCGTCTCGCGGTCACGCCACACCAGCGACTACAAAGGGCGCCATGCGTTCTCTGATGCGGTTCAACATGGTCATGCCCGAACTCGACCGGGCCGAGAATGGCCGCCGTCATCAGGCAATGCTCGAGATGTGCCGGTACGGCGACGCCAACGGCTTCAGCGGCATCAGCCTCGAAGAGCACCACGGAGCGTTCAACGGCTGGAGCTCGTCGCCGTTGATCCTTGCCGGGTTGATCTTCGGCGCCTCGACCAATCTCTCGATCACGATTTCGGCTCTGCTCGTGCCGCTGCACGACCCGATCCGCATCGCCGAGGACATCGCCGCGCTCGACCTCGCCAGTGGTGGCCGCCTCGTGGTGATCGCCGGCATCGGCTACCGCCCCGAGGAGTACGCCCTCCACGGCAAGGACTGGGCTACCCGCGGTGCGCAGATGGATCATTCGATCGCGACGATGCTCAGCGCCTGGACCGGCGAGCCGTTCGAGTACAACGGTGCCACGGTCACGGTCACACCGGCCCCATCCACCCAGCCGCATCCGATGCTGATGCTCGGCGGCACGAGCAAGATCGCCGCCCGTCGCTCGGCGCGATTCGGGTTGCCGTTCTTCGCCGCAGCCCACGTCCCGGGCCTCGCCGAGTACTACAACGAGCAGTGCGCCGCGAACGGCACCAACGGCTTTTTCATGGCCGCGTCGGAGAGCACGGCCATGGTGCACGTCAGTGAAGACCCGGACAAGGCATGGGACCAGTTCGGTCACCACTTCCTGCACGAGGCCAAGGTCTACGCCGGCTGGCAGACCCCGGACATCCACTCGGCGGTGCACAGCGAGGCCACCACGGTCGAGGAACTGCGCGCCGAGGGCACCTACCAGATCCTCACCCCGGACGAGTGCGTCGAGAAGTGCAAGACGATGGGCCCGTTCGACGCGTTGACGATGCACCCGCTGTGCGGCGGCATGCCGCTCGAGGAGGCGTGGTCGTCGATCCGCCTCGTCGCCGAAGCCGTGATCCCCGAAGTCGGCTGAGCCCATCGGAGTTCGCCTACCCGACACCGACTGTCCGGTGTGGTTCCCTCAAGGTCGGTGCGCTGAGTGCCGATTCAACAGATCGGCTCCGGCAACCGTGCCGGGCGGGGAAACAATCGGTGGGCGATGCGACGTACAGCAACGGCAGTGATGTGTCTGGGGCTGTTCGCAGCCTCGTGCAGCAGCGAGAGTGATGGTGCGGCGTCGTCGAGCGACGGCACCCCAGCCGACTCAGCAGCCGACACCGATGACTCAGCAACCGACACCGATGACTCAACCGCCGGAATCGGGGGAGACGGCACCAAGAAGGCGTGGACGGTACTCACCTTCGAGATCGCCGACACCGACCTCGAGCCGTACATGATGAACGACGTCGATGAGATGGGCGAGGTCGGCACCGGTGCGAACCTCAACCTGATCTCCTTCGTCGATCGCGCCGCTGCGTACAGCAGCGATCCGGTCCTCGGTCTCGACGACTGGGTCGGTGGCAAGCTGCTCGAGATCGAGCAGGGCGGCGCAACCGTGCTCCGAGACATCGGCGACGTGGACACCGGCGACCCGTCCGTGCTCGCCGGCTTCATCGGTGAGGGCTTCAAGAACTACCCGGCCGAGCACTACGCCCTGATC
>JANXUX010000367.1 GCA_025351965.1 Actinomycetes bacterium | reverse complement strand
CGCGGTTTTTCCCCCTCTGGCTGGTGACCGCGTCTGGGCCAACGCCCTCGTGCTGGTCTGTCGACGACTGAACCCGAAACGTCGACTCCGCTCAAGCCCTCGCCTGATCAAACGCAAAATGCCCAAGTGGCACGTCAAACGAGCCCGACACGCCAACTGGCCCCAACCCAACCAACCACCCATCCCGATCATCCAACGAACCTAACTGAACGGCATTGCGGTTAGAACCGCACCGAGCAACTCTGGGGAGATTCACCTGAGCGTGATCATTTTCGGAGGCATGTCTCTTTGGAGGTCTGAGTTGATCGAGCCAATTGCCAACGAGTGGAGAGAGCTGTCGATTCTGCTGAAGGTAGAGGAGGCCGCCGCCGTGCTGCGCGTGGGTCGTTCCAAGGAGTACGTGATGACCACGCTCTACGTCGCAAGCGGCGGAGCGTCTGGTCTGCCGGGCTTGCGCTTGGGTGACGTGCTCCGCGTGCCGCGGTTCGCGCTCGAAGCGTTCGTGACGACGGGCCGCATCGTTCAGCTGTTCCCACATGGTTCTGCTCGTCGTACGACAAGAACGCGATCGATACGTTGGCGAAGGTGACCTCTGCCTGCAGCACCGTCAGGTACCATTTGAGCATCGGCCCGAGCCCCATCGTGCGCAGGACGGCGTCCTCAAACTTAACCGGCGCCAATCGACCCTTCTCACGAGCGGTCCTCACCGCATGAACGTGAACCGTGAGCGGTGCCGCATTCAAGTTTCGTCAGTCTCTGATCTGTAGATCGGGCGCTTGCGGAGTGGGTCGGGAACTGGCAATCTGATCGGTGATAGCGCGCGCGTCGCCGGGGGGCCGCGAAGCCAGGGGGTCATAGTGGCTGATCATTCGGGGTACCAACCTGACAAGGTCGTGACGACGGCCGAAGAAATTCTGGCGTTGCTCGGCGAGCCCATGGAATCACAGGTCAAGAAGGTGATCGATCACATCGATGATCATTGCCGGGCCTGGATTGAACGAAGCTCGTTCGTGGTGATTTCGACCGCCTCTGCGACAGGAGCGATGGACGTGTCGCCCAAGGGGGATCCGCCGGGGTTCGTTCGCGTGCTCGATCCGAAGACGCTGGCCGTTCCCGATCGTCCCGGGAACCACCGAGGTGACACGTTCCTGAATGTGCTCGAGAATTCTCACGTCGGTCTCATGTTCGTCGTGCCGAAACGTCGAGAGGTCGTCCGTGTGTCGGGGACCGCGTTGGTGGTCAAGGACAGATCGCTATTGGAGTCGATGGCGGTCGGCGGGAAGGTTCCGTCGCTTGCACTGGTGGTGCGGGTGCACGAGGCGATGTTCCACTGTGGCAAGTCGATGATCCGCTCCCACATGTGGGAGCCAGACCTCTGGGGGGCGGTCGACGGTCTACCGACCTACGGACGTGCTCTAGTCGATCACGGTCAGCTGGAGCGCTCGGTCGAGTACATGGAGCGAGCTACCGACCTCAACGAGAAGCACCGCCTGTACGACGAATGACGCGACGGAAACACCGATCTGGCAGGTGCCTCAATCCTGCGGGTGGGATAACAAGACGATGATCGCGTTGCAGAGCGAGGACGAGGTGACCGGACCCAAGTAGCCGAAGCAACACCGGCTTGTTCGAGGCAGCGTATGTGGTCGGTGAGGGCTTCGGCTGGAGTCCTCCAGGCCAGGATTTTGCGTAGTCGCGGGTCGAGCGTGTGGGCGGAATAACCCGATCACCGCTTGACAGATCACCTGAATAACGCCGAATCGGCGCTGGTCAGGCTGCTAGCGATGAGGCAATCTGCAAGCATTGTCGTGTCGAAGGCAGCGATTGCCGGCTACCAGCAGGGGTGCAATTCGGGACAGGATGCTCACGACGGTGCTGACGGCGTGGTCCTTGTTGGGATGGGTGGCCTGCACGTCGGATGGCAACTCCTCAGCGTCTGTGAGTGACCCGGGCGTTGTGTCATCCCCAAAGATTCGCGCCGATTGGTGAGGGTGTCGACGCGCAAGAAGCGTCGAGTGCCACCGCAATTGCGTTCGGCGATGATCGCCTCGCAGATCTACTCCGGACCAACCCCCCCCAAGGTCGAGCGCGTGCGAGCCGCCAGCTCGTCCGCAGGTCTGGTGGTGTCGGTGCGCTTCGACGCGCCACTCGGCACTGGCGCCCCGTATCCACTCGAGGCGTGCGCCATCGAAACGAACGGCGCACCGGTCACTGGGCTCCGATGGTTGGTGCAGGCCAGCCGCGTCGCAGCAGCGAGCCCCATTTTGGGTGACAACATCGCCTGCGGGTTCTGAGCGACCGCACACATCTGCAGATTGGCGTCAGTGACGAAATACGCGATCAGCGCATAACGCGCGACACTGAACGACGCCACCATCGCCGGCCAGGACAGGCCGTATCGGCGCATCGGCGCCGACTCATACCCGGCGTTTGAGGGCGGTGGGCAGTGCGCGCGGGCGGGAATTCGTGCGTGGTTTCTGCAGGCGGTATCGGAGGTGGACGACGCCGCTGCTGAGTCGATGCTCGTCGGTGAGTTCAAGATCGGCGTGCGCGTCGGTCGGGAGTGCGGGGTTGCGCACTGCCGGTCCTGCGGGATAGCCGCCCCGTTGAGCCAGCCTTGCCCTGCAGCGTCCGGGTCAGTGACGGGGATCCCGGCCGTTCCAGGCGACGAGGCGGTCGATGGCGGGGGCGTCGCCTTGAACGGGGACGGCCTCGGCGAACGGGATGGCGACCTCGTCGAGGCCCATGGCGGCCGAGATCTCCTCGAAGACCGCTCGGCGGTTTTCCGCAGGCAGGAT
>JANXUX010000352.1 GCA_025351965.1 Actinomycetes bacterium | reverse complement strand
GTGCTCGCATCAACACCGAACCGGCAGATGTTGGACGCCCTCGCTGTCACCAACCCTGGAGTCCTCCGCCTCCTCAGCATCTCATCAGCCCGCAACCTCGCATCCCTCCTCCGCCGACCCATCGATCCTGCAATCCAGGGTGTCGCCATCGCACAAAGACTCCTCGACCGATCCACCGTCAACGATCTCGTCGGACGCCATCTCTGGATCCAAGCCTGGACGGTCAACACGATTCATCGAGCCAACGCACTCGCTGCGCTCGGGATCAACGGCATCACGACCGACAACCTCACCATCCTGACGGCGCTGCCGCAATTGCCCTCGCCGCAGTCTCGCTCGCGCCGATCGCAATCGAATACTGGCGGCACCAGAAACCAATCAACCGGCTGAGGGTGCGGATGCGCATCAGACCTTTCATCCCAGTCGCCCTCCGCCTGGTTCGAGCACCATCATGAGTAGAACGTTTTGGAGTCGCGCCGCTCCGATGGCAATTGCACTCGATCTCGTCATCGCCCTCATCATTCGAGCGAACATCAACCTTCGTTGACCCACAAGCACTCGCCGGCCGCTGGAGGGTCCCCGATCACACGGTCCCGGCGATGACCAGTTCTCTCGCCGAGATGAACCCACAGCAGCCACTCCATGTGGGGCGTTGGCACTTCGTACATGTCGTCTGTCTACACATACCCCCTAGGGCATCAGCCAGATCGACAGCAGATCGTGGTCGATGAGTGACGTTCGCCTCTGTTCGCTCACCCCCGGAAGGACCACGGTGAGGGTGAGCACGACAGCACCCGAACGGTTCTGCGACTGCCAGCTGAGAGGTTGGTCCATCATGACCATCGCAATCACCCCACCAATCGTCGGCCCGCAGGCTCCATGTCGCGAAGCAGTCCGGCGCGAGCATCACAGGTGCAGGTCGACCCACGGGTCCAGGTCGATGTGGTCATCGATGACGACGCGCAGATGATGAATGAGGTCAAGAAGGGATTCTTGATCGGAACACCGATGCTTTCGCAATCACTGCTGGCATGGCCCTGATCGCCGACCGGGCACGGTGGAATAATACCCATGGGGGTATAGTTGAAGCAGTGGACCAACAGCTCAGGAGTGTCAACTCATGTTTTTCCGCCAGTACTACCTCGATTGCCTCTCTCACGCGAGCTACCTCGTCGGTGACACGACGACCGGTCGCGCGGTGGTCGTTGACCCGCAACGCGACATCGCCGGTTACCTTGCCGATGCAGCCGCGAACGGGCTGACGATCGTCAAGGTGTTGGAGACCCACTTCCATGCGGACTTCGTCTCCGGGCACCTCGAGCTGGCCGCTACGACTGGGGCGACCATCGGTTACGGGGAGGCTGCAGCGGGCAGGGTCGAGTTCCCGATCGAGACCTTCCGCGACGGTGAAGACATCGTCCTCGGCGACGTCGTCCTCGAGGTTCGGGCGACACCCGGGCACACACCGGAGTCGATCAGCATCGTCATCTACCCGACCAAGAAAACCGCTGCGCCGTATGGGGTGTTGACCGGTGACACCCTGTTCATCGGCGACGTCGGCCGTCCCGATCTGTTGGCCGCGGCCGGCGTCACCGCAGACAGCCTGGCCCGCCAGCTCTACCACTCGGTCCACGAACAGCTGTTGACGTTGCCGGACGCAACGAGGGTCTACCCCGCCCACGGGGCGGGGTCGTCGTGCGGGAAGAACCTCTCGACCGACACGGTGTCCACGATCGGCGAGCAGCGCCGCAACAACTACGCCCTCGCACCGATGAGCGAAGACGACTTCGTCGAGGCGGTCAGTCGCGGCCAGACCGTGGCGCCGCTCTACTTCCCCTTCGCCGCCAACCGGAACCGCGAGGTCCATGCTCTCCTCAGCCCGCAGCCGAGGGTCAACCGCTTGACCCTCGAGGAGGTGATCACGGCCCAGGCCGTGGGTGCCATCGTGCTGGACTCCCGTGACGACATGACGTTCGCTGCCGGCCACCTGCACGGTTCGGTGAACGTCGGCCTCGGCGGTCGCTTCGCCGAATACGCGGGAGAGGTGATGCGACCCGGCACCCCGATTGTCCTCGTCTGCGAGCCCGGGACCGAGGTCGAGGCAACCGTGCGCCTGGCGCGTATCGGGTTCGATCGTGTCCTCGGCGCGCTCGCTGATCCGATCGAGTCCTTCCTCGCAAGACCTGAACTCGTGGAGCGGCTGTCCCGGCTGTCCGCGATGCAACTTGCCGGGCGGATCGACTCCCTCGAGAACCTGGTCCTGATCGATGTCCGCAACCCGGGTGAAGTTGCCCTGGGGGCTGTGTCCGGGGCCCGCAACATCAGCTTGCCGAACCTGTTCGATGCCGTCGACGGACTCGATCCAACGGCTCCAACTGTCGTCTACTGCGCCGGCGGATACCGCTCGTCGATCGCGGCAAGCCTGCTCCGGTCGCACGGTTTCACCGACGTCTCCGACCTCGTCGGCGGCTACAACGCGTGGGCAACCCTCCACGCTTCACCGACCCGCATCGCGAACTGAGCCATCAATGCGCGCACTCCTCGCTTCCCCGCTCGGGTTCCTGATCGGCATCTCACTCGGTGCGCTCGGAGGCGGCGGATCGATCCTGGCCGTCCCCGCCCTCGTCTACGCCGCAGGGCAATCACCCAAACACGCGACCACCACCTCACTCGTGCTCGTCGGCCTGACCGCACTGATCGGGATCGCACCACACTGGCGCGCCGGCAGGGTTCGATTCTTCGCAGGAACCATCTTCGGACTCGCCGGGATCGGCGGTTCCCTGCTCGGCTCCCACTGGAACGCTGCAGCCGACCCGAACGTGTTGCTCCTCGCGTTCGCCGGCCTGATGCTCGTCGCCGCATACGGCATGTGGCGACGCGTCCACAACGCACCGCAGCCCGTGGCCCACTCGGTCGGAGCTGCTGCCGCGACGGTGGTCGCGCCGAGGCGGATCGACACGAACATGGTCGTCAGAGTCATCGTCGCCGGCAGCGTCGTCGGCTTCCTCACCGGGTTCTTCGGTGTCGGCGGCGGGTTCGTGATCGTCCCCGGCCTGGTCCTCGCACTCGGCTTCACGATGCCCGAGGCGATCGGGACCTCCCTCCTGGTGATCACGATCAACTCGGTGGTCGCACTGAGCACACGACTCCAGACGGGCTCGATCGAGTGGGGAACCGTGGTGCCGTTCACCGTCGCCAGCCTGCTCGGCGTGATCGTCGGCAGCCGGCTGGCCAGCACACGCGACTCGTCATCGCTACAGCGCTGGTTCGTCGCCCTCCTGGTCATCGTCGCCGGTTACACCGCCGTCCATTCCGGGCTCGCCCTGAGATGACCGTGCCCGACGACGCCACACCGATTCCCGGTCACCGCCACCTGAACCCGATCCTCGAGCTGGCCGCTGGCACCGTCGTCGGGGTCGCCGCGATCTGGCTTGTCATCTCGATCGCGGGTGGCGTCGGCGACGCGGTCGACGCGGTGGCCCGAATGCGCCCCGGCTTCGTCGCCCTGGCCGTGCTCGCGGCAACCGTCCGGATAACTCTCGACGGGGTAAAGATCCTCTCCCTCGCCCGGCGCACCGGTCCGCTCACCGCGTCCACCGCAACAGGTCTGGCGCTGGTCGTGTTCGGGTTCGGCGCGGTCACTCCGGCCTCGCCAGCGGAAGGGCTCACCATCGCCAGCCGCGAGCTCCAGCACCGCGGCCACTCATCATCGTCGCCGCAGTCGTCCTCGCCGCACTCGGCAGCACGGCCCTATCGGCCCGACGCGAGACGAGCGCCGAACGAGTCGCGATCATCGTCCGCGCCCTCCGCATCGGCAAACCAAAGCCTGCCGAAGCGACCACTCGCACCGCCGCAGATGGGTGGCACGCCGACGCCATGGCAATGATCAGACCACCACGCCGCCGCGTGCGCATCGCCGCCGTATCGGCGGAAGGGGTGCTCGCGGATGCGGCCACGCTCGTCTACCGGGCCGCCGGAACGCTGCTCCCGGCCATCGCTGGAGCCATCTCGATCCCAGTTCTGCGATCCCACCGCACGCTGCCGAGGACAGTCCCGGCCACAGCTGCGACATAGGTCGCACCACAGATCCACACCCCCACACCACGAATCAAGGAGAAACCCCATGCTTTCCATCGACACCATCGTCGACCTCACTCCCGAAGATGCCGAGGCCGCCATCCGCGCCGCCCTGGCCGAACAAGGCTTCGGCGTGCTCACCGAGATCGACGTCTCCGCAGTCTTCCGCGCCAAGCTCGGCGTCGATCGACCGTTCCTCAAGATCCTCGGCGCCTGCAACCCCGGCTTCGCTCAACGCGCCCTGGAGCTCGACCCGACGGTCAGCTTGCTGCTGCCCTGCAACGTGGTCGTCGAAACCGTCGACACCGGCACCAAGATCTCTGCCGTCGATCCGCTCGAGTTGATGGCCGACCCCAGATTCAGCGAGCTCGGCAGCGAGGTCTCGGCCCGGCTGAGAGCAGCCGTCGACGCTGTGGCAGCGGGAGCGCACCGACCGTCATGACGTGTTGCGGGCCAGTTCGGTGTCGATCCAGGACCGCAACGCGTGACCGGGCAGCGCCCCGACCTGACGGCTCACCTCACGACCGTCGCGCAACAGCAACAACGTCGGGATGCCCTGCACACCGAACTGCTGCGAGATCTCCGGTGCGACATCGACGTTGACCTTGACCACTTTCAATCGGCCGGCGAGGTCCTTGCCGGCCTGTTCGACCAGCGGACCGATCGTGCGACACGGCCCGCACCAAGGCGCCCACAGATCGACCAACACCAGCACAGGCGACGCGACGATGCCGGCGAAGTCGCCGCCGGTCGCCTCGACCAGCCACGGCAACGCCGCATGACACGCCGCGCATCGCGGTGTGCCGGTCGCCGACACAGGTACACGGTTCCGTTTGCCGCACTCGAGACAGGACACGACCGACGAATCACTCACAGAACACTCACTTTCACTACTGGTTGTATACCCCAGAGGGTATCGTTACCATACCCCTACAGGTATTTTGAGAAGAGGACGTCGACAATGGAGATTCCCGAGAACACTGTGGCCGACCTGACCCGCCGCCTGCGACGGGTCGAGGGTCAGATCCGCGGCATCCAGCAGATGCTGGCCGAAGCACGCGACTGCCGGGACATCGTCACCCAGATGTCAGCCGCGAGCAAGGCACTCGACCAGGCCGGGTTCCTGCTCGTCGCCAGCGGACTCACCTGGTGCATCGCCAACCCCGACGAATCTGCGGCCGAGGGCTACGCGCTGGAAGACGTCCAGAAGTTGTTCATGAAACTCGCCTGACCCACCTCGGACCCACGCCCGAGACCACGACCAGCACCGCCCGTCGATCGCCCCACCCCTTGCTTCAACGCGCCCGAATTCACGAGGAGTCCCCGATGTCCACTACCCCCACCACCCAGCCACCGCCCACGAGCGCACTCGCTCTGAGATCACCAGCCGACGCCGCGGCCCCTCGCGACCACTGGTTCTCGCGGCTCGGACGGTTCTCCGCACGCCGGCGGAAGCTGCTGACGGTCGTCTGGCTGATCGCCGCGCTCGCCGCTGCCCCGCTTGCGATCACCGTCAACGGCGCACTCTCGGGCGCTGGTTGGGAGGCCCAGGGCTCGATCGCGCAACGAGTCCGCGACGAGCTGCGCAGCGACTTCCCCCAGGTCGGCGCCGAAGCCGCCGTCGTCGTGATCCACCAGACCACACCCTTCAGCAAAGACCTCACCGGGGTCAGCGCGATCGTGACGGCGCTCACCGGCGCTGACGGGGTGAAGGCGGTCGCCGATCCGCTGGCGATGCCGGCCGATTCCGGCCTGATCTCGCCCGACAGGCTCACTGCGTTGATCCCGGTCGAATTGGCCGCAACCGAGGACGCCAAGCTCCCCGAATCGGCTGGTCTCGTCATCGATCGTGTCGCGTCTCTGACGCTGCCCGCAGGCACGACCGCCGCAGTGACGGGTGAATGGCCGGTGTGGAGCGACTTCAACAACTCCAACGAACAGGCACTCCACAAAGCCGAACTGCTCTCCGGCCTCCCGACGATGCTGCTCCTGTTCGTCGCGTTCGGGTCAGCGATCGCCGCCGGCTTGCCGCTGCTGCTCGCCATCTCCGGGATCGCCGTTGGTTTCGCCGGCCTCCACCTCGCCACGTCGTTCACCCCGCTGTCGGTGTGGTCGATGAACTTCTCGATGATGATCGGCCTCGCCGTCGGCATCGACTACGCCCTGTTCATCGTCTCCCGCTACCGCGAAGAACGCGAAGACGGCAAGAACGCCGAGGACGCCATGGCCGCCACCCTCGACACCGCCGGCAAAGCCGTCTTCCTGTCCGCGCTCACCGTCGTGCTCTCCCTCGCCGCAGTGTTCCTCGTCCCCGTCATGGTCTTCCGCTCGATGGCACTCGGCATGATCTTCTCCGTCGTCGCCGTCGCCGCCGCAGCACTGACCCTGCTCCCCGCGCTCCTCGTCGCCCTCGGCGACCGAGTCCTCGTCACACGCGGCCGCAAGGACCCAGACCGCGCCGCCGAAGGACGCTGGACCCGCTGGACCGCACGCGCGATGAAACGACCCGGAGCAACCCTCGCCGCCGGCCTCGGCGTGCTGATCCTGCTCGCCTCCCCCGCACTCGGAATGCGTCTCGGGATGCCCGGCGCCCGCGTCGTGGATCAAGGCCGATCCAGCCGCGACGGCTACGAAACGCTCGTCACCTCATTCGGGCCGGGCGCAGCCGCACCCCTGTTCGTCACCGTCGACGCCAAACAAGCCAACCAGGTCGTGACCACCGCCACCGCTGACGCAGGCGTCGTCGACGCCCGCATCGTCTCCTCCCCTTCTGACACCAGCGGACGCACCGTCGTGCGGATCACACCAGCCACCGCCGTTGACGACGCCAAGACCTCGGATCTCATCGGTCGACTGCGCACCTCGATCCCCGCCGCAGCACCCAGCGCGCTGGTCGGCGGGCCAGCAGCCCAGAACTACGACCTCACCAGCGTGCTCACCGGACGCGCCCCGATCGCGATCGCAGTCATCACCCTCGTCGCGTTCGTGCTCCTGCTCGTCGTGTTCCGCAGCCTCGCCCTCGCGATCTCCTCGATCCTGCTCAACTTCATCAGCGTGGGCGCAGCATTCGGGTTCGCCACCCTCGTCTTCCAGCACGGCTGGGGCGCCAGCCTGATCGGCATCCACGCCCAAGGCTTCGTCGACGCCTGGGCACCACTGTTCTTCTTCGCACTTCTCTTCGGGCTGTCGATGGACTACCAACTGTTCCTGCTCGCCGCGATCCGCGAACGTTACGAAGCCACCGGCGACACTCAACTCGCGATCCGCGACGGCATCGCCCGCACCGGCCGACCCATCACCAACGCTGCCCTGATCATGATCGTCGTGTTCATCGCGTTCGGCGTCACCGGCCCCATCCCACCCACCGAGCTCGGCATCACCCTCGCCCTCGCCGTGCTGCTCGACGCCACCGTCGTGCGGATGATGCTCGTCCCATCACTCATGAAGCTCCTCGGCGACCGCAACTGGTGGATCCCCAAGTGGCTCGACAAGCGACTCCCCCATGTCCACTTCTCCCACTGACACGACCGACGTGAGCCGACGATCAGGCGTCGGCGAACTCGCAGAACGCGGCGAACGCTCGCGGCCCATAGATCGACGCCGGACCGCCGCCCATCAGGAAACTCACCCCGATCGCCTCGGCAGCCTCCTGCCTGGTCGCCCCGGCCTTGGCTGCCCCTTCCGAGTGCGAAGCGATGCACCCGTCGCATCGCTCGATGACCGCGATCGCCAACGCAATCAACTCCTTGGTCTTGACATCGAGCGCACCCACAGCGAACGATGCGTGGTGGAACTCCCCGAAGGTCTTGTACACCTCAGGGATCGCATGGCGCAGCTCGCGATGCAACGGGCGAAGCTCCTCCATCACGCTACGCCCAAGTCCATGGCCATGGCCATGGCCATGGCCATGCGAATTCGAATCCGTGCCCTCTACTGGTTCCATGCATCGACCATGAACCCGGCGCCATCCAGAGACCAGGGACTTCAGACCCTTCACATCGGGCAATTGGCAGATTGAGGACCTTTGGCCCCTGCGACGTCGGCTCTCGATCGCCACACTGAACTCATGAACGGCAACGGTTCGACCCGGCGCGAGTTCCTGACCCTCGTCGGCACGAGCACGGCTGTCTTGGTCGTCGCTGGCTGCACAACCAACCAGACGGCAGCACCTCCCGTACCGTCTGGTGGTGTGTTCGCCCAGCCCGCCGAGTCACACAGCGTCGACGGGCGACTCGCCGTGACACTCGTCGCCGAGGCCACCATGGTCCCACTCGGCACGGGCACCCGCTACGCATACACCTACAACGGTTCGACGCCAGGTCCGACGTTGCGCGTCCGCCCCGGTGACACCGTCGTGGTCACCCTGCAGAACCGTCTCGACACCGACACCAACCTGCACACCCATGGACTGCATGTGTCACCGACGGGTGGCTCCGACGACGTCTTCGTGATGGTGCGGCCCGGTGGCGAGCACACCTACACGTATGACATTCCGGCCGATCATCCGAGTGGTCTGTTCTGGTATCACCCTCACGCCCACGGCCACGTCGCCGAACAGATCGCCGCCGGCCTCGCTGGCGCGATCGTGATCAGCGACGACCTGGACGACATCACCGAGATCACCGCCTCGACCGAGCGGCTGTTCATCCTCGCCGACCCCTCGATCGGCGACAGCAAGGCCATTCTCGCCACGTCGCAGATGGGCCGGATGCAGGGCCGCGAGGGAGACATCGTCGTCGTCAACGGCATCGTCCAACCCACCGTCGCGGTCGTTGCCGGAACCTTGGAGCGATGGCGGATCCTCAACTCCAGCGCCTCCCGCTACTACCGACTCGCGCTCGACAACCACCAACTCCACGTCATCGCCTCCGACGGCGGGCGACTCACGGCACCCGTCACCGTGTCAGAGATCCTGCTCGCACCCGGCGAACGAACCGAGGTCCTCGTGACCCCGATCGCAGCCGGCTCCAACCGATTGCGTGCACTCCGCTACGACCGAGGGAGCTCCGGGATGGGCGGCGGCATGGGCGGGCGCGCATCGACCAGCACCGCAGAGACCGTCATCGCAACCGTGAACGTGACCGGCACTGCAGCAGCGGCCGCCCTGCCCCCATCACTCGCCAAGCTGTCGCCCATCAGCCCGACGATCACGGCGACACGGACGGTGACCCTCGCCATGGGTGGCGGGGGCGGGATGGGTGGCGGATCGATGATGGCGTTCACCATCGACGGCAAGTCGTTCGTCCCGGGGCGGACCGACATCACAGCCCGACTCGGGACGACCGAGCAGTGGTCGATCCGCAACACATCGGTGATGGACCACCCTTTCCACCTCCACGTCTGGCCGTTTCAGATCATCGACGGTCCACCGACCTCCGGATGGAAGGACACCGTCAACGTTCCCGCCAGAAGCACCGTGACCATCCGCGTCACGTTCACCGACCTCCCCGGGCGGACCGTCTACCACTGCCACATCCTCGACCACGAAGACCTCGGCATGATGGGCATCATCGACGTCACGCCCTGATGCGACCGAGCCCGGCCCGTGAGTCGGAAAGCCAACAATCGACGGACCATAGATTCGGTCTATCGCTCCCACAGCGATTACCTGGTTGCACGGTGGTCGGCCGACCCGGAGAGTGCTGTGTGCAGTTCGCAGACGGTCAGTGATGACGTTGCTCGCCGCTGCCGGGATCGGTCTTGTCATCGGGTTCCTCGGAGGCATGTTCGGCAAGGGCGGCTCCGCGATCGCCACCCCGATGATGGCCGCCGTCGGTGTCCCCGCGATCATCGCAGTCGCTGCGCGCTCCCGGCCACGATTCCGTCCACCCTGGCAGCGAGCTCGGTGTACTGGAAGGCTCGGCTGATCGACTGGCGAGTCGTCCGGTGGAGCTTCGCCTTCGGCATCCCCGCCACGATCATCGGCGCCGTCGCGACCCGTTGGATCGGTGGCTCGATCCTCGTCACGATCACCGACGGGATCCTCGTCATCGTCGGGCTCATCTCGGGGCTCCTCGCGAACAGCGGCGGTTTCCTGCTCGCACCGCTCTACGTCGCCGTCCTGCGCCTCCCGATCAAAGCTGCCTTTGCATCATCGCTGGCCGTCGCAGCAGTGCTCGCCGTTCCCGGCACCATCGTCCACGCCGCACTCAGCCACATCGACTGGGCACTCGTCGCCGTCTTCGCCGCCACATCGGTGCCGCTCTCGTTCCTGGGCGCGCGTGTCGCGCTCCGCACCGACCCCGCCCGCCTCGAACGCCTCTATGGCGCTGCCATCAGCCTGCTCGGCATCGTCTTCCTGATCGCTCGCTGATTCCAACCGACGGACGGCCGTGGTGGGACACGGAGTGTCGATCACGCGACCAGTCGCCTTGCTGGGTCTGGTTCGTCGATGATTAGCCGACGCTGCTCTGGTGGTTGCGAGGGGTGCGGCGGGCAAGGCGGATGGAGTCGACGGCGGCGCGGAGGTCGGGGGACCGTCGACCCGCGTGCTCACACATTGCCCACACTCATGCTGCACGCTTCAGCCCATGACGACGAACGGGAAACGGCGAACGCGGCTCGGATCGACACTTGTCGCAGTCACCCTTTGGGCTGGCTGTTCAGCGACCAGTACATCGCCGGACACGGCCACCAGGGGCTCCGTGACTGCGTCGACTGCGCCCCGTGATCAGTCAACCAGTACGCCGGTTCCGGAGTCGTCGGCGGCGGCGGCGAGCACGACCCAACCCGAACAGGACCCGGTCGGCTGCGTACACGCAGGCCTGCCGACCACCGTCGCCTATACGGCCATCCCAGGGGTCGACGCCAACTTGACCAGCGTCGACGTCTACACGCCGAACCCGTCCCGGTGCGACGCCCCCGTCGTGATGTGGGTCCACGGTGGCGGCTACCAGATCGGTGACAAGCGCAACCAGACACGCGACAAGGTGAAGCTGTTCAACGACGCCGGTTGGATTCTGGTCAGCGTGAACTATCGCCTCACCGTTCTGGGCGAGGTCGCCTCGGCGGTGTTTCCCGATCACTACATCGATGTCGCCGCTGCGGTCGGATGGGTCCATGACCACATCGGCTCGTACGGCGGTGACGCCACCAGAATCGCACTCCTGGGCCACTCGGCCGGCGCCGACATCGTCGCCAACGTCGTCACCAACCCGACCTACCTCGGAACGATCGGACTCGACCTCTCCTCGATCCGCTGCGCCGGTCCACTCGACACGGAAGGGTTCGACAAGGCGGCCGCCAACACCACCGACCCCGACGGGGAGCGCACGCAGTGGAAGTCGGCGCTCGGCAACAACCCTGACTACGTGATGGATACGTCAGCGACCGCGCAGGTGCAGCCCGGCATCGGCATACCGCCGATGATCGGAGTCGTGCGCGGCACGCCACAGCGACAGCGGATCGAGACAGCGTTCCTCAGCACCCTCGCGGCGAACGGTATCGAGGCGATCACCATCGACGCCCGAGCCCTCACACATGCCGAGGTCAACGCCGACATCGGCAAGCTCGGCGACACCGTCATGACAGCACCGCTGATGAGCTTCCTCACCACCTGCTTCACGCACAAGCCCGTCTGACCAGCCGCGTGACCCGCATACTCGCGATCTCCGACCGCCGTTCGCTCCGCGCGCTCGCCAAAGTCGACGGACTCACACCGGGGGGAGGCCCGGCGTGCTGGTCCTCCGCCTGTACAACGCCGGTCATCCCAGATGGTGCAAGTTGAACGGTCCACCGAACTCCCATTCGCAACCGTCGACGACTACCGGATCAAGGGCGGAGATGACCGGCTGATGAGCATGTGGTCCAAGATCGCGCAGTTGTCCGAGGATCTCACCAAAGCCATCGCGATCGGCGACGCGAACTGCCCGCAGATCACCGCGGAGTCCTCGACGATCCACCCACTCGTGGACTGGGGCCACATCTCGAACTGCTGTGTACCTTTTCGGCGCATATGTCCTTCTCAGGACATATGCGTCGCTCATTCACAGACTCGAACGACACGGTCGTGAGCGTGGCGACCCCCGCCCCAACCACGGTGCAGGCGGATCGACCCCCGAGCGCCGATCTCTCAGTCCATTTCGTGTGATCCGCTACAGTGAACTGAGCGGAGTGTCGATATCCAGGAAGCGCCGGGATTTGCTCGGCTTGAACTTCGCTCGATCGAATGTGAGACACCAGATGACTCTCCACGCCGATTCCCGTGCCTTGCCCGACGGGTGTGCGTCGCTCATCGACTATTTCGACGACGTGATCGGCGCTCTCGGTGTGGGCTTGCTGGTGCAGGATCGCGGCGGGACGGTGCTGACGGTGAATCGTGCGGCCGCCGAACTGTTGTGTGTTCCGTTGACTGAGTTGCGAGGCGCGAATCTTGCGCGAGTCGCGTGGCATGCAATGAGCCCAGACGGGTCACGGCTGAATCCTCAGGATCGCCCTGGGCGGCGTTGCATCGAGACTGGTGTCGGGTCTGTCGGACATGTTCTCGGGCTGGGCAAGCCTGACGGGGATCTTCGATGGATCGAGCTGGATGTACGTCCGTTGTTCGCCGATGGTGACAGTGCCCCGTATGCGGTGGTTTCGACGTTGCGCGATGTCACTGAACGTGTCGCGGCGCAGGCAAGCGTCGCCCAGGCGTCTCGTCGTCACGAGTTGGTGTTGTCGAACTCGGCCGACGGTTATCGGATCCTGGATTCACGTGGCCATGTGATCGAGGCGTATCCACCGATCGGGCCGGATTCCGGTTTCTCGGGCTCACGAGTGCAGCCGTTCGATTCCCTTCCGGCAGACGAGCAGGCGGTCATGATCGCAATGTTCAAGGAGGTCCGCAAGCACCCCGGTGCAACCCGAACGAACGATCTCCTGATCATGTCGAACGATGTTGGGCGATGGTTCGAATGCAGTATGACCAACTATCTGGACGCCCCTGAAGTGCAAGGCATCGTCGTCAACTTTCGTGATGTCACAGTCCGGAGGGACGCCGAACGCAAGCTGGTGTTTCAGTCTCGTCTGCTCGACGCTGCTGGCCAGGCGATCGTCGCGACGGATGAGCGAGGCCGCGTCGTGTTCTGGAACCAGGCAGCCACGCGCACCTACGGATGGGCCGAACACGAAGCAGTCGGCAGGTTCGTCACCGAGGTGATCGAACCGACGGGCAGTGCGGTCGCGGTCGCCGAACTCGCCGAACGAATTGCGTCGGGCGAGTTGTGGACCGGCGATGTACGCATCCGCCACCGCGACGGTGCAATCGTGCCGGTCATGCTCACCTCGACACCCGTGTTCGACGACGACGGCACATTCCTTGCCGTCGTCGGCGTGTCGACCGACATCACCGAACGCAAACGAGCCGAGGAGGAACTCGAGTACCGAGCGGTGCACGACGATCTGACCGGTCTCCCGAACAAGGTCATGTTGGTCGCCCGCATCGAGGCGCTCCTCGACGACATGCGCCGCAACGACACCCGACTCGACGTGTTGTTCGTCGACATCGACCGGTTCAAGGTGATCAACGACGGAATCGGACACGTCGTCGGCGATCAGGTGTTGCGTGCAGTCAGCCGCCGCCTCGTCGCCCAGCTGCCCGATCTGTTCATCGCCAGGTTCGGGGGCGACGAGTTCGTGATCCTGGACCACACGCCGACGACGGGCGCCTCGCACCCGACCGCAGAACGCATTCTCGACATGTTCGAAACACCGTTCGCGCTCGACGGGCTCGATCTGCATCTCTCGGCGAGCGTCGGCGTCACCCACGCCGCCCGCGCCGACACCAGCGAGACCTTGCTGCGCGACGCCGATGCCGCCATGTACCAAGCCAAGGAGAACGGACGCGCGCAGTCATCTGTCTTCGACGGTGCCCTACGGCGTCGGGCCAAGACTCGTCTGGATCTCGAAACATCGCTCCGGTTGGCGCTCGACCGGGACCAGTTCCGTGTCGTCTATCAGCCGGTGCTCTCGCTGGCTGATCTGACGGTCGCAGGGTTCGAGGCGCTGATTCGCTGGGAGCACCCAGAACGAGGCCTCGTCGGACCGAACGACTTCATACCAGTGGCCGAAGAGACCGGCCTGATCGTGCCAATCGGTGAATGGGTGCTGCACCAGGCTGCGCAACAGCTCGGTGCGTGGCAACGCGACCTCGGACTCACCGACACGACCATGGCCGTGAATGTCTCGACGAGACAGATCCTGACCCAATCGCTCACACACGCCATCCAGGTGGCGTTGTCCAGCGCCAACATCGGCAGCTCCAGTCTGACGCTCGAGATCACCGAGACATCCCTGATGCGCGACATCGAACGATCGATCCGCAATCTCGGCCATCTCAAAGACCTCGGAATCCACCTCGCAATCGACGACTTCGGAACCGGGTACTCCTCGCTGACCTATCTGAGGCGGCTTCCCGTCGACGTCGTCAAGATCGACCGTTCCTTCATCGCTGATCTCGGGACCGAGAACGATCACCGGCCCCTCGTGCATGCCATCACGATGCTGGGGAGGACCATGGGCCTACACGTCGTCGCCGAGGGCGTCGAGACCGTCGGTCAACTCGAGATCCTCGAGGGTCTCGGCTGCCCGTTCGCACAAGGATTCCTGTGGAGCAAACCGCTGCCGGCACTCGACATGACCGACTGGCTGCTTCGCCGGAGCTCGGCTACGCAGCCCTGAGCCACCACCAGGACATCAACGATCTCGTCGACCGTCACTGATCCGTGTCGCGTGACGACGCCGCAACACTCGAAACGGCGAACGTGCTGGGCACTCGAGCGGCGTGCAGCAAGGACAAGGTCTCGAGCTGCTCGTCGGCCCGCACGATCAGACCACCGAAGTCGATCGGGGATGCGGACGGCATCGCAGCGCGCATGGTTTCCCACAGCGAGCGTTTGCCCCGCACGGCCATCTGCATTGCTTCCAGTTCGATGACTGTCGACAATGGAGACCGACCCGTCAGACGTCCGTTGAACTTCAACGTGCCCAACTTTTCGCCAACGACGGCAACGTTCGTTTTCAGCCAGCTGCGCTCGACGCTCAGCGTGTCCATCAGTTTCGACAGCGCATCCAGATCCGCGGCAACGTCTGCGGCGAAACCCGCCAGCGCTGCCGAATCTGCGGAGTCGGCTTCGGCCTCCGCGAGCCGTCGGGCTCGCTGGGATCCTGCGGTCGCGCCTGCGAGATGGTCCTGCAGGTAGATGCGAAGAAATTCGGCTTGCTCGAGCGATGTGCTCACCTGATCTCCATTCGTGAAGGTCTCGGGGTGTCTGTCACGTCGGCCGACGGCAGTAGTCGGACCGGTTCATGAGACCACTGCCCCCCGTCGCCGACTTCGAGACCCGGCGAATCGACGAAGCCGCTACCACCGCCACCGCGGCATTCAGGCCGTTGATCGGACCGCGTGCAGTCGACGCTTGCTCGGCTCGGTCCGCATCCCGGGTCCGGCGAGGAGGGCCCGAATATCGGCGGGAGGGAGCGGACGGGCGATGAAGAACCCCTGGACCTGTTGGCACCCGATCGTGCGCAGGTAGTCGAGTTCCGTCTCGGTCTCGACCCCTTCGGCCACGACGTTCAGACCCAAACCCCTGGCCATCGCAACTTGGGTGTCGACGAGCGTCGTGTCGCCGGCGTCGATGTCGCTCACGAACCTTCGATCGATCTTGAGCTCGTCGAACTCGAAGTCACGTAGCCGACTCAACGACGAGTGACCGGTACCGAAGTCGTCGATGGCCAGCCAGGTTCCGAGATCCTTCAGCGCCTTGATCGTGTCGTGCGCTTCTGATCGGTCATCCGAGATCAGCCCCTCGGTGATCTCGATGGTGATCGTGGAGGGATCGAGGCGGTTGGCCAAGATGGCGTCGCGGACGGTTGTCACGATGTCGGCCTCCAACTGTCGAGCCGACAGGTTGATCGCCACTCCCAGCTGTTCGATCCCTGTGTGCGCGTCCAGCCAACGACGCAGCTCCCTGCACGCCTCCTGCACGACCCACGCACCGATGGGGACGATCAGGCCCGATTCCTCGGCGATGTCGAGGAACTGATCCGGTGCGAGCAGTCCTCTGGTCGGGTGTTGCCACTGCAGCAGGGCCTCGGCGCCTGCGAAACGGTTCCCGTCGAGCCGAAGGACGGGCTGGTACAGGAGCAGAAACTCTTCGCGCTCGATCGCGTTGCGCAGCTGACCGGCGATGTCCAGCCGGCGCACCGACTCCGTGTGCATGTCGGCCGAGTAGAGCTCGACGCGATCCTTGCCGTGGTTCTTGGCTGCGTACATCGCAAGGTCGGCGTTGCGGATCACGTCCTCGGCTCGGTCGCCAGCCTGACCAACCGCAATGCCGCCGCTTGCAGCAATCTGCACGGTGACGACCTCACACGATGGCAACGCGAATGGTTCGCGGATGGCCGCCAGCACGCGTTCCGCAACCCGGCGAACCGCCTCGTAGCTGTCGGATGAGGCGCTCACGGGCGCATGCAGCAGGACGGTGAATTCATCGCCTCCGAAACGGGCGACGGTGTCTCCCTGGCGAGAGATCGCGCGCAGTCGATCAGCAACCACCCTGAGGACTTCGTCGCCGACAGTGTGTCCGTAGCTGTCGTTGACAGCTTTGAATCCGTCCAAATCCAGCATCAACACCGCGATGGGGTCAACTTCGTGATGCGCTGGGTCCAGCTTGCGCTGGAGCGTGTCCAGGACGAACGAGCGGTTGGCGAGCCCGGTGAGTCCGTCGTGAAATGCGTGATGTGACAGCTGTTCGGCGAGCTCACGTGCCTCTGCCAGAGCGGTCGCCTGATTCTGGAGGAGGAGGACGTAGTCGACCACGGGGTCCGAGGTGGCGAAGTCCGAGATCGTGAGTCCCAGAGCGGCGAAGGCCGAGGTGCTCGTCACCCACGGCGAGCCGATGAAGATGACGACGCCAAGGTGATCATCATGAAGAAATTGGCCTCGAAGGGCCAGGTCGGGTCGGGTCCTGGAACGCAGGACGAACAACGACCGCGGCGATCCGGCGAGCGC
>JANXUX010000332.1 GCA_025351965.1 Actinomycetes bacterium | reverse complement strand
GAGCGCGTACTTGATGAAGCCGGCATCGACGGCGGTCGCGGCGAGGTGCATCGCGTTGACGAAGCCGAGGCAGGCGTTGGCGAGGTCGAAGTTGTTGCAGGCCGTCGAGAGACCGAGGGAGTGGTGCACTGCGCAGGCGACCGAGGGTTCGAGGTGGTGCTTGCAGACCGACGTCGAGATGAGCAGGCCGATCTCGGCCGGGTCCACCCCGGAGGCATCGATCGCCTTGCGTCCGGCCATTGCCGCAGCCTGATCGAACGTGACGTCGGCGGACCACCAGCGCCGGGCTTTGATGCCCGCCAACTCGGCCAGCAAGCCGGGTCGCAGCCCGTTTCGCGCATAGGTGTCGGTCAGTTGCTCGTCAATCCAGTCGGAGGTGACCACTTCGGGAGCTTCAACCGCTTCGACTGAGATGACGCCGGCACGCCGGTGGTTGAAACTCGCGTTCCCAGACATGGGAGTGCTCCGATCTACAGGGACAGGGCATCAGCATGGTCCCAAAAGGACCGAATTGCACGATCAAGGGACGTCGGGCACGCCCCGCCTAGTCTCGCCGTATGTACCCACACCTGGCCGTCGGCAGACTCGCGCTCGTGCGCCGACCGAGCCCACGCCTGGCCGAGGGCATCGTCACCCACATCGATCGTGTCCCGGTCGACGTCGATCTGGCGATGCGCCAGTGGGAGGCGTACGTCGAAGTGCTGCAGAGCACCGGATGGAACACGGTCGAGGTCGCTCCGGCGCCGGAGTGCCCTGATTCCGCGTTCGTCGAGGACACGATGGTCGTCTACCGCAACGTCGCGGTCATCGCCCGACCCGGCGCCGACGAGCGCAAGCCCGAGACCGTCGAGGCCGAGCACGCCGTCGAGGCACTGGGCTGCTCGATCAACCGGATCCGTCCACCGGGCACCCTCGACGGCGGCGACGTGCTCAAGGTCCTCGGTCCCGACGGCAACGACACGATTTACGTCGGGCGCGGTGGGCGGACCAACGGCGAGGGCATCCGCCAGCTCCGGGCCATTTTCGGCCCGCTCGGAGCAACGGTCATCGCCGTCCCGCTGACCAAGGTGCTGCACCTCAAGTCGGCCGTCACGGCACTGCCCGACGGCACGATCATCGGCTACCCGCCATGCATCGACGACGTCACCATGTTCCCCCGGTTCGTTCCCGTACCTGAGGAATCCGGGTCCCACGTCGTCCACCTCGGCGGCTCGAAGCTGTTGATGTCGAACGACTGCCCGCAGTCTGCAGCGCTGCTGACCGACCTCGGCTACGAACCCGTCCTCGTCGACATCAGCGAGTACATCAAGCTCGAGGGTTGCGTGACCTGCCTGTCGGTCCGCCTGCGAGCACTCGCCGAACCCTGATCCACTCGAACGGTCGGCTCACCATGATCGGCGCCGGCGCGGCACACCTCAGTTCGTGACCAGACCGAACGCTTCCGGCCGCTCCGTCGTGCGACGGCCGAACGGACGCGGTGCCCAACGCACACGCCCGGCGGTGATCAGCTCGGCGACGATCGAATCGATCTCGGCAGCTGGCAGGGCGCACGCCGAGACCTCGGCGAGCGTGGCGATGCCGTGCATCTCGATCACCGTCTCGACGAGTGCATGTGCACGTGGCACGACGCCTTCGAGCGTGGCGAGGCGATGGTCGAACGTGGCGACGCGTTCCGCGCACAGGTCGGCGCCGGCGATCGATGCCCGCGTGGCGAAGTCGATGAACGCCGCGGCGGACATGTTCGCCGGGTCGTACGACTCCACCTGCTGTCCGGCCTGCAGGGCTGAGACGTAGTCACCCCGCCACGTCGACCACTGCTCGAGCGCAGCCCAGTCGATGCCGAGTGGCAGCGAAGGCGCAACGATCGCCATGTACAAAGCGCGCGATGTGCGCCCGTTCCCGTCAACGAACGGATGGATCGACAGCATCGTGAACGTCAGCCAGGCCGCGCGTGCACACGCCGGCGCGTCGGCGTGGTTGGCCATGTGGATAGCGGCTTCGACGAGCTCGGTGACCATGTGCGCCGGTGGGTGGGTGAAGTCATTGGCCTCGGGCATCCACGACGTGAGCGTCGTGCGCAGCATGCCCGGGTTGGTCTCACCGTCGGCCGACGGCACGGACGATTCGAGGAGGGCATGGAGCACCATCGGCGTGGAGGCGTCGACGACTGCAGCGATGTCGCCCGTGCCCAGCATCGTGACCCGGCTGTCCATGTGCCGGAACGCTGCGGACGCGCCGACCATCCGGCGCTGCTGCGCTGACGTCAAGAACGCCCGCGGCGGCACGATCACCATGGGTCGATCGGGACGGGCGACGACCGGTTGCACGTACGCCAACGACTCGACGACGAGCCGGCACTGCTGGATGTGGAACAGCCGCACGGCGTCGAGCGGCGCCGACCCGACGCGTTGGTACAACCGGCCGTGCGCCGCAGCATGCTCGCGTTCGAGCTCAGGATCTATCGGCGGTAGCGGTGGGACGCTCACGGCGCGACGAGCGGCACGGCGACGATCGCCACGGGCTGGCCGAGGGCGCCGGATGCAGACTCGGGCGTGACGTGGAAGCGGCCGTCCGCCAGGTTGCTCACCGCAAGTCCGGCGACGACAGCGCGGTCGAAGGCGGCACCGGTGACGGAGTCGTCCGAGGTCCCGAAGATGATCTGGCTGAGCCGCGGGGTGCGCTCGGCGAGCACGGCACCTTCTCCGGATGTCGATGGCGCGAGCAGGCTGATCACGATCGTCCCAGCGTCGATGATGGCGACCTCGCCGACCACCATCGTCGACGGTTCGCGCGACAACAACCCGCAGCCCATCACGTCGACGAACAGTTCGATGGCACGATCGAGGTCGTCGACGATGAGCTCGATCCCGACAGCGTTCAGGGCGCTTTCCACGACGTTGTACTATCACCTCAGCTCACACGGAGGGTGTGAGCTGGTACGGACGGAGGGGTCCCCCATGTCGCAAGACATCCATGACGAGATCGAGATTGCCGACGACGAGGGCTCATCCCGTCGCTCGCTGCTCGCGAAGGGTGCAATGGCTGCGGCCGTCGCCACGGTCGCCGG
>JANXUX010000330.1 GCA_025351965.1 Actinomycetes bacterium | reverse complement strand
CGACCATCACAACCAGTTCAAGAACCACGGCTTCCACACCTGGCGCGATGCCACCGGCGGGTGGCACACCATCCGCCCCGACGGCACCGAAATCGCACCCCGACCGACGCCTCGCGCCGAACCGCCGCCCAGGGCCGAACCACCACCCTGAGTCGAGTCGAGCGTTCAGCGCGGCAGCGGCGTTGGCCCGCGGTCGATCTCGGCGTCGATCTCGACGAGTTGGTCCTCATGGCCGAGGACGGCGACGCCCAACAGCGTCGCCGGCGGAACGCTGCCGCCGAACAGGTCGACGACGACGTCCCACGCGCCTCCGAGCGCAGCCCGGTCACCGACGACGTAGATCGTCAGGCGATGGATGTCCCCGAGCGCGAAGCCGTGATGACGGGCGAGCGTGAGCAGGTTGCGTAAGCACTGCCGACACTGCTCAGCCGGGTCTCCGATACCGACCAGCAGGCCAGATCGGTCGTGTGGCACCTGGCCCGCAACGTGCAGCCGCCCACCCACGCGGTCGGCGTAGCGGTAGCCCGGCGTGGCGGCCAGTCCGGCGGCGACCTCACCATCGTTCATCGCTGGACCAAACCTGGCGGAGATTCGGCGAGGGCGTTGATCCCGTCGGCGGAGTCCTTGGTCGACGGATCATCCATCGGCGCTCGGAGTCGACGTCGGGCGATGTCGAGCTCGGCCAGCTGCCAATCCATGGTCCACAGTTTCGCACAGCGCGACCGAGGTCGCTGGGGCGCTGCGCTCTCCTTCGGCCACGATCCGGCCCCCGAGTAGGTTGTCGCCGTTGGCTACCGGGGGGTCTGGGTGAATCGCGACATTGCGGCACTGGTCGAATCGATGACGGTCGACGAACGCGCGTCTCTCACGGCGGGCGCGAGCGCGTGGTCGACCGCCGCAGTGCCCCGCGTCGGCATCCCGGAGGTGTTCGTGAGCGACGGACCGGCCGGCGCTCGCGGACCGCAGATCCCGGGCGCCGGTGAGCAGGTACGCACGTTGAACATCCCCTGCGGCGCAGCGCTGGGTGCGACATGGAACACCGACCTCCTCGGCGAACTGGGTGCGGCGCTCGGCGACCAGACCCGCACGAAGGCATGTCGTGTGCTGCTCGCGCCGACCGTGAACCTGCATCGGGCTCCGCTCGCCGGACGGAACTTCGAGTCGTACTCGGAGGACCCGCTACTGACGGGCAAGCTCGCCGCGGCGTTCATCCGCGGCGTGCAGTCCGAGGGCGTGGCCACGACGGTCAAGCACTTCGCCGGCAACGAAGCCGAGTTCGAGCGGATGACGATCGACAGCGTCATCGACGAGCGGACGCTTCGTGAGCTGTACCTGCTGCCGTTCGAGCTGGCTGTCCGCGAGGGTGGGTCGCTCGGGATCATGACGTCGTACAACCGCCTGAACGGCGTGTACAACTCCGAGAACCGCGCGCTCCTGCAGACGATCCTGCGCGACGAGTGGGGTTTCGAGGGATTCGTCGTCACGGACTGGTTCGCCGGCGGGTCGACGGCGGGAGCGGCCGAGGCCGGCCTCGATCTGGAGATGCCAGGGCCATCGCGTTTCTACGGCCGCCAGCTCGGCCAGGCCGTGCGCGACGGCGAGATCGACGAGGCGCTGCTCACTGGCGCAGTTCAGCGGCTGCTGTCGGTCTACGACCGCATCGGCGCGCTGGACGATGAGCCGCGGCCCGCCGTCGCAGTGGATCGGCCCGAGCATCGCGCCCTGGTGCGGCGTGCCGCTGCCGAATCGATGGTGCTGCTCAAGAACGAGATCGAGCCGATGACCGGTCGCGCCGTGTTGCCATTGGACCCGTCGCGGATCACGACACTCGCCGTCATCGGACCGAACGCCGAGCGGGCGCGCATCATGGGTGGAGGTTCCGCCGAGGTCGCTCCTCACGACCACCTCACCCCGCTCGACGCCCTCCGCGCCCATCTCGGCGACCGGGTCAGGATCGTGCACGAGCAGGGTTGCGACATCGACAAGACGGTGCCGGCCATGTCCGCCGACCAGCTCGACAGCGGCCACGACGAGCCGGGCTTCTTCGTCGAGATGTTCGAGGGTGGTGACTGGTCAGGCGACGTGGTCGCCAGTCGTGTCATCCCCGGCGGCCGGCTGCTGGTCCTGCCCCGGGTCGAGGCCGATGTGCCGACGGGCCCGATGTCGTACCGGGCCACAGCGCGGTTCACGCCGACGCAAACGGGTCCGCATCTGCTCAGCCTGCTGCAGCTGGGCGCAGCACGCGTGTTCTTCGACGGGGCGGTGGTGTTCGACGGCATCGCCGAACCCACCCCTCGGGGCGATGCGTACTTCGGTCAGGCCACCGAGGAACTCATCGCTACGCTCGACCTCGTCGCCGGGACAGCGGCCGTCATCGACGTCGAGTTCAGGAGCACCCAGCGTGGATGGATGCACGGTGTGCAGCTCGGCTGCAAGGTCGTGCCCGCGCCCGACCTGATGGATCGCGCGGTCGCCGCTGCAGCGTCGGCGGATGCCGTGATCGTGATCGTCGGGACCAACAACGACTGGGAGACCGAGGGTCACGACCGGGTGAGTATGGACCTCCCGGGCGCGCAGACAGAACTGATCGAGCGCGTGTCCCGGGCCAATCCGAACACCGTGATCGTCATCAACGCCGGCGCGCCCGTGACGACGGTGTGGGCCGCTGAGGCACCCGCCGTATTGCAGGTCTGGTTCGGTGGCCAGGAGATGTCGAACGCGCTGGCGGAGGTGTTGTTCGGCGAGACCGAACCCTCCGGGCGTCTGCCCACCACGTTCCCGAGCTGCATCGAGCACACCCCGTCCTACGGCAACTTCCCTGGCGAGCACGGCCAGATCCGCTACGGCGAAGGTGTCCTGATGGGCTACCGCTGGTACGAGGCCCGCAAGCTGCCCGTGCCGTTCGTGTTCGGCCACGGCCTGTCGTACACGACGTTCACGATCGGAGCGCCCGCGCTCGCACCGACGTTCCGGACGGTTGCCGATGCGACGTCGGAAGCCGGTGCAGGGACGGGGATCGGGACGGTCACGGTCGTCGTACCTGTGACCAACACCGGCACCCGTCGGGGGGCCGAGGTCGTCCAGTTGTACGTCGGCGCACTGGACCCGCTCGTCGTTCGGCCGCCGAAGGAGCTCAAGGCCTTCACCAAGGTCTGGCTCGAGCCGGGGGAGACGGTGGCCGTGTCGCTGACCCTCGACGCTCGATCGTTCGCCTACTGGGACCCGGGTAACACCTACAGGGGCCCGCTCGCTCCGACCGCCATGGGGTTCTTCGGCACCACACCCGATGCCGTTCGGGGTTGGCGGGTCGATCCCGGCACCTACCGCATCTCTGTCGGCCGATCCTCGGCTGACATCGCTCACACCACCGACATCGAGGTCACCACATGATCCGCACACACGACGAGGGCCGGATCCGCGTGATCACCCTCGACCGCCCCCAGGCCCGCAACGCCTTCAGTGAGGAACTGTACGATTTCGCAACCGACGCCCTGATCGCCGCCGGCGAGGACAACGGCATCGCCGTCGTCATCATCACCGGAGAAGGTCAGGCGTTCTCGGCGGGCGCGGATCTCGGTGAGATGGCGGCACGGAACACGGGCGTGTTCGTCAACGGTCGCCACGGGTTTCCCGGTTTCGTCGATCACCTGATCGACTTCCCCAAGCCGCTGTTCTGCGCGGTCAACGGGCTCGCTATCGGGATCGGGGCGACGATGCTCGCGTTGAGCGACCTCGTGTTCATCTCGACCGACGCCAAGGTGCGCTGCCCGTTCACCCGACTCGGCGTCGCCCCGGAGGCTGCGAGCAGTGTCTCGTTCCCGAGGCTGCTCGGCCGCCAGAACGCGATGTGGGCGCTGCTCAGCAGCGAGTGGCTGTCGGCCGAGGAGTGCGTCCAGATGGGGCTCGCGTTCCGGGTCTGCGCGCCTCAAGAGCTGATGAGCGAGACGCTCCGCTACGCAGCGGTGCTGGCGTCGAAGCCGATCAACTCCCTCGTCGAGTCCAAGCGTGTGATCGTCGAGCCGTTGCGCGCCGAGCTGATGGCGGCACGTGACCGTGAGAACGAGGCGTTCCGCGTGCTGCTCGGTGGGCCGGCGAACATCGAGGCCCTCACGGCGTTCGCGCAGCGACGTGAACCCGACTTCTCCGCGGTCGACGACGCGCCCATCGCCCGCTGAGTCGCGCACCGAGTCGCGTGCCGAGTCGCGCGCCGAGTGTGATGGTCGCCCGGCGAAAAACGTGTTAGGTGGGCTGAACAGGTCGGCTCCGGTTTCGCTAGCATCGGCCACGATGAACGCAGAGCTCGACACCGAAGCAGTCAACGAGATCCTCAACGAGATCCTGGAGGCCGAGCTCTCGGGCGTCGTGCGGTACACGCACTACTCGCTGATGATCATCGGGCCGAACCGCATCCCACTGGTCGCGTTCATGAAGGCCCAGGCCGCCGAATCACTGCTGCACGCCGAGCAGGTCGGTGAGATCCTGACCGGACTCGGTGGGCACCCGTCGCTGCGGATCACGCCCATCGAAGAAACTCACCGGCACACGATCCACGACATCCTCAGCGAGAGCCTGGCCCATGAGCTGTCCGCGCTCGCCCAATACCGCAAGCTGCTCGCCACGGTCGTCGGGCACTCGGTGTTCCTCGAGGAGTTCGCCCGCGGCCAGATCAGTGCCGAGGAGCAGCATCAGCTCGAGCTGAACAAGATGTTGCGTGACTTCGCCCAGCCGACTTCGGGTATGTAGGGGCCATGGCCCGTCCCACCTGCATCACATCCGGTCTGCTCGTCTGCACCGGCAAGAAGTGCCGCGACGACAAGGGCTTCACCGAGATCGTCGATCTCGCCGGGGCCACCACCCGTGCCCACGAAGCGCCCTGCCAAGGATTGTGCAACGGCCCGATCGTCGGGTTGCACGTCGACAATGAGTTGCGCTGGTTCTCCCACGTACGGACCAAGAAGATGCGCAACCTCGTCACCAAGATGATCGAGCAGGGTCGCGTGCCGAGCAAGCTCCGTGGACGAGAGGTGCGCAAGCACCGTGGCGACGTGCGTGGTGCGCATCGCCTGCATCCGCTGGACAAGCGTCGAGCGGCCGAACTGACACGCTGAGCTGAGCCGCCGAACCGGTGCGCTGGGCCGACGGGCCCAGCGCACCC
>JANXUX010000328.1 GCA_025351965.1 Actinomycetes bacterium | reverse complement strand
ACTACGTTTGGGTGGATCGACGACACAGCGGTCCACCCAGACGTGCATCCCCAGTTCCCACACGTCTTCGCCCCGCTGCAACTGCGCGGGCATCCACTGCGCAGCCGGATCAACTTCGGTGCGCACACGGCGAACATGGCCGAGGGCGGGCTCGTCTCGGATCGCCACGTCGGCTACTACCGCGAGCGCGCGCTCGGCGGGGCCGGGATGATCGTGGTCGAGCCCGTACCCGTGCACCGCACGGCCGTACTCACCCGGGGCAACTTCCTGCCCGACGACGACGCGGTCATCCCCGGTTTCCGGCGGATCACCGAGGCCTGCCGCGAGGCTGCCGACGAGAGCGGTCAGGGCGACGTGGTGATGGTTCACCAGCTCTACCACGTCGGCCAGCACGGTGATGCGGACAACTCGTTCGAGCCGTACTGGTCACCGTCCGGGCTCGTGTCGTACCACGACTCCGACGGCAGCCACACGATGACCGAGGCCGAGATCGACGAGATCGTCGGATCCTTCGTGCGCGCAGCGCTGCGCGCCCAGAAGGCCGGCTTCGACGGCGTCGAACTGTTCGCGGCCTACCACGCATTGATCGACCAGTTCTGGACGCCGTGGTCGAACCGCCGCACCGACCGCTGGGGTGGCTCGTTCGAGAACCGGATGCGGTTCTCGGCGACGCTGCTCGAGTCCGTTCGTGCGGCGTGCGGCGACGAGTTCATCGTCGGCATCGCGGTCAGCGTCGACCCCGGCTCCGAGGCGTCGCTGCAGATCGAGTCGATGCAGGAGGTCGTTGCCTGGCACGACGAGCGCGCCCTGATCGACTACGTCTCCTGCGGGACCGGCACCTACTTCGACTTCTACCCGCTCATTCCGACGTCGCTCTACCCGGCCAAGCTCGGCGAGCCGTTCGCCGCAGCGCTGAAGGATGTCACCCGACACGCGCTCGTCCAGGCCGAGAGCCATATGCGCACGCCGGCCAACGCCGAGGACGTGATCGCCGCCGGCCACGCCGACATGGTCTCGATCGTGCGCGGCCAGATCGCTGATCCGCATCTGGTCGCCAAGGCACGTCGCGGCGCGGCGGATGAGGTGCGGCCGTGCATCTCGTGCAACCAGATGTGCTGGGGCCGTCGCTCGCGTGATTACTGGATCGCGTGCGTGATCAACCCGTCGTCGGGCCGTGAGACCGAGTGGGGCGGCGACCGGTTCACTCCGGCGGACGTGCGGCGAGACGTGACGGTGATCGGCGGTGGACCGGCCGGTCTGGAGGCGGCGCGTGTCGCGGCCGAGCGCGGCCACCGGGTGACGTTGTACGAAGCAGGCGCGCAGCTCGGCGGTCAGTATCGCCTGGCGGGGCTGCAGCCGAGCCGGGAGCAGATCCTCGAGCACCTCGCCTGGTACGGACGCGAACTGGAGCGGCTCGATGTCGACGTCCGGCTCGGTATCCGCGTCACCACCAACCGGCTCGATGACATGTCGATGGGTGGCGCGCTGGTGCTCGCGACCGGGGCAACACCGGCGCGGGCCGGCTTCCAGCGCGCCCTGCCGATGCTCGATCGTCTCCCGGGCATCGACTTCGCCCGCACGGCCGCGATCCATGATGTGCTCGACGGTTCGGTCGTGCCATCCGGATCCGTGCTGCTGATCGACGACCTCGGTGACTGGCGCGGGATCGGCACGGCGATGTTCCTCCAGGAGCGTGGCTGTCAGGTCACCATCGTCACGAGCGCATCCGTCGTGGCCGGCGGTCTGTTCCACAGTGCGGCCGACATGCCGGCGCGCAAGCGGCTCGTGCGCGCCGGCGGCACGATGCGCCCGCACACCGTCGTCACCGAGTGGGGCGCCGGGTTCGCCGAGCTCGCTTCGACACTCACCGGCGACCGCGTCCACGAGCCGTTCGACTGGCTCGTGGTCGCGGAGAATCCCCGATCGGTCGTCGATCTCGCGGACCAGCTCGAAGCGTCCGCCGCTGCTCGGCCGGCCGGTACAGGGTTCAGCGTCCACCACATCGGTGACTGCGTCGCGCCACGCCGCGCCAACCTCGCGATCTACGAAGGGCGCGCGCTCGGGCTCATCCTGTGACAGCGTCGACAGCGACCGGCTCGACCGTGTCGACCACGGCTGCATCCTCAGCTGCATCCTCGACGTGCACCGGGAGGTAGGCGACGACACGCACGCCTGGTTCGGATGCCAGCTGCAGGCGCTGGTGCTCGAGCGCGAACGCACCGTGGACCGGATGGCTGAAGTGGCGGACGCGTGGCTCGAACGTGGCGACGTGGTGCTCGTCCCACCAGCGGCTGAAGTCGGGGTGCTCGGCGCTCAATCGGCGGACCCGTTCGAGGTGCTCGGGCGAGCTGCGGTGCTCGGCGATGTCGAGCCGATACTCGCCGACGAGCGTGCGCGCCTCGGTCTGCCAGTCCGCCATCAGCGAACGAACGCCGGCGTTGTCGAACACGATCTGGAGCAGATTGCGATCTTCGACCCGCACGGCGTGCAAGTCGATCAACGTGGCGCTGTGGGCATGGTTCCACGCAGTGATGTTCCACTGCGCGTCCATCGCGAACGCAGGTGCCGGTTCGAGCGCGGTCAGCAGCCGGTCGATAGAGGGCGGCACGGCCCGAGCACCACGCAGGGGCGGCGGGTGCCCGCCGAGGCTGCGCAGGTGCTGGTGCTCGGCGGGCGAGAGCTGCAGCACACGGGCCAGCGCATCGAGCACGTCGACCGACACGTTGCCGGCGCGGCCCTGCTCGAGCCGGGCGTACCACGTCGTGCCGACGCCCGACATCGCCGACACCTCCTCACGGCGCAGCCCCGTCAGCCGCCGGCCGCCGCGGATCGTGATGCCGACGCCTGCCGGGTCGACGCGCAGCCGGCAGTGGCGCAGGAACTCCCCGAGCTCACCTGGCCGTTCCATGGGCTCATGCTGCCAACTCCGCGACCCAGGGGCAACCGGAGATGTGTTGCTCAGGCGCTGAAGTCGACGACCTCGAACGAGAGCAGTTCGGCGTGAGCCGACACCGGACGGGCATCGGACGAAGCGGCCTTGGCGTGCTCGTTGGCGAAGGACTGGCTGCTCACCCAGTTGTCGAACGACTCGACATCTGCCCACCGGGTGACGACGAAGTACCGATTGCTGTCGTCGGTCGGCCGGAGCAGCTCGAACCCCTCGAAGCCGGGCATCTGGTCGACCTCGGCGGAGCGAGCGGCGAAGCGCTTCTCCAACTCGGGGCCGGCCTGGCCTGGCACGGTGATGGCGTTGATGCGGATGATGGTCATCGGATGAGTTCCTGTCTCGGTTCGTGGTCGGAGTGGATCCGACTCAAGTCAAGCGCCACAGTGGCAGCGCGCACCACGCGGGTGAACTCTGCAACACCCCTCTGCCACGATGCACGCATGTCGATCTCCACATCTGCCCGGACACGGCGCCACGACCGCAGCACGTCGCCTGCGCACGCCTGGTCTGTCGCCTGGTCTGTTGAGGGTTCGGTGCCGCTACACTCCGACGGTCATATTCACCCTGCCCCGCCACAGGGGCCCCGTGTCGCCGTAGGAAGCGTCCGGGTCCGAAGGGAGGTTCCACACGCGATGCGTGCTTACGAATTCATGATCATCCTCGATGGTGATCTCGACGATACGGCTGCTCAGGCCTGGGTGAAGTCGGTCACCGACAGCATCACCAAGGCTGGCGGCACGGTCCACGGCAAGCCCGATTGGTGGGGCCGGCGCCAGTACGCCTACCCGATCAACAAGAAAGAGCACGGCTACTACGCCGTGTTCAACCTCTTGGCCCCGGGTGGTGCGCTCGACGACTTCGAGCGTCAGCTCCGTCTCGCGGACGACGTCGTCCGCCACAAGCTCCTCCGCTTGCCCGATGCCGAGGCCGAGCGCCGCGGCATGGTCGCGAGCACCGCGGCCTGATCCGGCCGCCGCACCCGATAGGGGAAACACCATGGCAGACAGCACCGTCACCATCACCGGCTCACTCACCCGCGATCCCGAACTGCGTTTCACGCAGGGCGGACGTGGCGTGGCAACGATCGGTGTGGCCGTGAACTACCGCTACCAGCGCAACAACGAATGGGTCGAAGAAGTCTCCTTCTTCAATGTCACGGCGTGGGGCACGCTCGCTGAGAACGCTTCGGCGTCGCTCACCAAGGGTGCCCGGGTGATCGTCACCGGGCGCATCCAGCAGCGCTCGTACGAGACCCAGCAGGGAGAGAAGCGCTCTGTCGTGGAGATCATCGCCGACGAGATCGGGCCGAGCCTGCGTTGGGCGACGGCGCAGATCGAGCGGACCCAGCGCACCGACTCCGGTGGGCAGGGCGGCGGTGGCCAAAGCGGCGGCGGATACCAGGCCGGCGGCAATTCCGGGGGCAACTCCGGTGGCGGTTACCAAGGTGGTGGCAACTCCGGGGGTAACTCCGGTGGCGGCCGCAGCGCCCCTGATCCTGTGTACGGCGATGAAGAACCGTTCTGAGAAACAACAGCTTTCTCAGCAGACACATCTGAGTAACAAGAGAATCGACAAGAGATGACCAGCAAGAAGAACAAGGCGCGTGCCCCCAAGGACACCAACCCGAAGAAGTTCAAGAAGAAGACCAGCGTTCTCGTCACCGACAAGATCGAATACGTCGACTACAAAGACGTGAACCTGCTGAGCCGCTTCGTCAGTGATCGCTCCAAGATCCGCAACCGCCGCGTCACGGGCAACTCCGTGCAGCAGCAGCGCGACATCGCCAATGCGATCAAGAACTCCCGCGAGATGGCGTTGATCCCGTACACCAAGCGCGTGTCCAACACCCGTCCTGGTCGCCCGCCGCGTGATGGCGAGCGTGGCCCGCGTCGTGACGCCGCTGCCCCCGCCGAGGAAGCCACGACCGATGCGGTCGAGGGTGCCGACACCGACACCGAAACCGTGGAGGCCTGAGATGAAGATCATCCTCCGTGCCGATCACAAGATGCTCGGCAAGCGTGGTGACATCGTCGAAGTCGCCGATGGCCATGCCCGCAACTACCTGCTCCCGCAGGGCTTGGCGCTCGTCGCCACCGACGGTGCCGTGAACCAGGCCGGCGCAATGCGCCGCGCCCGCGACCTCCGCGATGCCGCTGACCGCGACAGTGCCCAGACCATTGCCAAGGTGCTCGTCGCCAAGGTCATCTCGATCACCGCCAAGAGCGGTGCCGGCGATCGTCTGTACGGTTCGGTCACGGCATCCGATGTCGCTGCCGCTGTGCAGTCGCAGGCCAGCATCGAGCTCGACCGGCGCAAGCTGGTCATGCCGGATTCGATCAAGACACTCGGCGAGTACACGGTGACTGCGAAGTTGCATCACGACGTCGAGTTCCCGTTCACGATCCAGGTTGTCAAGGCCTGATCACCTGATCGCGGGGCCTCGCCCCGCCCACTGACGTTCATCGCTGCCCCACCGAGGTTGCCCCGTGCAAGCAGAGTGGGGCAGCGCTGTCTCTGCCCACGGGCCACGCGCACCGCGCCACCGTTGTCGGTTCGCACCGGTTCTCCCCAAGACACCGGTTGTCCACACCCGGTCCACACACAGTCCACATTCAAGTCACAGGGTTTGACCCCTAGCGATGCACAGGCGATGTGCGGAAAGGTTGCCCGATGTCCCTGGCCGAGAACTCGCGCGATCGCCCGCGCCCCATCCGCCGAGGCGACGGTCGGGTCCCCCCGCACAACCTCAACGCCGAGGAGTCCCTGCTGGGCGCGCTGCTGCTGTCGCGCGACGCGGTCGGCAACGTCGCCGAGATGGGACTCGCTGTCAGTGACTTCTACAAGCCGGCCCACCAGTACGTCTACGACGCGATCCGCGGGCTGGCCGCGACCGGTAACCCGGTTGACGCCGTCACGGTCGCCGACGAGCTGCGCCGTGCCGGTCTGCTCGAGGAGATGGGTGGTGCCGAACTGCTGCTCGAGCTCCAGAACGCAACCCCGGCGATCTCCAACGCGACCCGGTACGCAAAGATCGTCCAGGACACCGCTGTACTGCGCCGGCTGATCGGTGTCGCCGCCGAGATCGCCGAGATCGCCTACAACGAGCCTGACGACGTCTCCAAGGCACTCGACGAGGCCGAGACCAAGGTCTTCGAGGTCGCCGAAGACAGGGTCACCGATTCCGTGATGCCGCTCGGTGACCTGATGCCGTTGGCGATGGACAAGCTCCAGGAGACCTACGAGCGCGGCGACACCATCACCGGTCTGGCAACCGGCTACAACGACCTCGACGATCTCCTCTCGGGCCTCCAGCCGAGCACGCTGAACATCGTCGGCGCCCGTCCTGCAATGGGCAAATGTGTTGCCTGGGACACACCGATGGTCGACCCACGATCGGGTGAGATCCGCACCGCGCAGGACTGGTTCCGCCTCGGCCAGGCTGGAGAGGCCGTCGGGTGCGTCTCGCTCGCCGACGACGGCCATGTCACCGCCGGTGACTTCGCCGGGTTCTACGACGATGGATTCAAGCCGTTGTTCCGCGTGACCACCCGGTCCGGTCGGTCGATTCGGCTCACGGCCGTTCATCCGCTGCTGACCGGCGACGGTTGGAAGCCCGTCGAGCAGATCTCGGTCGGCGCAGCGATCGCGGTTCCGTCGGCGATGGCCGCGTTCGGCTCCGTCGAGCTGGAGCCGGACATGGTGACCAGCCTCGTCGGCCACGGTCTGTCTGCCGGTCGTCTCGATGCTGCGGCGTTCACACTCACTGCGGCCTCGACCGCACGTGTCGTCGGCGCACTGTTCGGAGCCGCCGGTTCGGCGTGGGTCGCCAATGCCGGACACTCCCGCATCGTGTTCGAGACCGATGCCGATCAGCTCGGCATCGACGTCGCCCATCTGCTGCTGCGCTTCGGCATCCGCTCGCGTCGGCGCGAGCGCTTCGTGCTCCGCAACGGTGTTCGCCGACGCACCTACGAGGTCGAGGTCACAGACTCCGCGTCGGTGTTGCAGTTCTGCGCGCGGATCGGCATCACCGGACGCGAGCAACAGGTTGCCGCCGTGGCCGCCGCAGCGTCGGCAGCTGCGCCCGGTGTCGACGACGGCCTGCCGATGCAGGTCTGGGACGACATCATCAAGGCCAAGGGTGAGCGCACGTGGGCCGACGTCAACCGTATGGTCGGCCGGGCGCACGGTCATGACTGGAACGTGTACCGCCGCCGGCCGCGGCGCGAGACGGTGGCGTTGCTCGCCGAGCTGTTCCACTGTGATGTCCTGCGGCGGTGGTCGTCGCCCGATGTCATCTGGGACCCGGTGGTCAGCATCGAACCCGCCGGCATCGACCAGGTCTACGACTTCAACGTGCCCGGCACCCACAACTTCGTCGCTGCCGACGTCTTCGTCCACAACACGGCGTTCGGTCTGGGTATGGCGGTGCACGCCGCCCAGACTGCACGCGCGCCCGTTCTCGTGTTCTCGTTGGAGATGGGCCACGCCGAACTCACCCAGCGAATCCTGAGCAGTGAGGCCCGGGTGGACTCCAGCAAGCTGCGCAATGGTCGGCTGACGGAGTCGGACTGGACCAAGCTCGGTCGTGCCGTCGGCCGGCTCGAGGTGCCGCTGTACCTCGACGACAACCCGCGTGTCACGGTCATGGAGATTCGCGCCAAGGCCAGACGCTTGAAATCACGAGAGGGCCTCGGCCTGATCGTGATCGATTACCTCCAGCTGATGAGCGGCAGCAACAGCGAGAACCGCCAGCTCGAGGTCAGCGAGATCAGCCGTGGTCTCAAGGTGCTGGCCCGCGAGCTGCAGATCCCGATCGTTGCGCTCAGCCAGCTGAGCCGAAACCTGGAGAGCCGAGCCGACAAGCGCCCGATGCTGGCCGACCTGCGTGAGTCCGGCAGCCTCGAGCAGGACGCCGACGTGGTGATGTTCCTCTACCGCGACGAGGTCTACAACTCGGAGTCACCCGACAAGGGCTCGGCCGAGGTCATCATCGCCAAGCACCGCTCCGGCCCGATCGGCATGCGCCGTCTCGCCTTCCTCGGCGCATACACCCGATTCGACAACATGGCCCGCACGGTCTGAGCAGCACGGTCTGAGCAGCGCTGACTCGGTCACTCATTGGCCTGGTCCGTCCGATGTGGGTTCTGCGAGGCCGATCGCGAGGTAGCGGGGGCGGTACCGAGCGGGATCGCCGCCATCGTGGTTCTGCCAGGCGACATCGATCTGGGACAGACCGACGATCAGCGCGCCATCAGGATCAAGCCACGGCAGCGGCAGCGGGGCATAGGTCACGATGTCGGTCGGATCGCCTCGCGGTGTCGCCGCGACGCTCGTGATCTGCGTCCATGGGCCCCAGGGATCGGCCGCGGCGTCCACGACGAGATCACTGCCGAGGAAGCCGTCGACCTTGGTGACCGCGAGCCACCGCCCGTCCATCAGTACCGGATGCATTGCGTTCTCGGTCCAGTAGCGGGTCGAGATGGGCACAGCGTCGCTGTGCAGCGCGGACCACCCGGTCGCAGTCCGGTATTGCGGGTGCAGATCGAGCCGGCCTCGTGGCACACGCGCCAGCCACATCGATGTCGCCGAGTGCGGACCGTTCGCGTACCCGCCCTCGATGGAGAGGTTCTGCTGGAACGAGTTGCCGAACAGATAACTGAAGTCGCCGTCGTCGACGACGTCGAAACCGTAGACCGGCGACACGCCCGGGTCGGGAGCGGGAACGAAGGAGATTCGGCGCAGCGTGCCCGCGTCGTAGGTCGCCAGCCAGGTCCGTCGAGGATGCACGTTGACGCCGTCGATCGCCTCGGTGAGCGGCGGGTCACGGATGATCTCGATCCAGAAGACACGTAACAGACCGTTTTCGACCGTGCCCCCGGCGGGCCAGAAGAAGCGGTCGAACGACTCGCCGTTGCCGGGCTCGAACGACTCGGCGTGCTGGTCCGTGCCCCGTTCGAGCACCGTGAAACACGACCCTTCCTGAAGCAGCGCGGTCGAGTTGGTGTACTGCGAGCCGACCATACTGGAGGCGTTGCCTGCGTAGTCGGTGAACGAGTCCTGTAACAGCCACAGCCACCGATCGCTGTCGAGACGGATGATCCGTGGCGAATCGTGACCGACGATTGGTCCGACACGTTCGGCGAAGAACTGTTCCAGGCCCTCCGACGTGGTCGTCGCAGCGCAGCCCGCATCGGTTGCCACGTACTCGTCAGCGAGGCGGGCGACCACCGCAGGATCCGCCGGACGGGTCTCGATCGGCGCTTGGGCCAACGGCGGCGCGTCGATGGCGATGTTGGTCTCGTGCTCGATGGACACGGCCGTCACCGTGAGGATGATGATGACAGCCAGGCCGCAGCGGCGCGCAGTACGCATGTAATGGTCTCTTCGGGCCCTGGTCGACGGGCACCCCCGGCCCATCTGTCGGTCCGCCTGCCCCTGCGTACCTCGACGATCATGACCGATCTCACGTCGTGGTGACAAGTTCTGCAACATGTGTTGCACTGCAGTTCGGGAATGGTGGAGCGACCGCTCAGATCGCTTCGACGAGCAGGATGATGCCGAAGACGAAGAAGATGATCGAGGCGCTGATCTTGATCGCCTTCTCGGGTAGTCGTGCGCCCAACTGCTTGCCGACGACGATGGCGAGCGCATCGGCGATGACCATGCCGATCGTCGAGCCCAGCCAGGTCCCGAACAGGCCGTGATCTGTGGCCAGGGTGATGGTTGCGAGCATCGTTTTGTCGCCGAGCTCGGCGAGGAAGAACACGCCGCCGACGGCCAGAACGGTGTTGCGCGCCGGCTTCGCGGCACGCGCCTCGTCCGCGTCGGTCAGCTTGTCACCGCGCAGTGTCCACAGGCCGAAGCCGATGAATGCGATCGCAGCGACGATGCTGATCGGTCTCGTCGGTATCGCTGCACCGAGCGCGGCGCCGACGAACACAGACACGCCGTGCACGAGCGCGGTCGCGGCGGTGATGCCGATCAAGACCTGCGCAGTTGGATGGCGGGTGGCGAACGTGAGAGCCATCAACTGGCTCTTGTCGCCCATCTCGGCCACGAAGATCACGCCGAAACTCACCAGGAACGCTGTCAACATCTGCTTCTCCTCGGAACGTGGCACCGAGCGGAGAGGAAGCGGATGTGCGACCTTCGACCCGGCGCAATTGCTTGCACCTGCGTCGAAGGTCTCGCCCGCCTGATGAATCAGACCCAGCCGACCGGGCGTCATCCGCCAGCATGTCGATCAGCTGAAGGAGGGCTACTCCCCTTCATCCATCAAACTAGCGGGGGAGCGCCGTGAAACCACCCGGTCTCGACGCTGAGTGGAGTGCGCCGGGTGAGTCGACCGAGACCCAGTGCTGCGGTGGGCCGGCTGACACACGGCTCACACAGAGCATCTGTGTGAGCACATACGTCGGACTCTGGCCATTGTGCTCACACAGAGCGTCTGTGTGAGCAGGAGAGCGTCTGTGTGAGCAGGAGAACGTCTGTGTGCGCGACCGGCGGGCCGGCGGCTGACCGGGCGAGAGCGTGTCACGGGCGGGCGAACAGCCGCTGGGCCTGTTCGGCGGTAGCGATGGAGGAGTTGCCGCCGGTCCACGATGATCGCTGGGCGACCGTCGAAGCGAGTGGTCAGCCGCTCGCTGCCGTGGTGTCGTCGACGCGGATCGCCGGCACGGTCGCACCCGGGTCGTTGAACGCCGGCACCGTGTCGCCGGGATCGAACGTGGCGGTGACCGTCGTGCCAGGGGCGTCGGTGAACGGGATCGTGGTGTCGATCCCCTGCTGCGCGAGCTCCGCGCGCAGCGCAGCCTCTTGGGCCTGCAACGTCGCAAGCTTCGCCGCAGCCGCAGCCGAGTCGAGCGTGGGATCGACGGTGCCCACGAGCGTGCACGACTGCAGCGTGTAGGTGATGTCGGAACTGACGGTGGTGCCCCACGGCGTCGATTCGACACCGGCCGGCACAGTGGTCGAGGAGACCGCATCGTCGCCAACGGGCAGCGACGAGGAGACGACATCGAACAGCGACGATGTGATTGTGACGGTCCCACCACCGATGATCGATGTGGTCGTGAGGTCGTCGTTGTGCGGCATCGTGGTCATGACGGTGCCGTCACCGAAGTTCGACGTCGTCGGGGTGGGGGCCGGGACCAGCCCCGCACCGGTGGACGTGCCGAGCAGGCCGGTGCACTCCCACGGCCCGGTCGATCCGGAGCTGCCCGCCCCGTAGGGCGTGCCCGCCCCGTCGCCGGTGACGAGTCGCGGTCCAGTGTCGTCGTTTCGCCCGACGAATGCGACGCCGAGGGCGCCGACGGCGACGATCATCCCGCCGCCGACGGCCGTGCGCCGCCGAGCGCGATGACGAGCCCGCAACCGCACGTCACGGATCGACCCGGCACCCGGCCGGGCCTGTCCGGATCGCCCGCTGAGCGCGCCGACGAGGACGTCCTCGAGCGTGCGTGCGTCGTCGTGGCCGCCGGTGGGGTGCGTGCTGTTGTCGTGATCGCTCATTGATCGACCTCCAGTCGAAGCCGGGCGATGGCCCGGTGCAGGGTGGACTTCACGGTGCCGATGGGCAACCGCAGAGAGCTGGCGATCTCGGCGTCGCTGAGCTGCATCTCGTAGCGCAGCACGATCACGGCGCGCTGGCGGTGGGGCAGTCGGCGCACGGCGTCGATCACGTGGTTGTATGCCATCGACGACGTCTCCACGCGTGGTTGCGGCTGGCGGCGCACGATGCGCCGGCGGCGCAACACCTGGCGCGCTCCGTTGAGGACGCATCGGCGAAGGTAGGCCTCGGGGTTGTCGAGCCGGCTGTAGCGGGGCAGCAGTGCGGCGAAGGCGTCTTGCACGACCTCTTCGGCTTCTTCCTCGGTGTCGACGAGGACGTAGGCCAGGCGGACCATGCGCTCGAACCGTCGTCGGTACAGCTCGTCGAAATCGATGGTCGGCGTCACCAGCGCATCGATGCGTCTGCGGTCTGCCGGCACGGCCATGTCGCTCATACACCTCACGAGATGCGCAGTGCACCCGAACGGTTCCGAGAACCTCCGGCGGAGATCCCGATTCGCCCTCCGCAACGTACTGTTCGATGATGAGCCGTCGTGCCACGCCCAGTGTGAGCCGTCGTCGGGCGCGTCGGGCCACGCGCCGTGCCAAGCGTCTGGCTCTCGGCGCAGGTGTGGTCGCCTTGGTCGCTGGGGCTGTCGGCGTGACAGCGGCGCTCGTGGCGAGCGACCGCCACCCGTCGGAATCGAACACGACGACCACGATCGATCCTGCGCAGGTCGGCATGAACCCGTTCCGCACCGGGCACACGCTCGTGATCCCGCATGGTGGCGGCGACGGTCTGTTCCCGGAGAACACCGTGCTGGCCTACACGCGGACGATGGCGATGGGCGCAGACGTGGTCGACGTGGACCTGCAACTGACGGCCGACGACACACTGATCGCGTTCCACGACGCCACCACCGACCGAATCACCGGCGGCGCTGGCAACGTCCACGACATGACGTACGCGCAGCTCAGCAGGCTCGACGCCGGATATTCCTTCCATCCGGCCGGTCGGGCCGACTTTCACCCGTTCAGGGGCACGGGCATCACCATTCCAACCCTCGAGAGCATCCTCCAACAGTTCCCGACCACGTTGCTGTCGTTGGATCTCAAGGACGAGTCGTCGGCGATGGTGCGCCCGCTCTGCAATCTGCTCACGTCGTATCACCGGCTGGATGACGTGTTCGTCGGCTCGAACAGCGACGATCTGATCCTCGAGTTCCGCACGCAGTGTCCGTCGGTGCGGACCAGCGCGACGATGGTCGACGTCTACGCCTCGCGCAACGCCCGAGCGCGCAACGACGCCTCGTGGGTGCCTGCCGTGACGGTCGATCAGCCGCCGTTCCGCTCGAACGGCAGGCAACTCGTCGACGAGTCATCGCTGGCGTGGGCCCACGCTCACGACGTCGCGATCCTGCCATGGGTGGTGAACGACGAAGCTGACATGCGCTACCTGATCGGGCTCGGCATCGACGGCATCTACACCTCGTACCCGGATCGGCTGCTGCGGCTGCTCGGGCGTTGCACGGCTCCGTGCTGACTGGACATCGGCACGGAGCCGGGCGGGATCGCCGTGCGGCTGGCCGGGGTTCGTCACGGATGCAGTATCCGGCGCTGGGCCTGGGTCTCATCGTCGTGGTCGGCGTCGGCCGGGTCAACCCTCTCCTTTATCGACCCGGCACGATCGGCTCGATGATCGGGAAGAACAGATCGAACTGGTCGAGCAAGCCGAGGAAACGCTCGAACGAGCTGCGGTCGCCGCCGACCGCGAGCGCACCCGCAGCGATCTGCTCATCGAGCGTTGCAGGTGCACTCGTCACGGTCACCAGCGCCTCGACCGTGGTGCGCACGTCAGCGTCGGCAGCACCGACGCGCCGGCTGCCGTAGGACAGCACACCATGGGCGATCGTCAGCCGGAACTGCGTGCCGGTGTCGGTGCGCGAGCCGGTCTCGGTCTCGGTCTCGGTGAACGTCAGATCGAAGGTGAGATCCACGTCGGCGGCTGATGGACCGTTCAGCTTCACGCCGCAGTTGTCGAGGACCATCTCCGGCGTCATCGCGCGCATCACGTCGAGGCGCGCCCCGCCGCGCAGGCCGGGGATGTGCGGGGTCCCGTTGCGCAACTCCTGGGCGCCGGTGAGGTAGAAGGACCGCCACGGACCGGACTCGGACTGGTAACCGAGCTGCTCGAGTGCATCGGCCTGCAGCAGTCGAGCCTCGCGGTTGGTCGGATCGGCGAACACGACGTTGTTGACGACCAGGGCGACCCAGCGGAATTCGCCGGCCTCGTAGTCGGCGCGTGCGCGGGTGAGCACCGCCGCCGCGCCGCCCATGTAGCTGACGAGCCGGCGCGCGCTCTCGACTGTCGGCAGCGGATGCAGATTGGCTGGATTGGCGTCGAACCAGCCGAGGTAACGCTGATACACCGCCTTCACGTTGTGGCTGACGGTGCCGTAGTAGTCACGGTTGAAGAACTCGCGGCCGAGCGCCGGCGGCAGGCGGAGCTGTTCGGCGATGTCGAGCGCAGTCATCCCGTGGTTCGCCATGCGCATGGTCTCGTCGTGGATGTAGCGGTACACGTCACGCTGGCCGCCGAGCCACGCCTCGATGTCGGCCGTCCCCCAGCGCGGCCAGTGGTGACTGGCGAACGCGACATCCACGCGGTCGATGAACTGCTCGAGCGCCTCGTTGATGTATCGACTCCAACCGAGCGCGTCGCGGATCTCGGCACCCCTCGGTGTGTACACGTTGTGCAACGTCGCCGAGCAGTTCTCGGCCATACAGACCGCGCGCAGGTCGGGAAAGAGGAAGTTCATCTCTGCCGGCGCCTCCGTGCCTGGCGTCATCTGGAACTGGATCCGTACGCCGTCGATGGTCAGTTCGGTCCCGCTCGTCTCGATCGATTCGGTCGGCGCGATCAGCCCACCCGAGCCGACCGGGACGCCCTTGCCGAGCCCTGCGTCGACATGGCCGGTGCTGCCGCGTGGCAGGAGCACGCCGTACATGTACATCGCCCGACGGGTCATCGCCGGCCCGGCAATCACGTTCTCATTGACAGCGGCCTCGAGGAAGCCGGCGGGAGCGATCAGTCGTACCGAACCACTCGCGATCTCGTCATCGGTGACGATGCCGCGCACACCGCCGTAGTGATCGACATGGCTGTGGGTGTAGATGATCGCGACGATCGGGCGAACGCCGAAGTGCCGATCGACGAGCCCTCGGGCTGCGGCCGCAGTCTCGGCGACGGTCAAGGGATCGATCACGATCCAGCCCGAGTCGGAGCGTACGAAGCTGATGTTGGAGAGGTCGTAGCCGCGCACCTGGTAGATACCGTCGCAGACCTCGAACAGGCCGTGCACGGTGTTCAACTGGGCCTGGCGCCACAGGCTCGGGTTCACCTCGGGAGGGCAGTCTGCATCGAGAAACGCGTACTGGTCGAGATCCCAGAGCGGAGATCCGTTGGATTGCAGAACGACGGGTGGATCGAGGCGGGCGAGCAGGCCGCGCTGCGCTCGCTCGAAGTCGGCGCGGTCGTCGAGATCGATCTGCGCGGTGACGGCCGAGTTGGCCATCGCCGTCGCTGCGGACGCGGGGTTGCTCATCGGGCACACGGTACCCACGGAGCAGCCGTGCTCGATCAGATCAACATGATGCAGCCCAGGTGCAAGGCGGCGCCCCTGAACCAGAAATTGAGGATGCCAGCCCTGCCCTCTCGAGAGCGTTGGCACACTCGGGCTCGACGGTCCAATCAACCTCGGTCGAGCAACTGACCCGGACGGGAGGTGCGCTCCGGCGATCCCCGATGGTCGATGTCGTGCAGCTCATCGCGTAACCGTCGCAGACCGGTTCGGATCCGTGACTTCACGGTCCCTTCCGGCAACTCGAGCCGGTGGGCGATCTCGCGGTAGGTCAGCCGTCCGTAGAACGCGTCGGTGATGAGCTCCCGCTCCTCGGCGCGCAGGTTCGTCAGTGCCTGGATCACCCGCTGGGTGACATCTCGGTCGAGGAGTGCGTGGAGGGTGTCGAGCAACGTGAAGTCACGATCGGCGAGATCGCGGGCCTCTCGATGCAGGGCGGCACGTGACCGGCGGACGTGGTCGATCGCCACGCCCCTGGTCATCACCCTCACGAACGTGGCGAGCGAGGCGCGGGACGGATCGAACCGTTCCGGATGCTGCCAGACCCGCAGGAACACGTCCTGGATCACATCGGCGGCGTCGTCGACCCCGACCTCCGTTCGCGCGATCGAGTAGAGCACGTTCCGGTTGGCCTTGAACACCGCAGCCAGTGCGTCGTGCCGATGGCCGGCAATCCACAGCGCTGTCGCCTGATCGTGATGCACCTCGGAATCGATCTGGAGCCTCATCGCCAGGTGTTCGGCGAACCGTCACGGCCGAGATGTGTGACGTCTCTACGGCGGCTCGCGCGTTGAAAGCGGGACGATTCTGGGCAGTAATGCGGAATTTCGCATTGCTACCGTCGCTTCCGGGCCACCGACCCTTTCGACCGGCCCGATCGATCATGACCGGCGGATGAGGTCCCGGCCGGATGAGAATGGTGAATGCGCGACGATCGACGGGCTCTCATCACCGTCAGCGTCTGGCTGGCCGGTGCGGCCTGGATCCTGATCCCGCACCGCTTCGAGGGTCCAGTCATCTTCGTCATTTCGCAAACGCAGGGTTGGGGCGTTCATCGCAACGACATCGTCGGTGTGTTCGTACCGGTCGCTGTGACAGTGTTCCTGCATCGCCGTCATCTTGGGCGCTGGTTGCATCGTCTGCTGAAGGACTCGCACCACAGCTCGCCCGGTCGATAGCGGCTGCTGGAGGGCACGTAGCGTCGGAGCATCGGCGGCACCACTCTCGTTCGATTGCAGATGCAATGATCCCATCGCGCGCGACCGCCGTGCGCGGCAGGCGTTTCGCCCTGCCCTCGTCCAAAGCCGACACGCCCGTGTCCTTCGCGCCGGGCGTTGGCGTCCGGATTGTGGGGAGAGCTCTTCTGCACGTCGGAGGATGTGTCGGGCTTCGCCGCCGCAGCCCCGGCCGCCGCCGCCCCGGCAGCCGCCGCCGCTCGAGTGCGCTGGGTGTCACCATCAACCCTCAGCGTCCGATCGGCTGGACCAGGACGCCTTGGCGATGTCGTTCGCCGGGTTGATCGACGGATCGGACTTCATCAGGTATTGCACGTGACGGGTCAGGCGTGCGTGCAGGACGGCTTTGAGCCCGTCGAGCTGACCGAGCAGGCTGAAACCGGCGTTCACACCCGTACGGTCCAGCGTTGCGACATCGAGCTGCGACAGCAGCCGCACTGCGCCGAGCATCGCACCCGCGTCGGTCGGCTGGTCCGTGGTCATGGTTCGAGGATGGCAGAGGGGTATTGCAGAGTTCCCGAATGGCTTGCGATCTGGGCAGACGGAACGGAGGGCGCGTGTTCGTGTTGGTGTTCCTGCGCTTCCCGAGCGACGGAGCCCAGACCGTCGGGTCGTCAGCCACGGGAGGGCTACCACGGGAGGGCTGCTACGGGAGGGCCGCCGTCGACGCTGCGCCACCGACTGCTACCGTCGGTTGACCACACGACGGATGGGCCGAGGCCCAGCGAGACGTCGGCGTCACGATGATCGAGGACGATGATCGAGGACGATGATCGAGAGACGAGGAGCATCCGTGAGCATTCGGTTGAAGGCGTCGCGTCTGCTGGTCGTCGTGGCATTGGCATCGGGCACGACGCTTGCGTTCACGGTTGCGCCGCGCACCACGGTGCAAGCCGCACCCGCGCCGGCGACATCGAAGTATGTGCCGATCAACCCGATCCGCGTGATGGACACCCGCATCGGTCAGGGTGGCTCACGCCTCGCGGCCGGCGGAGCCACGAATCTCACTGTCGTGACAGCCGCCGTCGCGGCGGCGGCAGGTGTCGGCGCGGCAGCCGTGACGGCCGTGGTGCTCAACGTGACGTCGGTCGATGCCGCTGGCGCCGGCTTCATCGCAGTGTGGCCGGCGGGCCAGCCGCAGCCGGCGACGTCGGCTCTCAACAGCACCCACGTCGGGCACACGCTTGCCAACCTGGTCACGACACCGGTCGGTCCGGATGGTGCGGTCCAGATCTTCACCCAGCCCGGCGGTGACATGGTGGTCGACGTCCAGGGCGTCTACACACCGTCCACGTCCAGCGTCGCCGGCCGGTTCCAAGCACTGAGCTCGTCGGTACGCCTCTTCGACAGCCGCGGGGACCTCGGCCGCCCGTTGCGAGCCGGTGAGCGACAGGACATCCCCGGCAACTCGCTCGCGGCCGCGCTCGTGCTGAACGTGACCACCACCGCCACCACGGGTGCAGGCTTCTTCACCGTCTGGCCGAGCGGCAAGGCGATGCCGACCGCCTCCAACCTCAACGTCGAGCGGCCGGGGCAGACCATCGCCAACCAGGTCATCGCGGCTGAAGGGGCGAAGAACAGTGTCTCGATCTACTCGAGCGGCGGCGGGCACCTCATCGTCGACCTCATCGGGTTCATCTCCAATGGCAACGGGACGGGCGAACCAACGGCGGGCCTGTTCGTGCCGTTGACGCCGGCCCGCCTCATCGACACCCGAACGAACAACGGTGCTCGTCCCGGCCTCAATGGCTCGGTGCCACTCGAACCTGCGGGCATGGGCGGCCTGCCCGGCGACACAGCGGTCGGTGCCCTCGCGCTGAACGTCACGCTCACCGACGCGGCAGCACCGGGGTTCGTCACCGTGTATCCGTCGCACACCGAGCAGCCGACCGTGTCCTCGCTCAACGCCGATTCCATCGGCCAGACGGCGAGCAACCATGTCATCACGCCGGTGTCGAATGCCGGGTTCACGATGTTCACATCCGCCGGCGCGCACCTGATCGCAGACGTGACCGGCTACTGGACCGGTCAGCCGACTCGCGAGACCGTTCTGCCCGCCTATACACCGACACCCGGCGGCGTCGTCGCCCAACCGTCCACGGCGCCGTCGACCGGGTCGCACGCCCTCATCGCGACCATCAGCAAGGCGCCCGGATACGCGCGGTGGAACCCGTGCCAGCCGATCCGCTACCTCGTCAACGACGCCCGGGCGACGCCGGCCCAACGCCAGGTCCTCGACGATGTCGTGTCCGCGGTCCGCAACGCCACCGGGCTCGACCTGCAGTTCGTCGGCAAGACGCCGTACGGGCTGGACACGTCCGTGCCGCCGAACGCCGTCTACGCCAACGCGGTCTGGGCGTTCAGCGACAAGAACGCATCACCGAGCTACATCAATGACGGCGGCTCGGTCGGGTACGGTGGGCCGAGTTGGTCCGGCGACACCATCGTCGAGGGGGGCGCGATCTTCGACGCATCGATCACCGATCTGAAACTGCTGCGCGAGGTCATCCTCCACGAGCTCGGCCACGCGATGGGACTCGGCCACGTCAACGACACGACACAGGTGATGAATCCCTCCGTCACCGGGAACACGTTCCTCACCAACTACTCGAACGGTGACCGTGAAGGTCTCTGGCTGCTCGGCGCCGCGCAGGGTTGCACGAAGGACGGCTGAGCCGAGATCGTTGCAGATGCAATCATCGGACGTCGACGACCGCACCGACGGGATCGGTGGGAAATCAACGTAGTGCGTTCGATCCGACGAGGCCGAGTAGTTCTTCACTCACGTAGAGCTTGCGCGGTCGTCCGATCTCGGAGCGCTGACGAGCGGCGTGCTCGACGAGGACACCATGCGCGACCAGATCGTCCAGCGCTCCGAGCGCCGACTTCAACGAGATGTGGAGTTCGGCTTCGACCAACCCTGCGGTGAGGACGAGATGCCGTGGAAGCAGTTCGAGCAGAGGCCACGCCGCGGCGTCGCTGCGCAGCCGGCGCATGTCGACTCGGGTCAGGCTCAGCCGCTCCCGCCACTGACTCTGCAACGAGGCGACCGCTGCGACCAGGTCGCGCTGCGTTCGGCCCGCGCCTGCGACAGCGTCGGCAAACCAAGTGACCCAGTGCTGGGTGTGGCCGAGTCGGAATTGGACGAGGCCGGCACCGTACCCGCCAACGTCCGTGGCGATCCTGGTGCTCACCGGGGGTGGCGTCACCAGAGAGAGGCGACGAGTCAGGATCCATGCGATCAGGGTTCGTCCCACACGTCCGTTGCCGTCGGCGAAGGGGTGGATCAGCTCGAATTGGGCGTGGGCGATCGCCGCCTGGGCCACGGCGTCGATGTCGTCCCGGTTGACGTACTCGACGAGATCTGCGAGCAGGTCGATCAGGTAGTCGACCGGCGGAGTCACCAGGTGGGCGTCCATCGGTGACGTGCCACCGATCCAGCCCTGTTCGTCACGGATGACGCCGACGTGGCGTGCCGGGGTCGGGCTGCCCGTCATGAGCGTGCGGTGCCAATCGCACAGCGATGCGAGCGTCAGGGGCCCGTGACCGGCGGAGTCGATTGCCTGCGTCACAGCGGCAAGATTCGCGGCGATCCACCCCGCCGTCGACCCTGCGCCCACGTGGCCGTCCTCGGCGAGCACGATGTCGACGACGGCCGCCGCCACACCCTCGATGTACGACGAGGCGATCCCTTCGGCGCGCAGGAGCAGCCGTGCCAGCGCCGCATACTCGTGCGGGATGCTCTCCGCACCGTGCTCGAGGGCGGCACGCGCATTCGCAGTGCGCCCGACTGTCGTGTTGGACAGATCGAGGTCTCTCGTCGCCAGCAGCTCAGGCACGAATGCGATGGTGCGACGACCGCGCCAGACGATCGGCACGTCAGTACCTGTCATCTCGGTCGAGACTTTCTCACCTTTCAGATACTAGAGGTAAGAAAGTCGGGTCATCTCCTTCGGCGCCCGGATCATAATGCCTCGAGAAGTCGTCAAGCCACCGTGCCGGCGACGCGGATCGGTGCGTGCACCGTCACGGTCGCGTCGTTGGTCAGCGGCGGCAGTGGCGTGCGCAGCAGCACTTCGGCCTCGGCCGACTCGGCCTCGGTGAACGCCCGTGTCGTGTGACAGAACTCGACCATGTTGCCGCTGGGATCGCGGATGTAGACGCTGATGCAGAACTCGTGGTCGACCTCGAGCACGTGGTGGCCGTGGGCTCGCCAACGGTCACGGTGGCGGTGGAGGTCGTCGATCGTCGGGGCGTCGAAGGCGATGTGGTTGACCCACGTCGGCAGACCGGCGACCGCATTGATGTCGACCGTGTAGCCCTCGCCGATCGCCGGGTCGTGGATCTCCCAGAACGCGATCATCCCGCCGCCGCCGCTGGCCCCGGGCGCACCGTCACCCCCGGTCGCGCTTTCGTCCCCGGTCGAGTAGAAGAAGTGCTTGGCCCAGCCACCCTGGTCGCCAGGTGTCGGCGCGGCCACAACCTTGACGAGGCGGAAGCCCATGACGTCGGTGTAGAACGCGTGTGTGGCCGCTGTGTCATGCGTGGCGAGGGCGACGTGGTGGAATCCCATGAGTGAATCCTTCCGGAGGAGTGACCGTCGGAATTCTCTCACGTCCAGCACAATGGGCGCATGTTCGCGCAGAGCCTGTTGGGCGATGATCTCATCGTGTGGTTGGTGCTCGCCCTGGGCGGCGCGCTGTTGCTCGGCAACATCCTCGCCCTCGTCAAGCCTCCACCGGAGCCGAAGGAGGGCGAGCTCGCCACGGCGCCACGCTCGCGAACGGCGTTCATGGCCCTGATCGGGCTCGTCGCGGCCGTGTGGGCACTCGCGTCGCTCGTCTCCCACTAGGTTCGCCAGGTGCCGCCGATTCCGATGCAGTTCCTCCAGTCGGCGCAGCGCGCGATCGACCTCCCGGAATCCGACCGCGAGGTGGCCGTCGTCGGCCGCTCGAACGTTGGTAAGTCGTCGCTGATCAACGCCTTCGCCAACCGCACCGGCCTCGCTCGGGTCAGCAAGACGCCGGGGCGTACGCAGCTGATCAACATCTTCCAGGTCTCGCCCGGCGTGACCGTGGTCGACCTGCCCGGCTACGGCTACGCCAAGGTGCCGAGCCGGATCCGCCAGGACTGGGGCCCGATGATCGAGGGCTACCTGCTCGAGCGTGAAGCGCTGCAGATGGTGATGGTCCTCATCGACGGCGAGATCGGGCCGACCAAGCTCGACCAGTCGATGCTCGAGTGGTTGCGCGACAACGAGATCCCCCACCAGGTGATCGCAACCAAGAGCGACAAGGTCAAGTCGAATGCGAAGCCCAAGCGCAAAAAGGAGCTCGCCGCCGGCTGCATGCTCGACCCGGGCGACGTCGTCTGGGTCAGCGCCTCCAAGGGCGTCAACATCGACAAGCTCCAGGACCTGATCCGCAGCTGGCTCGCTCCGTAGCAGCGGCCGCCGCCGAGGCCGCCGCCGTCGTGGCCGCCGCCGTCGTCGGCATGAAACGTGGCAAACACCCCTGATCGTGCTGACGGGACCCGCGCTGACGGCCGCCGCACGAAGCCGGGCAAACATCCCTGATCGAGCTGACGGGACCCGCCCTGACGGCCGCCGCACCGAGCAGTGCGGCGATTAGAGGTTGAAATGGGTGTTGCCAACCCCTCTTGCCACAAATATTGGCGCCAACACGCGAAGATTGACGCTCGCCCAGAGAGTACCCAGGCAACCACATAGCGTGAGAACGGGCGTCGCGAACAGCGAGCCCTGCGGCGAGCATGACCAAACCGAGACGAAGCGAATCCCTCCGTAGCCGGTGAGCCGACCTCCGCGTCATCCCAGGTGACGGCCACCTTTCGGCACGTTCCTGGCGCGCCCCAACGCGCCCCGATGCAGCTCAATCGGCATGAATCGAATATTCAGTCATCTGCGGATCTTCAAGCAATGTAACGCTCCTCCTCCGCCTCGCGAACGCACTCACCAGAACTTTCGTTCGCACTCCACCACTACCCGTGGTTATGGTCTGGCTCAATTGTTATTGGCCATCGGTGCCGACCTGCGCTCTGCAGGTTGACGTCGGCTGTGAATCGGGAGGGTGTTGGGTATGTGGACAGCGAGATTCAGAGGAGATGGTGGGAGGCCCAAGTTCGGCCTCATCGCTTCGACATTGGCGACGATGATCGTGCCGATCGTGGGCGTGGTGTCGTCGTCCAGTGTGGCCCAGGCTGCGCCGAACGACCCGGTGGTCGTCTACGACAGCATCGGCTTGACTGTTGCCGGCAACGTTCCGAGCCAGGCCTTCGAGGCGACCAGTACTCGGGAGTTCGGCGTGGCGTCGCCGCAAGCCGTCCCCGCGGCACTGGCAGCCCCGAGCCCTGGAACCACCGTCGTCACGCCCAGCGCGCCGCACGGTTGGTACTTTTGGAACGACAAGAACGACACCTTCTCGGGAAGCCCCGGCGAACTGGTCGTCGGACCCGCCACCCCACCGGCCGGCGTCGGCAGCGTGCGCCTCGGCCCGCTCACCAACAGCGGTGCCACGGGGGCTGGCTATTCGGTGATTGCCACGAATGGTTATGTCGGTACGCGGCTCGATGCCATCACCAACCTCGCCTACTCGACCTTCCAGCCCGGCCCGACCCTGGCGATTGCTCTGCAATTCGACGTGAAGTACCGCACCACTGACGGGGGTTACGGTGGCCGCCTCGTGTACGAGCCGTATCAAAGCGGTGCAGTAACCGTCGGCAGCGGGTGGCAATCCTGGACACCGCTGTCCGGAAAATGGTGGGCCTCCAAGACCACGGCCGACGGGACTGGGGGCACGCAGGTGGTGCCGCTGCCGGCGGGCAACTGTGTGTCGTCAACGCCTTGCACATGGATTCAGATCATGGCTGCGTTTCCTGATGCCACTGTGGGTGGACGGATGCTCCTGAAGGCCGGTAGCAACTGGAACGGCTTCGACGGCAACGCAGACAAACTGACGATCGGAGTCGGTGGCAGTGACGCCATTTACGATTTCGAAGGCGAGACCGCCTGCACCACGGTCTGCTATGTCGACGCGACCAACGGAAGCGACGCCTTCGGTGGTGACACGAAGCTCTCGGCCAAGAAGACGATCCAGGCCGGTATCAACGCAGTAAATGCGGGCGGTCAAGTACGTGTTCTACCGGGCAGCTATCACGAGACTGCAGCGAACAGCGTGACCACCAGCATCGCCGGTCCCTATCAGTTCGGTCTGTTCTTCCCGTCGAGCAAGCCGGGCATCACCCTGATGGGTGTCACTGCCACCGACACGCCGGTGACCAACGGTGGCGCCACCCTGGCCTCGATCACGACCAACGCCACCAACACGTTCGGCCCCAGCGGCATCTTTGTCGAAGCGGCCAACACCACGATCCAGGGTCTCCAGGTCGGCCCCAACGTCTCTGAAGAAAACAAGACGATCGAAGTGGTCGCCGACAACTTCACCTTGCAGTACTCGACCACCAACGTCCCAGGTGGCGGTTCGGTCTACATCAACGACTTCTCCCCGCTGGGCAATGTCGTCAAGAGCTACCACGTCCTCGACAACATCTTCCCTGACGGCACCAGCGTCGACATCTCCAGCGGAGCCGGGTCTACAGGCCCCGTCACGGGCCGAGAGATCCTGCGTAACTCCTTCGATCTCGGCAACAACGCCTACAACGCGATCAGCTTCAACGGCACCGGCGGCGTCAGCTGGTTCGTCAACCCGGTCGGCGGAGCCGTCATCAAGGGCAACAGCTTCTCCAACGGCAGCCAGTACATCCGAGCCCGGGGCATCTACACAGCCTCTGAGTTCGATTGGGCTTCGTACTGGAACGACAACACCTACGACAGGGCGGCCGTGGCACTCGTCAGCCAGACCCCGTTCGATGTCCGCACCTACGCCTACGCCACATTCACGAACGTCCGCAGAATCGGTGGCACCATCCAAGGTGAGACCGATCACGCGCTGGCCGCTGACACGGTGCTCGTCAAGGCTGGCACGTACGCGGAGAGTGTCGTCATCAGTCTCCCCAACGTGAAGTTGGTGGGTGCAGGCGTCGACCAGACGATCATCCGTGGTCCGAAAACGGGCGATGGAACCACCCTCGAGGTCAGGCCCTCCGCTACCGGGGTGTTGATCGATGGCGTGACGGTCACTCGCGACGGCAACAACACGACGGACTGGGGTTTGAACGTGAAGAACCAGGGAGTGAGCATCTACGGTGCAGGGACCACGCTCCAGAATTCGAAGGTCGCCGGCAACCGCAACGGAGTCTTCGTGTACGGCGCGAAGAACGTGACCATCCGTAACAACGTGATCGACGGGAACCGAACCGGGCTGCACGTGGTGAACGACGTCAGTGGCCTCACGGTCATCAACAACTTCATCACCAACAACTTCACGATGGGTGTGCTGTTCCGCAGCGAACCAGAGTTCGGACCGAACCCCACGACCGGGGTCGTGATCAATGACAATGACATCAGCGGCAACTGGTACAGCCAGATCGAAGCCAGGGTGCTCGTGTCGAGCCCGCCCCTGGATCTGTCGAAGAACTGGCTGGGAACCATCGCACCGACCGCGGCGACGGGGTCGACATCAGGGGAGCCCGGATATGCAGCCCAGATTCCAGTGACGTTCGGCGGAACAGCCGTCGCTCCGGCAAGCTCCACGACGATCGTCTGGTACACGGCGAACCCCGCCAATCCGGTGAAGTTCACGCCGTATCGCTGCTCGGGCGTGGACGCGTCGCCGGCGATCGGCTTCCAGCCGGCCTCTGCAGTGTGCGCGGCCCCGGTCATCACGTCGGGCGCACCGCCCGCCGCGGCTGTCGGCACGCCCTATGTGTTCACCTTCACGGCCAGCGGTACGCCGGCCCCGACGATCACCTCGACGGGCACGTTGCCGACCGGGTTGACGCTGACCAACGGTGTGCTCTCCGGTACGCCGACGACGGCGGGTTCGTTCACGTTCCTCGTCAAGGCCGCCAACGGGTTTGCCCCTGACGCAAGCCAGCTGACGACCATCGTGGTCGCAGCCATCCCGACCGCAGCGCCGACGATCACGTCGTTCGCGCCGGTCAACGGCACGGTCTCGGCGCCGTACACCTTCACGTTCACGGCTACCGGTACCCCGGCACCGACGTTCACGTCCGTGGGCGGCAACCTGCCGACTGGTCTCACCCTGAGCTCGGCCGGCGTCTTGTCCGGTGTTCCGACTGTGCCTGGTGCGTTCACATTCCTGCTGCGGGCCTCGAATGGCGTGCTGCCCTTCGCCGATGCGCTGATCACGGTGACCATCATCCAGGTGGCATCTGAGGCGCCTGTCGGCGTCGCAGCGACGCCCGTCGCGGTGGCACCGAGCCGTCTGCTCGACACCCGCCTGACGACGCTGCCTGCTTCGGGCTCGACCACGAACCTGAAGGTCACCGGTCTCGCCGGAGTGCCGGCTGACGCGCAGGCAGTGTTCTTGAACGTGACAGCGGTCGACTCGACCGATGCCGGGTTCGTCACGGTCTGGGCGGCGGGCACCCCGCAGCCCGGTACCTCGAACCTGAACGTCGAGCGGGCCCAGCAGATCATTCCGAACATGGTCGTCACGCCGGTCGGTGCGAAAGGTGACGTGAGCATCTACGTCCAGTCGAGCACGCACCTCGTGGTCGATGTCATGGGCTACATCCCGGCGGGCGTCGGTTACTCGCCGATCACCCCGCAGCGTGCGCTCGACACCCGGAACACCACCCGCCCGGCCAACGGTGCAACGACGACGGTGAAGGTCACTGATGTCGCCGGGGCTCCGGCCGGTGCGACGTCGGTCATCCTCAACCTCACCGCGGTGAAGTCGAGTGGCCCCGGATACCTCACCGTCTGGCCGGCCGGACAGGCCCAGCCGGCGACGTCGAACCTCAACGTCGACCATGCCGGTCAGACCCGGCCGAACATGGTCATCGTGCCGATCGGTGCCGACGGCAAGGTCAGCATCTTCCAGCAGACCTCGGCCGACGTGATCGTTGACGTCGTCGGGTTCTTCACCCCCGAGGCGAAGTACAACGCCGTGCAGCCGTCGCAGCGTCTGCTCGACACGCGTGTCCCGACGATCGGGTACGAGGGTGCCATCCCCGCTGCCAACACCACCGTGACCGTCAAGGTCGCCGGTGTCGGCTCCGTGCCGGCGAACGCCAAGTACGTCATCGTCAACCTGACCGCCGACCAGGCGACCAACGCCGGCTTCGTGACGGTGTACCCGGGAGCCACCCAGCCCCCGCTGGCGTCGAACCTCAACCTCGACGGCCCCGGTGCCACAGCATCGAATCTGGCCTTCGTGCCGATCGGCGCTGACGGCAACATCAAGCTCTACACCCAGAGCGGCACCCACCTCGTGCTCGATGTGTTCGGCTGGGTCAGCTGACCTGACGGCACTGCAGTTGTAGTGAGATGACGATGACCCGGGAGCAACCGCTCCCGGGTCATCTGTCGTTCTTGGTGACGCTTTGTCAATGAGACCTCGATACAATGCAAACATGTCCGGTACTTCGACGGCCAAGGTGTCCCACCGTGGCCAGAC
>JANXUX010000322.1 GCA_025351965.1 Actinomycetes bacterium | reverse complement strand
CGCCCGCGGTGCGTGTTCGGGTCGGTTTGGCGCTCGCAGTCGATCCGTGGGCGCGATGTGCGCGCCCGACGGATGTGTACGTCCGCGCTGCGCTGCGGCTGCGATGTGCAGCGCGATCAGACCAGGACGGAGCGCTGGCGTGAGGTGATGACGGGGATGTGCGGCAGGCCGATGCCGCCGGCCACGTCGATGGCGGTCTCGACGAAGGCCTCGGCGGCGCGAGAGTGGTAGCGATCCTCGTGCCAGACGATGCCGATGCTGCGCGACAGGCGCTGGTTCGGCGCCAGCGGCAACACGGTGACGGCGGCATCGGGCACGAACAGCTCGACGGCCAGCAGGGGCACGATGGCGATGCCCATACCGGAGGCGACCAGACGCTGGGTCGTCAGGTTGTCGTCGCTGCGGAAAATGGTCTGCGGGCGAACTCCGGCTCGCTCGATCGCGCTGAACACCCGCGCCTCACAGGTGTCGTCGGCGGAGCCGGAGATCATCCGGACGCCGTCGAGGCGACCGAGATCCAGCTCGTCAGCCTCAGCCAACGGGTCGTTCGGGGGCAGCATCACCACGTACGGGTCGACGATGAGCTCGGCACCCTTCAGCGGCGCGGCGAACAGACCGGTGTCGGTGAACGCAAGATCGAGCTGGCCGGCGCGGACCAATTCCTCGAGATCGGCGCTGCGCCGTTCATTGCGCAGCTCGACGGTGATGCGCGGCCAGTTGTCCCGGAAACGGCTGAGCGTCGGGGGCAGCAGCCGGGCGCTGGCCGACTGGAACGTGCCGACGCGCAGGGCACCCGCATCGCCGGCAGCGAGCGCGTCGAGATCGGCTTTGGCCGCGCCGAGACGTGCGGTGATGTGCGTGGCGTGGCGCAGGAGCACTTCGCCGGCACTGGTCAGCGACACCGGACGCGGACCGCCGGGGCGTTCGACCAGCTTGTGACCCACGGCGCGCTCCAGTGTGGCGATCTGTTGGGACACCGCGCTCTGCGCGTATCCGAGCAGGACCGCCGCCTGCGAGAACGAGCTGGTCAGGGCGATTGCTTCCAGGGCGGCGAGGTGGCGCACTTCGACGCCGAGTGGCAAATCGCGGTTTGTGATCGAGTCAGTCATGAATATGCATTTCCATTATCAATAGAGATCAGCGATACTGATCCCGAGCTTAATCACAGGAGGTGATGAAATGTTTGCAGTGATCGCAATCGCCCTGATGGGCGTCCTCGCCATCGTGGCCCCCCGCCACGGTGTCGACACTCGGCCGGACTTCTCCGGTCACCCCGACTGCTGACTACGGTGCGGCGTATGCGCATCGGAATCTTCAGTGGCTCGACCAACGACGGCACCGTCGACCAACTCGTGCAAGAAGCCAGAACAGTAGAGCAGCAGGGCTTCTCTGGTTTCTGGGTCTCTCAGATTTTTGGTCACGATGCGCTGACAGTGCTCGCCGTCATCGGCCGCGAGGTGCCCCGTATCGAGCTCGGTACCGGGGTGGTGCCGACCTACCCTCGGCACCCGATGATGCTCGCCCAGCAGGCACTGACCGTGAATGCAGCTGCCGGCGGACGGCTGGCGCTCGGCATCGGTCTCAGCCACAAGATGGTGGTCGAGAACATGTGGGGCATGTCCTACGACAAGCCTGTGCGTCACCTCCGCGAGTACCTCGGCGTGCTGATGCCCCTTGTCGAGGGGCAACCGGTTTCGTTCGATGGAGTCGAATATCAGGTGCACGCTGGTGTGTCAGCGCCGGGAACATCGCGGCCCGGCGTGTTCGTGGCCGCGCTCGGGGAGCAGATGTTGCGGGTCACCGCTGCACTCGCCGATGGCACCGTCACCTGGTGCACAGGACCGGAGACCCTGCGCACGCATACCGTGCCCACGTTGGTGGCAGCCGCAGAGGCTGCCGGGCGCCCGACGCCGCGCATCATCTCAGCGCTGCCCGTGTGCGTCACCGCGGATCGGCCTGCGGCGATCGCCCGGGCGGCTGCCTTGTTCCAGATGTACGGC
>JANXUX010000309.1 GCA_025351965.1 Actinomycetes bacterium | reverse complement strand
GCTGGGCATCGACCTCGCTGATCATCCCGTAGTACTGGGCGCGGAGGCGGCGCATCTCGGCCTCGTCCGTCGGTGCAGCTGCGTCGCGCATCTGCAACGCGGAACGGTGCAGCACATGGCGTTCGGCCGCCGGGGTGATCGGCATCTCGACGTCGGCGGGGTCGTACATGCTCGCGAATTCGCCGGCCGCCGCGTACGGCGGATGGGGACGGAGGTAGCTGAGGTGGATGAACCACGGTGAATCGTCGGCGCGTGCGTCGAGCCAGCTGAGCGCTGTGTCGGTGACGAAGCTGGACACCCCCATCTCGACCGGACGATCCGGTTCTGAGGTCAGCGCGAGATGGCTGCTCCCGGGGTCGGTGTAGCCGTGCTCGGTCAGCCACTCACGCCATGGCACCTGGTCGTCGTCGAGGGCGAGCACCGGATCGAACCCGGGCAGAACACCGGTGTAGGCGTGCATGCGCGGATCGTCCGGACCTGTTGCCTCGCGCGGATCGACGGACTGGTCGGTGTAGCCGAACAGCGCCGGCTCGTACCCGGCGCGGCGCGCGGCCAGGGCGACGTTGTCGAAGCGCGCATCGAGCGGGGTGCCATTGGCGACGACACGTGTGTTCATCTGATACATGCCCGTGTACAGACAGGCCCGACCCGGCGAGCACGGTGCGGCCTGGCTGTAGTGACGGCTGAGGCGCACGCCGGCAGCGGCCAGCGCATCGAGGTTCGGCGTGCGCACCAGCGGATGGCCGGCAACGGAGAGGCAATCACCCCGGAACTGGTCGAGCGTGATCAGCAGCACGTTGAGCATGCCCGCAACCTATTACTGTCCGCGAACATGCGCGTCGACGTGATGACCTTCCCCAGAGCCCTGCGCGAGATGGGCGCCGTCGCCCGTGACATCGAGGCTGCCGGCTTCGACGGTGTGCTCTTCACCGAGGGTGGGCGCACTGCGTACCTGTCGGCGGCGATAGCGGCGACGACTGCACCGTCGCTGCATGTTGCAACCGGCGTCGCGGTGGCGTTCCCGCGCAGTCCGATGGTCACCGCCCAGGTCGCCTGGGAGCTGCAGGAGGCCACCGCTGGCAACTTCCGGCTCGGTCTCGGCACCCAGGTCCGCACCCACGTCGTGCGCCGCTACTCGGCCGCGTTCGAGCATCCTGGCCCGCGCCTACGCGACTACGTCCTCGCCGTGAAGGCGTCGATGGCCGCATTCGCCGGCGCACCGCTGGACCATCACGGCGAGTTCTACGAGCTGACGTTCCTGACCCCGCAATGGTCACCGGGCCCGATCGAGTTCGCTCCCCCGCCGGTCGACATCGCCGCGGTCAACCCGTGGATGTTGCGGATGGCCGGCGAGGTCGCCGATGGCGTGCACATCCATCCCATCGGCGAGCCCGGCTACCTGCGCCGCACTGCGCTCCCGGCCATCGAGGCCGGTGCGGCAGCTGCCGGTCGTGACCCGTCCGACATCGCGCTGACCGTGCCCGTGATGTGCGTGGTCGGCGACACCGAAGCCGAACGGGCCCGCGACCGCGGGCACATGCGCAGCATGATCGCGTTCTACGGCACGACACCGAACTACGCCTTCATCTTCGACGAGGCCGGGTTCGAGGGCACCACATCGCGCTTGCGCGAAAAACAGAAGGCCGGCGACATGGCCGGGATGGCGGCGCAGATCACCGACGACCACATGGCCGTGTTCACCACCGAGGCAACGTGGGACGGTCTGGCCGGCGCGCTGCGCGAGCGCTACGCCGGCCTGGCGTCACGCCTGGTGTTCTACAACGCGATCCAGCAACGTGACACTTCACCGGAGCGCTTCCGCCGCTACGGCGCCGTCGCCCGCGAGCTGTCCGACGCACCGCACTGACGGGTGACCGACGCAACGCCGACCATCCGCACGGGTACGGGCTCAGGCAGCCCGACGGTCGCCACGCTGAACCAGGCAGGGCATCTGCGTCGCAAAACGGAGCATGACGTCGGCCGTTTCGAGGTCGACGAGGTCGTCGTCGACCGGGCATCGCCGGACGCTGTCCACGCGCAGCCAACCGTCGAGGAGATCGCCGTCACGAACGTCGGCTGCGGCGATGACGAGCGCCGGGTGCCGGCCGTCGATCAAGGTCACGACGCGGTTGGTCGTGAAGTAGTCGCAGGAGTCGGAAGAGGCGTTGTCCATGCGGACATGAAGTGGGCGGCACGTGTCCGATGACGCTCGTCGGGACAGAATTCCGGAAATCTTCTGGAGATCGGCACGGCACCAGCCCGCACCGCATGAGCCTGGCCCCACCAGGGACAACGGGTATCCTTAATCCGTGGCTGGCGATCTCGTGTACGCGTTCCGGGTGATGCGGCTGCCGTTGCTCGACGCCGGCGGAGCCACGATCGGGCGCATCGAGGACATCGTGATCGTCCCCTCCCGATCTGGAACTCCCCCGCGCGTCGTTGGCTACGTCGCGACCAGCCAACGCCGGCGGATCTTCGTCAACGGCACCCGTTTCAGCCAGATCGACGGTGACGGCGCACGGTTGCGCAGCTGGGATGTGGACCTCCACCCGTTCAAGGCCAAGCCGGGCGAGATGCTCGTCGGCAAGGACATCCTCGACACCAAGGTCGGCGACGAGACGGTCAGCGACATCGCCCTGCGCAGTACCACCGATGGCCGGGTGACCTACTGGGAGCTGGCCAAGATCCGTCTCGCCCGCCGCAACGCACTCCGCCGCCGGCCGAGCTACCGCCTGGTCGACTGGGACGAAGTGCCGGCCCTGTTCACGACCGGGGCGCCAATGGCGGCAGAGGCCGCGAACATGCGCGACATGCACCCGAGCGACGTCGCCACGGTCGTGCGCACGCTGCCGATGGCCCAGCGCAAGCAGCTCGCCGAGGCGATGGACGACGAGCGCCTCGCCGACCTGCTCGAGGAGCTCCCCGAGGCAGAGCAGTTACGCATCATCGAGGGCCTCGACCTCGACCGGCTGATGAGTGTGCTCGACGAGATGGAGTACGACGACCTCGCCGACCTCCTCGCCGAGATGCCCGGCGAGCAGCGCACGCGCATCCTCGACGCGATGGACGACGACGACGCAGCCGTGATGCGCCAACTGCTGTCGTACGAGGAAGGCACCGCCGGCGGTCTGATGACGCCGGACATCATCATCCTCGGCCCCACTGCCACCGTCGCCGAGGCACTTGCCCAGATTCGCGACCCGGACTGGCTGGTCAGCATCGCCGCGCAGGTCTTCGTGTGCCGCCCGCCCTACCGGCCACCCACCGGGACCTATCTCGGCGTCGTCCATTTCCAACGGCTGCTGCGCGAGCCACCGGGGATGGAACTCGGTCGCTGCCTCGAGCAGGAGCCGACGATCACGCCATCGATCCCCGATCGCGAGGTGGC
>JANXUX010000274.1 GCA_025351965.1 Actinomycetes bacterium | reverse complement strand
CCACTCCGTGCGCCTGCGCGGTCTGCAAGCGCATCAGGAAGTCATCCTCGGCACGTCGGGTCAGAGCCTCACGATCCGCCAGGACAGTTACGACAACTCCAGTTACATGCCCGGCATCCTCCTTGCGTGCAAGCGCGTCGGGTCGGTTGCGGGGCTCACGGTCGGACTCGACGCCTACATGGATCTGTGACGGTTCTGGCCCGGATCCACCGACGCCTCGCGTCGATGATCGTTGCCGTCGCCCTGTGCGCCGGCATCGTCGTGGTGAGCGCGGACGCGTCCTCCGTCCCCGCCGCCGAAGCCGCCTGCGCCGCAGGAACCACCCTCGATGCTGCGCAGCTCAACTCGGTGTTCTCCCGGCCCGGCCTCGGCGCAGTACCGACCGCCGAAGGCTTCGGCGGGGCCGACTACCAGCACGCCTACCCGTTGCCCGATGGTCGCATCCTCTGGCTGTTCCAGGACATCTACTTCAGCAACGACGACGACCTCAACAACCCGCCGAACAACGCCGCACACAACTCCGGACTGATCGAGGCGGGCGGCTGCTTCACGGTGCTCGGCACGAAGGGCCGCGACTTCATCGGCGATGACCAGACCATCGACAGTGCGCGCTGGTTCTGGCCGCTCGACGGCGAGATCGGCTTCGACGGCAACCTCTGGATTTTCATGGCGGAGATGTCCAACCCGGCCGGCAACGGCGCCGGCCCCGGTGCGCTGCCGGTCAGAACGTGGCTGGCGATCCTCGATCCGGTCACCCTGGCGCAGTTGTCGTTCGCTCCGGCACCGGCGTCCGGGGCGACCCGCCAGCTCTACGGCTGGTCCGTCGTGTCCAACGATCGGTACAGCTACCTCTACGGCCACTGTTACCGCCAGTTCGCCAACGCCGTGGCCGGTCCGGGTCAGTTCGACGGCTCGTGCATGCCGAGCAGCTACGTCGCCCGCGTCCCGCTCGGCCACTTCGATGTCGCGCCGGAGTACTGGAACGGCACCGGATGGACCGGCGATGCCCGAGCAGCAGTGCCCGTGCTGACTCGCGGGTATGCGAATGCGATGAGCGTGCAATGGTTCGGTGACGTGTGGGTCTCGGTCACCAAGCTCGACGACTGGTGGGGCACAGCGATGACCGTCGACGTCGCCAAGGATCCGCAGGGCCCGTGGACCAAGGTCCAGACGATCGACACGTTCCGCGACCGGAAATGCGCGAGCGGCTGTGGCAGCTACGGCGCGTCGCTGCTGCCCTGGCTGGACTCGACCGGGCGGATGACGATCAGCCTTTCCAACGGCGGCGACTACCCGCTCTGGCTGGCCAACGGGGCGCTGTACCGTCCGAGTTTCTACACCGTCGACGTTCCGGCTGCGGTCGCGGCCGGGTCCGCTGCCAGTCCTGCGGCGTTCGCCACCCCCCGCCCGACATCAGGCTTCGCCGCCATCGATCCGGTGCGCATCGTCGACACGCGGATCGCCGGCCAGCCGATGCGTCGCTTCGACGCCGGTGCTCGACAGGTCCTCGACCTCCGCTCTGCCAGCGTGGTGCCCGGTGGGGTCCCCGCAGACGCGACTGCAGTCGCGCTGAACGTCACTGCTGTCGGCGCATCGCTCGATGGATACGTTCGGGTCTTTCCGTGCTCGATCGCCGAGCCCACCACGTCGAACGTGAACCAGGTAGCCGGGACCGCGCAGACCAACGCCGTCATCGTTCCGATCGGCGACGGCACGCTGTGCTTGCGCTCGTCGACCGCAGTCGACGTCGTCGTCGACCTCAACGGCTGGCTGACAGCCGGCTCGAACGTCGGCCTGCAGCCCGTCGCGTCACGCCGGTTGGTCGACACCCGCACCGGCGTCGGCGGCAGCGCGCGATTGGCCGCCGTCCAGCAGGTCCAGATCCCCGTCGTCGCCGCCGGCTCGAGGTCGACCGCCGTCTCGCTCAACATCACCGCCGTGGCACCTCGGGCCGCAGGGTTCGTCACTGCGTGGCCGTGCGGAACGGACCGGCCGAACGTGTCGAACCTCAACCCGGAGCCTGGGGTCACCCAACCCAACCTGGTCAACGTGCGTGTCGGCGCCGGGGGAGCGGTGTGCCTGTACACCTCGCAGGAGACCGACCTCGTCGTCGACCTCCTCGCCGAGTACCAGCCGGGCGCAGCCGCCCGATACGCAGCACTGAGCCCGCAGCGCCTGCTCGACACGCGGGTCCAGGACAAGCCGCGCAGCCAGTCGAACCTGGCCTACGTACTGGCGATGGGCTCGGTCGTGGCCGCTCAGGTCAACCTGACTGCGACGGGCGCCGTCGGGTCGGGCTACCTGACCGGCTATCCGTGTCTGACCGATCCTTGGCCCGGTACGTCGAACGTGAACTTCGTGGCGGGGGTCGACAGCGCCAACTCGGCACTGTTGACCAAGTCCCGCGGCTACGCGTGTGTCTACGCGTCGGAAGCTGTCGACGTGGTCGTCGACCTCTTCGGGGTCTGGACGACATGACGCCGTCCGGTTGGTGACTGCTCAGCCGAGCGCGCTCAGTGCCGCCTCGTAGTTCGGCTCGCTGCCGATCTCGGGGACGAGTTCGGTGTGGACGACCGTGCCCCTCTCGTCGAGGACCACGACCGCACGCGCCAGCAGACCGCTGAACGCGCTGTCGGCGAGGGTGACGCCGTAGGCCTGGCCGAAGTTGCTTCGGAAGCTGGATCCGGTGGTCACGTTGGTGAGGCCCTCGGCGCCGCAGAAGCGACGCTGGGCGAAGGGCAGGTCGGCGCTCACGCAGAGCACGACCGTGTTCTTGAGTCCCCCAGCGGATTCGTTGAAGTGGCGCACGCTCTGCGCGCACGTCGGCGTGTCGACGGACGGGAAGATGTTCAGGACGACCTTCTTGCCGACGAACGTCTGCGGGGTGATCTCACCGAGATCGGTGCCGGCCAGTGAGAAATCGGGCGCCTTCGTGCCGATCTCGGGAAGTTCGCCGACGGTGTGGACGGGGTTGCCCCCCAGGGTGACTGCAGCCATCCCTGTTGTCTAGCAGCAAACTCACGGTCGAGGTGCCGGCGGTCCGTTCTTGGCTGCCTTGAAGGCGCCCTGCAGGACCGTGATCGCGAAGAACGCGACGACGAGCCACCACTGGTATCGCTCGATGTACCGCAGGATCGTCTTCAATTGGCTGTCGAACAGCTTCGCCGCGATCCACAGCCAGCCGAGACGGAAGGCAATGCCGGCCGAGACGAAGATTGCGAATCGTTCGCGCGACATCTTGCGTTGGCCCACGAGGACGCAGACGATGTTGCTGCCCGGCATCAGGAACGTCAACAGCGGTCCACCTCGGTCCGCGGCCCGTTGCAACCACCGGAACGTGGCCGGTGTGTCGCCCTGGACCTGGCGTTCGAGCCAGAGCACGCCGCGATCGCCGTAGTGGTACCCGAGCCCGTAACAGATCCAGGCCGCGATCGACAGCCGGATGAAGCCGACAATCGCGTAGCCGAACGGGTTGATACCGGCCGGCACCGCGAACAGCAGGTGGCGCATACGCGACGACAATGCGAGCAGCAGGGTGGGGCTGCGCTCGATGAGCGTCGGGAAGATGATCCCGCCGACCTGGGTGCATGCGACGAGCGCAGCGAACGCGCTGACGAGTCCGGCCAGGCGCATGTCGCGACGGGTCGCCACGACCGGATCGCCGACGGGCGCCACTGCGAACGGATCGTCGCTCGGTACCGCGACGGGGTCGCCATGAGCATTGTCCACCATTCGTCGACAGTAACGTACGGTGCGTTGGTAGGGGGCTTCGGCCTGTGACTGAGGGGATCACCATGCAGGGTCTGATGCAGGACGCACCGTTGTCCATCATCCATCTGTTCGAGCGCGCCGAGAAGTACCACTCGGACAAGACGATCACGACCTCGACGCCCGTCGGGCTGGAGCGGACGGACTATGCGACCTGGGCGCGGCGGACCCGTCAGCTCGGGGGAGTGCTCGATCGGTTGGGCATCTCGGCCGAGGGTCGGGTCGGGACGTTCGCCTGGAACACGGCCCGCCACCTCGAGCTCTACTTCGCCGCGCCGTGCAGCGGGCGCGTGCTGCACACGCTCAACATCCGCCTCTTCCCCGAGCAGCTGACCTACATCGTCAACCATGCCGAGGACGAGGTGATCTTCGTCGACCGCAGCCTCCTCGGTCTGCTCCAGCCGTTGCTGAAGACCTTCCAGACCGTCAAACACCTCGTGATCATGGACGACGGCAGGGGTGACGTCCCGACCGATCTCGCCGGCATCGAGACCCACGACTACGAGGAGCTGCTCGCCGCCGCCGATCCCGTCGCGTGGACCGTTGTCCCCGAGAACACGGCTGCGAGCATGTGTTACACGAGCGGCACGACCGGGAATCCGAAGGGCGTCGTGTATTCGCATCGCAGCACCTTCATGCACACGTTCGGGGTGATGACCGCCGACTCGCTGGGGGCCCGCGAGAGCGACATCATCCTGCCCGTCGTGCCGATGTTCCACGCCAACTCGTGGGGTCTCGCCCACGCTGCGGTCGCCACGGGTGCCGCCCTCGTGATGCCTGGGCCGGACCTGTCCGGCAAGGCCATCGCCGACCTGATCGTCAACGAGCACGTGACGGTCGCAGCGGGTGTTCCGACGATCTGGATGGCCGTTCTACCCGAACTCAAGGGTCGCGACACCAGCCATCTGCGTGCCATCCCGTGCGGTGGCTCCGCCGTGCCGAAGGCGTTGAGCGAGGCCTACCGCAAGGCGACCGGTCTGCCGATCCTGCAGGCATGGGGGATGACCGAGACCAGCCCCGTCGCCTCCGTCGGTCAGCTCACTGCCGCCGAGCACTTGCTGCCGCAGGAGGAGCAGGCCGAACTGCGCACCTCGGTCGGACTCATCGCGTTCGGCGTCGACTGCCGCATCGTCGAGCCGGACACCACGACCAGCGTTGCTCGCGACGGTGAGACGAGCGGTGAGCTGCAGTGCCGCGGTTCGTGGATTGCCGCCAGCTACTACAACGACCCACGATCGGGCGAGAGCTTCACTGCCGACGGTTGGTTGCGCACGGGCGACGTCGCGGTGATGGACCCGACAGGCCGGATCCGCCTCGTCGACCGCACCAAGGACCTGATCAAGAGCGGCGGCGAGTGGATCAGCTCGGTCGAGATCGAGAACGAGCTGATGGCCCATCCCAAGATCAAGGAGGCCGCCGTCATCGGGGTCACCCACATCCGCTGGAGTGAGCGTCCGCTGGCCTGTGTGGTGCTGCAGGAGGGCGAGACCATGACCAAGGCCGAGGTGATCGACTTCATCTCGCCGCACCTCGCCAAATGGCAGATCCCCGACGACGTCGTGTTCATCGACGAGGTCCCCAAGACCAGCGTCGGCAAGTTCAGCAAGAAGACACTGCGCGACCAGTTCGCCGACTACGTGCTGCCGGGACAATGATCCGTCCCGGACATCCGGGGGAGCATGCACATGGGAACAACATCGATACTGGCGCGCGCCGGTAACAGGTTCACGGTTGCGGCGTCGGTCGTGGCGATCGTCGCCCTCGCCGGGCTGACGGGCTGTGCGCCCGACGGCAGTGACGCACCGGTGGCGAGCGCACCAGCGACGGTCGGTGGTGACGGTGCTGGGTCGGTCGTTGTGGCCGTCACCAACGCGCCGATGGTCACCACGACCGGAGTGACGGTGAACGTGATCGCCATCGACAACAACTTCCGGGCCCAGGACACCACCGCCGCGGTCGGCGACACGGTGGTGTTCACGAACAAGGGCAAGAACGACCACAATGTCCTCCCCCGGACCGGCAACGACTGGGGTGTGCAGATCGCGGGATTCCATCCGGGCGACGTGTATCGCTACGTGTTCACCACGCCCGGCGTGTATGCGTACTTCTGCTCGATCCACGGTACGAATCAGAAAGGCATGGTCGGAACCATTACGGTCAGCGGCTGACACCGGGCGCACTGCCAATGGGGTCCAAGGGGGACACGTGAACAGGTTCGGACGCTTCTTCGTGGCTGCAGCGTTGCTGTCGGTGGCTGGCTGCAGCAGCGACAGCAGTTCGTCGGGTACGAACGTGCCGTCGACGTCTCCCACCGCGACGACCGCTGGGTCGAACGGTGTGACGACGGCACCGGTCGGGTCGAGCGGGACGAACACCACCGATGCGCCGTCGACGGTGCAGCCGAGTGACCCGACATCGCCGAGCGCACCGTCTGGCGATGGCGCGACGATCAATGTGCCCGACGATCAACCGACCATCCAGGCAGCGGTCGACGCGGCCAAGCCAGGCGATCTCGTGCTCATCCAGCCGGGCACGTACCACGAGGCCGTGACGGTGGAGACGGAGAACCTCACGATCCGCGGCATCGACCGCAACGCGACGGTCCTCGACGGTCAGTTCGCACTCGACAACGGCATCCGCGTCGTCGGCGCCAACGGCGTCGCGATCGAGAACCTGACGGCGCGCAACTACACCAAGAACGGCTTCTTCTGGACCGGCGTCACGGGGTACCGAGGGTCGTACCTGACTGCGTTCCGCAACGGCGACTACGGCGTCTATGCGTTCCTCTCGTACGAAGGTCAGCTCGACCACAGCTACGGCGGCGGCAGCCCGGACGCCGGTTTCTACATCGGCGGCTGCTACCCCTGCGATGCAGTGATCGACCACGTCGTGTCGGAGTACAACGGCCTCGGCTACTCCGGCACCAACTCCGGCGGCGACCTCTACATCATCAACTCGATTTTCCGGTTCAACCGGGCCGGCGTCGTGCCCAACAGCGGGAGCTACGAGCTCTGCTATCCAGAGCGCTCGACCACCATCATCGGTAACACCGTGTACTCGAACAACCAGCCGGATACGCCTGCGATCGACGTCGCGCTGTTGGCGATGGGTAACGGCATCCTCAGCGCGGGCGGAGTCGGCAACGACATCGAACGCAACCTCGTCTACGACCACGACAAGACCGGCGTCGGGCTGGTGCCGTACCTCGAACAGGATCCCAACGACAACCAGCCGACGCGCGACAGCTGGAGCCGTCCGTGCGCTGACACCGTCAACGACCCGCTGCCGGACCCAGCGTCGGTCCCTGATGCGGTCCTCTGGGACTCCCACGAGAACGTCGTCAAGGACAACGTGCTCACCGACAACCGGGTCGCCGACATCGCGGTCGACTCGGCAGGCACGGATCTGGCGACGCTCGGCAACTCCTTCTGCGGCAACTCCTTCACGACGTCAGCACCGTTGCAGCTGGAAGCCCTGGCTCCGTGCGATGGCGCCAAGCCCACCGCGACCGACTGGACTGCGGGTGTGTTGAACGTCATCGGCTGGTTGGGCGAGACCCATCCGCCGTCGCAGGACTACACGACGTCGTCGCCCGAACCGCCGGCACAGGACAACGTGCCGGACGCCGCGACGGCGCCTGCGCATCCGGCCACCGACGTGCCGGCGGCCGTCGACACGGCCTCGATCACGGTCCCGACCAAACCCGGGTCGTGATCGGTCGGGTTGCGGCGCGGTGGTTGGCGCCTGCACTGCTGGTGGCAGTGTCAGCGCTCACCGGCTGCGCGAGCGACGCGAACTCCCAGCAGAGCCACGACACGGGCGACCTGTCGATGCCGGGAACGTCGATGCCAGAGATGTCGATGCCGGAGATGTCGATGCCCGAGATGTCGGGCGCCGGTGCGCCCGACGCACCGGTCGCCGGCGCGCAGGGACGCGTGCCGCAGTTCCTCGTCGAGTGCCCGTACAGCCATGCCCTCGCGGACGATCCGATCGTCTTCCCCGGCCGGCCGGGTTCCTCGCACATGCATGTCTTCTTCGGCAACGACAGCACCAATGCCGCATCCACGCTCGAGTCGCTCGAGGCCGGTACATCGCTGTGTGATCAACGCCTCGACCGAGCGTCGTACTGGGCGCCGGCGCTGTTCGACGGCGAGACGATGCTGACGCCGTCGAAGAGCGTTGCCTACTATCGCCCGGGCGCAGGTGTCGATCCCACCACGGTGCAGCCGTATCCGCCGGGCCTGAAGATGATCGCGGGTGACGCCGGCGCGCAGGGGGTGCAGTCCACGGCCGTCGTTGCCTGGACATGTGGCACCGGGATCGCGCGTGATGCCCTGCCGCCGACGTGCCCGGTCCATCGGCCGATGCGGATGCTGGTGACGTTTCCGGACTGCTGGGACGGCACCAACCTCGACAGCGCCGATCACCACAGCCACGTCGCCTACAGCAGCGGTGGGACGTGCCCGTCCACCCATCCGGTGCCGGTGCCGCAGCTGCAGTTCTCCGTGGTCTATGCGTTCAGCGGGGATCCGAGCGGGCTGCAGCTCGCCAGCGGACCGATCACCACCGGTCACGCCGACTTCTTCAACGCATGGGATCCGGCCAAGCTGCGTAGCGAGATCGACGCGTGCATCCATCGCGATGTGGTCTGCGGGGTCACCAGCGGGCGTAAGTGACGACGCGCCGGCGGCTGCCCGCCGACCGAACAGCCGGATCAGCCGGATCAGCCGGCGCGGCCCACCATCGCGAGCAGCCTCGTCTGGGGATCGGCGCCGGGTTCGACCTCGACCGAGCCGGCGAACATGTTCGGGCCGCGCATCGTGTCGGCGACCGGCGCGAGGATCTCGAGCGACGCCACGACCAGGTCAGGGTCCAACCGGTCATCGCCACCGATGGCACGGGCCAGGTCCCACGCGTGGATGGTGGTGTCGGCGACGTTGTAACCGAGCATGTCGTCGACGGTCACGTCACCGCGCCACGTGCTCACGATCCGGTCGAGTACGCCCGGCTCGACGAGCGCCATGTCGATCGCTGCGCTCGCGGCCAGCCATGCCGCAGCAGGGTCCGCTCCGGCGTGTCGTCCCGGGTCCTTCATCGGGTTCATCGGCGGGCGTTGCCCGGCGATCGCCGCCACGATCGCGTGCTGGATCGCGATGACGTGTCCGGCGATGTCGAGCGCCGTCCACGCCGTGCACGGTGACGGCGCGTCCCATCGTGCTGGCATTGCAGATGTAACGACGCGGCCGAACTGATCGATCGCTCGCCGGTACCGCTCGCTGTTGAGGCTCATTCGGCGCAGCGTAGGCCGCGGGCTAAGGTACGGGGTCCACTGCAGGGGAGAACGAACCGATGAAGATACGAACGTATGCAGCCGTGGCCATCGCCGGCGTCGTGTTGCTCGGCGCTTGCGGCAGCGACGCCAAGACCGAGACCGCCGCCACCACGGCGCCCAGCACCGCCGAGTCGTCTGCTGCGAGCACGCCGGCGACGGGCGACGCGGGAGGATCCATCGACTGCAAGCCGGTGAAGGCCGGTGTGCTCTCGGTCGTCACCAGCCTTCCAGGCCCCAATTTCTGGGGCACCACCAACGCCGAGGTCGACCCCGACGCGATCAAGAGCGGCATCGAGTTCGACCTCGCCACCGACATCGCCACGAAGTGCGGCCTGACGATGGAGTTCCGCAACGAGGGCTTCGACGCCATCGTGGCCGGCCAGATCGCGCCGGACAGCTACGACATCACACTGTCCCAGGTGACCATCACCGAGGACCGGGCCAAGGTCCTCGACTTCTCGGTCGGCTACTTCAAGAGCGACCAGGGCCTGCTCGTCAAGGCCGGCACGAAGGTCGCCAGCTGGGACGACGTCAAGGCGCTCAAGATCGGTGTGCAGGCCTCGACCACGGCCGAGTACTACCTCACCTCGGGTGAGGTGCCCGGCTGGGCGCTCGACGGCGTCAAGTCGTACCCGGATCTCGCCACCGCCTACGCCGCACTGAACGCCGGCCAGGTCGACGGCATCGTCATCGACACGCCGATCAACCTCGGTCAGGCATCGAACTCGGGCGGCAAGCTCGAAGTCGTCGGTCAGTTCAAGACGGGTGAGGAGTACGGCGCCATCTTCGGCAAGGGCAACGGCAAGAAGGAGATCTTCGATCCGATCATCCAGGGCCTCATCGACGACGGAACCGTCAACGCGTTGATCGCCAAGTACCTGGGTGGCGACCCCTCCACCGTGCCGTTCATCGACGTTCCCGCTTCCTGAGCCAGCCTCGGTGAACGAGCTGGGACTGCTCGTCGGCTCGCCCTCCCCGCGGCGGGTGGGCCGGGTGCTCACCTATCGCAAGGCCGCCGTTGTCAGCCTGCTGTTCCCGCCGACGGGAATCGCGTCGATGTACTACTCGCTGAAGTCGGCCGGCCTCGCTCGCAAGGGCGAGGTCGAGCCGGCGCGTGAGGCCGGCGGCAAGGCGAGGGACTGGGCGTGGTACTCGGTCGGCATCGGCCTGACGGTGTACGTGATCGCCTTCATGGCGTACGTGCTGTTCAACAACGACGGTGCCGTTCGCATCGTGTTCTTCGCCTGGTCGATCCTCAGCGACCGGCGATCGTGGGTCTCGTTGCTGAAAGGTTTCTGGATCAACGTCCAGGTCTTCATGATCACCGAGGTCATCGTCTTGGTCTGGGCGCTCGTGGTCGCGATCGTGCGGCTGCTGCCGGGCAAGGCGTGCCGACCGATCCGCTTCCTGGCGACGCTCTACGTCGACGTCTTCCGGGCGATTCCGGCGCTGCTGGTCGTGTCACTGATCGGTCTGGGATTCCTTCAGGCCAAGGTGCCCCTGGCCGGCGACCTGTCGGACATGCAATACGTCATCCTGGCCCTCACCTTGACCTATGGCGCGTACGTCAGCGAGGTCTACCGCGCTGGCATCGAGTCGGTGCACTGGGGCCAACTTGCCGCCGCTCGTTCGCTCGGTCTGTCGTACTCGCAATCGCTACGCCACGTCGTCGTCCCGCAGGCCGTGCGCCGTGTCGTGGCTCCGTTGCTGAACGACTTCATCGGGTTGCAGAAGGACACAGCGATCATCAGCTTCATCGGTGTGCTCGATGTCGTCGCCCGCGCCCGTTTCATCAACAACTCCAAGGGCACCCTCGCCGGCTACTCGATGGCGGCCATGCTGTTCCTGCTCGTCACCATCCCGTTCACCAGGTGGCTGGAGTGGCTGCAGCGCCGGACCCAGAACCGCACGCAGGGCGGCCGCTGACCATGTCGTTCCTCGAGATCCGCGACGTCCACAAGTTCTTCGGCGAGGCGCACATCTTGCGCGGCATCGATCTCGATGTCGAGCTCCATCAGGTGGTCTGCCTGATCGGTGCCTCCGGTAGTGGCAAGAGCACACTGCTGCGGTGCATCAACGCGCTCGAGATCATCGACCAGGGCATGATTCGCATCGACGGCGAGCGGTGCAGCGGTTCCGGCATCGACGTGGATGCGTTGCGCCAGGAGATCGGCATCGTCTTCCAGTCCTTCAACTTGTTCCCGCACATGAGCGTGCTCGACAACATCACCCTGGCTCCGCGCAAGGTCCTGCGCATCCCGATGGACGAGGCCGAGGACCGCGCCCTGCAGTTGCTGGCCCGGATCGGCCTCGCCGACAAGGCCCGGGACTACCCCGACCGGCTGTCCGGTGGGCAGCAACAGCGGGTGGCCATCGTGCGCGCCCTGGCGATGGAGCCGCGGCTGATGCTGCTCGACGAGATCACGTCCGCGCTCGACCCGGAGCTCGTCGCCGAGGTCCTCAACATCGTGCGTGATCTGGCCCGTGACGGAATGACGATGATGCTCGCCACCCACGAGATGCACTTCGCCAAGGAGGTTGCCTCCAAGGTGTGCTTCCTGCACGAGGGCGTCATCCTCGAAGAAGGGCCGCCGGAGCAGATCTTCGGGGACCCGACCGAGGAGCGCACCCAGGCCTTCCTCAAACGAATCATCGACGCCGGCCGCCTCTGACCGCGTGATGTCGTCTGTCAGACGACATCACACCGCAGTGAGCACCGACCGCTGGAACCAGTGCGCCCGGCAAGGAAGTGCCGACCTCGTGACACTTGACACTGAGACGAATTCGTCTTACTGTCTCACCATGACCCCGGCCGAAACACGCGTCCTCGACGCGGCGAAGGCATGCTGTGAGCGGTGGGGGATCGCCAAGGTCGGCGTCGACGACATCGCCGCAGCCGCCGGCGTCTCTCGCGCCACCCTGTACCGGATGTTCCCGGGGGGACGCGACGTCGTGTTCGATGCGCTCCGGGTGCGCGAGCTCGAGGAGTTCTTCACCCGGCTCAAGGACGGCGTCACCGGCTCGGAGTCGCTCGAGGAGCTGCTCGTGCGCACGGTTGTCGTCGCGACCCACGAGCTGCGTGCCGACGATCATCTCGCCCTGATGCTGATGTCCGAGCCCGGCGACACGCTGTCGCAGCTCACCGTCCAGGGGTTGCCCCGGATCATCCGGATGGCTTCGCTGTTCCTGGCCCCGTTGGTCGATTCCTTTCTTGGCCGGGCCGAGGCCGCGCGACTGGTCGACCTCCTCGCCCGCCTCGTCATCTCCTACTTCCTCGCACCGTCGGACCACGTCGATCTCGGCAATGAGGTTTCAGCGCGTGCTTTCGTCCGCATCCAGATCCTCCCGGCCTTCACCTCGGCCGCTGTCATCCCCACAGGAGCACCATCATGACCATCGTCCACAACGACAACCAGACCATCCTCGGTCGTGGCGAGATCAACGACATCGACGCGATTCTTGCCGTCCCGACGACGGACCCGAACGAGGTCGAGCACGTCGTCAAGAACAACGCCGACTCGATCTTCACCTGGGACTACTCGCTGGCCCGGCCGCCGCTGCGCAAGCTGTACGAGAAGGCCAAGACCGGTCAGTGGAACGGCACCACCGACCTGCCCTGGAACACCGAGGTCGACATCGAGAAGGTCGTCAAGCAGGACCAGGAGACCCTCGGAAGCGGTCTCGACGTCAACACCTTCATCGGCACCCCGGTGCAGAAGTGGGGCGAGAAGGAGTGGCTGAACTTCGGCATCGAGGGTCGTAACTGGCAGCTCAGCCAGTTCCTCCACGGCGAGCAGGGCGCACTCATCTGTACGGCCAAGATCGTCGAGACCGTGCCGTGGTACGACGCCAAGCTGTACGCGAGCACGCAGGTCGTCGACGAGGCCCGCCACGTCGAAGTCTTCGGTCGCTACCTGCACGAGAAGCTCGGTGGCAGCTACCAGGTCAACGCGCACCTCCGCCTCCTGCTCGACGACATCATCAACGACAGCCGGTGGGACATGACGTACCTCGGGATGCAGGTGATGGTCGAGGGCCTCGCGCTTGCGGCGTTCGGATTCCTCCACCAGATCACCCAGGAGCCGCTGCTCAAGCAGCTCCTCCGCTATGTGATGAGCGACGAGGCCCGTCACGTCGCCTTCGGCGTGCTCTCGCTCAAAGAGGTCTACGACGGCATGACCGACGCCGAGATGAAGGACCGCCAGGAGTTTGCGTTCGAGGCCGCCGTGCGGATGCGCGACCGCTTCATGCAGCAAGAGGTCTGGGAGCGCATGGGCGTCAACATGCGCGACATCATGCCGCTCGTGATCAACGACCCGACGCGTGAGGTCTTCCAGTCGATGCTGTTCAGCAAGATCGTGCCGAACTGCAAGAAGCTCGGTCTGCTCGAGCGCAACGACAAGTGGCTGCGTCACCGCTTCGAGGACATGGGCGTCATCCAGTTCGAGGACTGGGCCGACACGGGTGAGGAGTACACCTCCTTCGAGCTCTCGCCGGATGCCGAGCCCGTCCCCGTCGCCGGCGAGTAGCCGGGACCGATCTACTCGTCGTCGGGATCGTTCGGCACCACGAGCACCGGCAGCGGTGCTCGGTGCACGATCTCGTAGGTGATCGAGCCGAGCAGCGCCGCCTTGAGCGGACCGCTGCCGCCGTGCCCGACGGCGATCACCTGCGCGCCGCGTGCGGCCGCCACGTCGATCAGAGCGTCGACCGGCCGCTGGGGCACGAGCTCGACGTCGATCGTGAGGGTCGGGTACTGGGCGAGGAGTTCGTCGCGTATGGCCGCGATCGCCTCCTCGCCGATGGCGGCGATCTCCTCCTCGAGCGCGCCACCCCGTGGGCCCATCGCGACGGACTCGTAGCCGAAGACCAGCACCAATGGCACGCCGATCAGGCTGGCCACGCGCGCGGCGGTGCGAGCTGCGGCATAGCCGCTGCCGGCGCCGCCGACGCCTGCCACCAGATCGCCGGCCATCAGTTGATCTCTCTGCGGTAGGTGCCCAGCGGCGCAGCGAGCGTGTCCTCGCCTGACGGATCCTTGACCAGGTCCGGTGGGTCGGGTCGGAAGCCGAAGAACGTCGGGTACTTCCGTGAGCAGACCAGCATCAGCGGGATACCGAGGGCCAGCAGCAGGGTGCCGATGACCAAGACGGTGCCGACGCCGAACAGGGTGCCGTAGCCGTACGCGGCGTGACGCGAATCCCAGACGGTCTTGCAGAACACATAGATCAACACGATCCCTCCGAAGCCGGGCAACACACCGATGAGCAGGAAGTTCTTCGCCGACGAGAACAGGTGGCGACGGAAGTAGACGATGCACGACACGCCGGACAGGCCGTAGTAGACCGCGATCGCCATCCCGACCGCGGCGATCGATGCGCTGTACGCATCGGTACTCGTGTTGTGCGAGACGGTGACGAGGAGCAGGTACCACGCGATCGAGACGCCGCCGAACAGGTACGAGCTGTAGTCCGGCGTGAGCCGCTTCGGGTCGATGTGAGCCAGCTTCTTCGGTGCGCCGCCGTGAGAACCCATGGAGAGCATCGTCCGGGTGGCGGGCAGGATCGTGGTCTGGCACGAGGCTGCCGCCGAGGTCAGCACAGCGATCAGCAACAGCTTGACCATGGTGGTCGGCAGCGCCACCTTGCCCAGCTGGTAGAAAGCGTCGCCGGCGTTGTCGGTGACGAAGTCGGGGCCGAGCAGTGACACCGCGCCGAACGAGGTGATCAGGTAGATCGCGAGCAGGATGACGGTGGACAGCACTGCTGCCCGTCCCGGTGTCTTGCTGGAGTCCTTGGCCTCTTCGTTCACTGACACACACGTGTCCCAGCCCCAGTAGATGAAGACAGCGACCACGAGGCCGGCGATGACCGCGGAACTGGACAGGCCCGATGGCGAGATCCACGACAGGCTCGGCTTGACCGAGTGATAGGTCTTGGTCACCCCGTCGACCAAGGCTGTGTGCGAGGTGCCGTTTCCGAACGACTTGGCGATCGCAATCACGGCGAAAACCGCCAGCACGACCAGTTCGGTGCCGAGCAGCAACACCTGGGATCTCGCCGACAGCTCGATGCCCTTCCAGCAGATCCAGGTCATCGCGATGATGAACAGGATGCCGATGAAGGTCGTGAGGTAGATGTTGTTGGCGGCCGTCTCGTTGAACAGCAGAACCAGGTACTGCCCGGAGACACCGGCGAGGTTCGGCATGATCACGAGGTCGGCGACGATGCAGCCCCAGCCGGCGATCCAACCCGCCTTCGGTCCGAACGCGCGAACGCCCCACGTGAAGTTCGTGCCGCAGTCGGGGTCGGCCTTGTTGAGGTAGTAGAAGGACGCTGCGATGCACGCCATCGGCACGAAGGCCGCGAGCATGATGAACGGCGCCTTGACTCCGGCCTCACCCGTGACCAGACCGATGCTAGCCGCCAGGCTGTAGCCCGGCGCCGTCGAGGCGACACCGATCACGATCACCGCGACCAGGCCCAGCGTCCCGCCTTTCAAGCCCTTGTCGGCCATCGTCGGCGATCCTTGCACCACGGTGCTCATGCGTCTCCCTCGCGTGTCGCGGGCCTACTCACCGCAGGTCGGGCAAGAGTGCCACATCCGGTGATGACCGCGTGACTCCTCCGCATCGAGTCCGTGATGCAGGTCACTTGCGGTCACTTGATCCGGACAAAAATACAAGTATAATACAAGTCGTGTCGAACGTCCGTGGTGACTGGAACCCTCAGCAGTACGCCAAGTTCGCCGACGAGCGGGCCCAGCCGTTCCACGATCTCCTCGCACTCGTCACGCCGCGCGTGTTCGAGCGCGCGGTCGACCTCGGCTGCGGTACGGGGGAACTGACGGCGCTCGCCACCGACCAACTCGAGGTCCGCGAGATGGTCGGCATCGACAACTCGCCGGCGATGCTCGGCATCGCGGATCAGTACATGTCGAGTGCGCTGCACTTCGTGCGTGGCGACATCGGCCAGTGGACCGGCAGTGGGGCTCCCGTCGACCTGGTGCTGGCCAACGCGAGCCTGCAGTGGGTGCCGGATCACGCCGCGGTGCTGGCGCGTTGGGTGCGCGGCATGCGCGATGGCGGACAGATTGCCGTTCAGGTGCCGGCCAACGCAGCGATGCCGTCGCACACGGTGATCTCCGAGGTCGCCCATCTCGACCAGTTCGCGGAGGCGTTCGGCGAGGCCGGGCCGCCCGAGGATCCGGTGGCCGACAACGTGCTCGCGCCCGAGGCCTATGCGACGCTCCTGCACGACCTCGGCTGCACCCGCCAGCATGTCCGGCTGCAGGTGTACCCCCACGTGCTCGATCACAGTCGGTCGGTCGTGGACTGGGTGCGCGGCACGACGCTGACGCGATTCCAGAAGGTGCTCGACGAGGCGACGTTCGCCGCGTTCGTGGACGAGTACGAGCGTCGGCTCCTGGCCACCATCGGCGATCACGAGCCGTACTTCTTCCCGTTCCGGCGGATCCTGATGTGGGGCCGGCTGCGGGGCTGAATCGACTGGTGCAAACGCACCGGTTTTCGTGGCGAATGAAACGTCAATGGGTGTGGGCGAGCGGCCATCCAGCGGGCCAGAATGTCTGCCGGGTCCGAGTCTCACCGGCCAGCGCCCACTGAAAGGGAACGCACTGATGTCACGCTTTGGTCGGGTACTCACCGCCATGGTCACGCCGATGAACGAGGACGGCTCGGTCAACTTCGACGTCGCCCGACAGTTGGCGAAGTATCTGCAGGACCACGGCAACGACGGTCTGGTCGTCGCCGGCACGACGGGCGAGGCCCCGGTGCTGACCGACGACGAACGACTCTCCTTGTTCGCCGCCGTCATCGAAGCCGTCACCATCCCGGTCATCGCCGGTAGCGGCACGAACGACACAGCGCATTCGGTCCATCTGACCAAGGAAGCCGCCGCACTCGGCGCGGCCGGCACACTCGGCCTGTGCCCGTATTACAACCGGCCGTCGCAGGCCGGCATCGAGGGTCACCTGCGCGCGATGGCTGCAGCCAGCGACCTGCCGATGATGGTCTACGACATCCCCGTCCGCACCGGGCGCAAGATCTCGACCTCGACACTGCTGCGCTTGTTCCGGGACGTGGCGAACATCGTCGCGCTCAAGGATGCGGCCGGCAATCCGGGCGAGACTGCGGCCCTGATCAGCAGCGCACCGGATGGCGTCGAGGTCTACAGCGGCGACGACGTGATGACCTTGCCGCTGTTGGCCAGCGGAATCGTCGGCACCGTCGGCGTCGCGACCCATTGGACCGGCGACGACCACCAACAGATGTTCGATCTGTGGGACAAGGGCGACACCGTGGGCGCCCGCCTGGTCAACAGCCGCATGCTGGAGAGCTTCGCGTTCGAGACCGGCGACGACGCACCGAACCCGCTGCCGTCGAAGGCGATGATGCGCCACCTGGGCATCCCTGTCGGTCAGGCCCGCCTGCCGATGGGTGATGCTCCGGCATTCGTGGATGAGCGAGCACCGCAAGTGTGGGCCAACCTGGCACGATGGAGGGATGCTTTCCCCCTTCGCCCCCAACCCTGAGTCGTGTCGCCCATGACCGCTCCCGTCAAGATCACCTTCCTCGGAGGCCTTGGTGAGATCGGTCGCAACTGCATGGCCATCGAGCAGGACGACAAGCTGCTCCTGATCGACTGCGGGTTGATGTTCCCCGACGCGGACATGCACGGCATCGACCTGGTGCTGCCCGACTTCACCTGGCTCCGCGAGAATAAGGACCGCGTCGTCGGCTGCGTCGCCACCCATGGTCACGAAGATCACGTCGGCGCGCTGCAATACCTGCTCCGCGAGCTCAGCTTCCCGATCTTCGGCTCGGCCGTGACGCTCGGCCTGGCCCGCAACCGCATCGAGGAAGCCGGTCTGCTCGGACGCACCGAGCTCGTGGTCGTCAAGGACGGCGAGCGACGCATGATCGGCCCGTTCGACGTCGAGTTCCTGCCCGTCACCCACAGCGTGCCCCACGCTCACGCCGTCGTGATCCACACGCCCCAGGGCGTCATCATCCACTCCGGCGACTTCAAGCTGGACCTCACCCCGGTCGACGGACGACGCACCGACCTGGCTCGTCTGGGTGCCATCGCGTCCACCGAAGGCGTGCGCGTCCTGCTCGCCGACAGCACCAACTCCGAAGAGGCCGGCTACGCCCCGAGCGAGACATCCGTCGGGTCCGTCCTGCGCGCGATCTTCGCCGAGCAACACGGCCGACGGATCATCACCGCCAGCTTCGCCAGCCACCTGCACCGCATCCAGCAGATCGCTGACGCCGCGATCGCCAACGGACGCATCGTCGCGACGCTAGGCCTGAGCATCAAAAAGAACGTGCGTATGGGTCGCGAGCTGGGGATCTTGAACATCCCCGACGCGTCGCTGATCGACATCGAGGAAGCGGACAAGTATCCGCCGGAGAAGCTGTGCATCGTCTCGACCGGGTCCCAGGGCGAGCCGATGTCGGCACTCGGCTTGCTGGCGCGCGGTGAGAACCGTTGGGTCAAGGTCGGTGACAACGACACCGTCATCCTGAGCAGCCACGCCATCCCCGGCAACGAGAGCAACGTCAACCGTGTCATCGACGGCCTGCTGCGTGCCGGCGTCGAGGTCATCCACAGCGGAGTCCGCGACGTGCACGCGACCGGTCACGCCCAAGCCGACGAACTGAAGACCTATCTGTCCATCGTCCGGCCCGAGTACTACGTGCCGATCCACGGCGAATACCGCCATCTCGTGGCCAACTCCAAGCTCGGCATCGTGATGGGGGTCGCCCCTCAGAACGTTCTGGTGTGCGAGGACGGCGACGTGCTGACGTTGACCGACGACGGCCTGACGCCGACCGGGCGCGTGCCGGCCGGGTACCTCTATGTCGATGGCATCGTCGGCGACGTCGGCCAGGGTGTCCTGCGCGACCGCAAGGTGCTCGCCGAAGAGGGCGTCGTCGTCGTGGTCGTCACGGTGGACATCCAGTCCGGCAAGGTGTTGACCGGACCCGAGATCATCACGCGTGGCTGGGTCTATGCGCCCGAGGCCGAGGATCTGCTCGACGAAGCCTGCGACCGTGTCGCCGACACCATCGAAGCTGCGCTCGCCAAGGGCGAGCGCAACGTCGACGCACTCGAGCGCGATGTTCGTCGGGCGGCGGGCAAGTTCGTCCACGAGCGCACCAAGCGGCGACCGATGATCGTTCCCGTCGTCATGGAGGCGTGAACAGGTGAGGGTGGCCGTCGTTGCGGTGTGCTTCGCCGCCGTCGCCGTCGCCGCCGTCGCCGGGTGCTCCAGCTCCAACCCATCGTCGAGCTCGAATGCCGTCACGACGACGGCTGCACCCATCCCGGCCGGTGCTGCTCCGGTGTTGCTCGACAAGATCCGTCCAGCCGTTGCGGCACTGGAGGCCCAGCTCGGGGGCGCGCAGCAGTACTTCGAGGTGAACGCGACCGTGACCCTGGTCAACCTGTTCGTTGCGACCGACGATGCGACCAAGGCCGTCGCGTACGTCTACGACGCGGACGGCACCCTCGAACCGCCTGCCGTTGCCGTCCCGGCCAGCGGGCCGACGTTCGCGGCATCGCAGATGACCTTCGACGAGACCCGCGTGATGGCTCTCACCGTGTCGCAGTTGCCGACGTCGACGTTTCTGCGCTTCTCGGTGACGGGCGCCGACGGCGGTGGCGTCGGCTATGCCATCACCGCCGGGTCATCGACCGGCACGGAGTTCCAGATCTCGGTCGGACCGACCGGGAACGTGCTCGGAACCGACCAGCTCACGCCGACCGAATCCTGATTGGCACCGTCGGCGCGCGCCCCCTTGGTACGTTGATCACCTATGGCAACGTGGGGGGAGAAACCCCGGAGCACCCGCTCGAAGCAGACGGCCCCGACGCCGCGCGTCGCCGCGTCGCGCTCGCTCGCCAAGGTCGCTGGTCCGAAGGCGGTCTCCAGTTCGAAGGCGGTCGCGACCCGTGACGCCGACCCGAGCGGCCCGCTCCGTCGTGGGGACCAGGCCCGTCGTGGTGATCAGGCCCGTCGTGGTGATCAGGCCCGCGCCGAGCTGCGCGACGCCGTCAGCGGACGCGAACACGAATTCATCGGGATCGCGTTCATCTTCGGTGGCCTGCTCGTCGGGTTGGCGATCTATCTCAAGCTGGCCGGGATCCTCGGCAGGCTTGCGACGAATGTGCTCGGGTTCCTCGCCGGGCTCGGTCGCTTTGCCGTCCCGGTCGTGCTCGTCCTCATCGGGGTTGCGCTCATCCGCTCCGGCAAGAGCAGTCACCGCTTCCGGCTCATCGCCGGCTGGGGCGCGATCTCATTCGCCGTGCTGGGACTGTTGCACGTCACCCGGGGCCACGGCGCGGGCGTCACGGGCAACAACGACACCTTGAAGCGCGCCGGTGGGTTCCTCGGCTCCATCATCGCGGTCCCGATCAGTTCGCTGATCGGCACCATCGGCGCCGTCGTGCTCCTGATCGCGATCGGATTCGTCGGGATCCTGCTGATCTCCAACCAGAGCGTGCGGTCGCTGTATGCGGCGGCACGCGGCTCGCTCGGTTCGGCCGGCTCGATGGTGGCCCCCGTCGGGCGCGCTGCGAAACGAGCCGTTGGCGACATGTCGACGTTGACCAGCGAGCGGTCCCGCGACGTCGATTCCGGCTTGCCGGCGCCACAGATCTACGACGCAGATGCCGAAGCGGTCGACAACCCGGCGCCGAGAGCCCCGCGAGCCAAGAAGTCGACGGCTCCGATGGGGGCGCTTGATCCGCTGCTGGCCACGGTGGTCGAACAGGGCGAGCTGCCGCTCGGCCCGGGGGCGCGGAAGGGGCAGTGGGTCCTGCCGCCGCCCACATTCCTGGTTCGCTCGGGTGTCCAGACCATCGACAAAGCCGAGGTCGAGTCTCGCGGACGGACCCTCGTCGACTCGCTCAACTCCCACGGTGTCGAGGTCAAGCTGGTCGGGATGACCGTCGGCCCGACGGTGACGCGATACGAGCTCGAGCTAGGCAGCGGTGTGAAGGTGGCCCGGGTCACCAGCCTCAATCGCGACATCGCCTACGCAATGGCCGCCATCGACGTGCGCATCCTGGCGCCCATCCCGGGTCGATCGGCGATCGGCGTCGAGGTGCCGAACCACACCCGCCAACTCGTCTCGCTCGGCGACATCATGACGTCGACCGAGGCCAAGACGGCCACCCACCCGCTCGATGTCGCAGTCGGCAAGGACATCGCCGGCCGGTCGGTGTTCCTCAACCTGGCCACCACGCCGCACCTGCTCATCGCCGGCGCGACCGGTGCGGGCAAGTCCAGCGGCATCAACTGCATCATCACGTCGCTGCTGATGCGGGCCACACCCGACCAGGTCAAGCTGATCCTGATCGACCCTAAGCAGGTCGAGATGGGCCAGTACAGCAAGTTGCCGCACCTGCTCACCCAGCCGGTCACCAACCCGAAAAAGGCAGCCAACGCGTTGCAGTGGGCGTGCAAGGAGATGGACCGTCGCTACGACGTGCTGTCCGAGGTCGGATTCCGCGACATCGGCGGGTACAACGCGGCATTCGATCGCGGCGAGCTGACCGATCCTGTGCTCGGTGACATCGACGCGGAGTTCATGCCGTCGGCAGAGAACCCGCCGAAGCGGATGGAGTACGTCGTCGTCGTCGTCGACGAGTTGAACGACCTGATGATGGTTGCGGCGCGTGACGTCGAAGAGAGCATCACCCGCATCGCCCAGAAGGCTCGCGCTGTCGGCATCCACCTGATCATCGCGACCCAGCGACCGAGCGTGAACGTCATCACCGGGGTGATCAAGGCCAACGTCCCTGCCCGGATGGCGTTCGCGGTGAGCAGCCTCACCGACAGCCGCGTCATCCTCGACCAACCCGGCGCCGAGAAGCTCGTCGGCAAGGGCGACATGCTCCTGCTGCCCGGCAGCTCCAACGTCGCCCAGCGCATCCAGGGCTCCTTCGTCAGCGAGGAAGAGGTCCGTAAGATCGTCGGCCATTGGCGCCGCCAGTCACCAGAGGTCACCTACGTTTCAGGGGTCGAGGGCGACGACGAGGGCGGAGGAAGCGGCAACAGCCTGTTCCCGGGTCCCGGCGGTGGCGGAGGCGGTAGTTCCAGCTCGTCGTCGAACTCCGGCGACGAGGACGACAACGAGTTGACCCGGCAGGCGATGGAGCTGGTCGTGCGGAGCCAACTCGGGTCGACATCCATGCTGCAGCGCAAGCTCAAGGTCGGCTTCGCTCGTGCCGGGCGGATCATGGATCTGCTCGAGCAGGGCGGCATCGTCGGGCCGAGTGAGGGCTCCAAGGCGCGCTCGGTGCTGATGACGGTCGAGGAGTTCGAGCTGCTCCAGGAGAAGCCGTGGCGCGACGAGGACGGCAGCAGCCTCTGAGTTTGTCACGGGCGGGCGACGCGTGACAGAGACGTTCTGCGTCACAACTATCGTCGGCGGACTCTGGCGAATGTCGTGACATAGACATTGTGTGTCACGAGCGAACGAGGGGCTCGTCGACCCTCGTGTGCGGTGGCCTGCGTGTACGGTTCCGGCGGGGAACGAGCGCAGGGGGTCTGTCATGTCGGGGTTGGAACTGATCGAGGTCACATCGGGGCTGCGCTTCCCGGAGGGGCCGATTGCGATGCCCGACGGATCGGTGATCCTGGTCGAGATGTTCGGTCCGCGGATCACCCGGGTCCTGCCCGACGGGACCAAGGAGACCGTCGCCGAGATCCCTGGCGGCCCGAACGGCTTGGCGATCGGGCCCGACGGAGCGCTGTACGTCTGCAACAACGGCGGCTGCTTCACGCCGGTCGATCTGGGGGAGTGGTTACTCCCCGGGCCCTTCGATCCAGGCCACTACATCGGTGGCCGAATCCAACGCGTGGACATCGCCTCGGGCACGGTGACCGACCTCTACACCGAGTGCGACGGCCACCCGCTGCGTGCGCCGAACGACATCGTGTTCGATGCTGCCGGCGGGATGTGGTTCACCGACCACGGCGTGCGCAACGAGGCCGATCGGACCACCGACCTGACCGGCATCTACTACGCCCTGCCCGACGGCTCCTCGATCACCGAGGTCGTCTACCCGGTCGAGGCCCCCAACGGCATCGGCCTGTCACCGGACGGCACCCGGGTCTACTGGGCCGAGACCTACAACGGTCGAGTGATGCAGCGCACCGTCACCGCCCCGGGAGTGATCGACTTGCCCGGCCCGCTCGATCCAACCCTGTGCCTGGCGGGCCTCGTCGGCTACCAACTGCTGGACTCCCTCGGTGTTGACGGTGAGGGCAATGTCTGCGTCGCCACCCTGTCCAACGGCGGCATCACCGTGATCTCCGCCGACGGCTCGAGCGTCGTGCACCATCCGACCGGTGATCCACTCACGACGAACATCTGCTTCGGCGACGACGACGGCAGTGGCGAATACCGCACGGCATACATCACGTTGTCCGGGTCCGGCAAGCTGGTCAAGGCGCGCTGGCCGCACCGTGGCCTGCGCCTGAACTGGATGTGATCGTGTCGGTCGCGTGGTGCCGGCCGCGGGTACCGGTTGGTAACCGACCGGCATCCGGGGACACTCGCTAGGCTCGGTGGCCGTGGCAAAACGGTTCTACATCGAGACCCTGGGTTGCCCGAAGAACCAGGTCGACTCCGACAAGCTGATGGGCACATTGCTCGCCGACGGGATGACCTCGACCGACGACGCCAGTCTCGCCGACCTGGTCGTCGTCAACACGTGCGCGTTCATCGGCGAGGCCCGCCAGGAGTCGATCGACACCATCCTCGCCCTCGAGGACCAGCGCCGCGACGGCTCGCGGCTCGTCGTCACCGGCTGCATGGCCGAGCGCTACGGCGACGAGCTGGCCGAGGCATTGCCGGAGGTCGATCAGGTTGCGGGCTTCGGCGTGTCCGTGAACGTCCTCGCGACGCCGAAGCGCAAACTGATCCCGGTCGGATCGGCTCCGGTGCCGACGCTCGATCTGCTCAACCTCCCTCGTCCGAAGTCGACCTCTCCGTGGGCGTATGTGAAGATCGCCGAGGGCTGCGACCGCTCGTGCGGCTTCTGTGCGATCCCGTCCTTCCGTGGGCCCCAGCGCAGCCGCGACGTCAGCTCGATCCTCGGCGAGGTCGAGCAGCTGGAGGCCCGCGAGATCGTGCTCATCGCCCAGGACCTGGCCAGCTACGGCAAGGACCGCCCCGATGAGCTCGGTGCCGGCTCCATCGTGCCTTTGGTCCGCGCCGTCACGTCGGTCACCGACTGGGTGCGCCTGCTGTACCTGTATCCGAGTGATCTCTCCGACGATCTGATCGACGCGATCTGCGAGACAGGTGTTCCGTACTTCGACCTGTCCCTGCAGCACGTCAGTAAGCCACTGCTGCGGCGAATGCGTCGCTGGGGTGACGGCGGACGGTTCCTGCGACGGATCGAGGACATCCGCGCCCGAGAGCCGATGGCCGCGTTCCGCAGCAACTTCATCGTCGGGTATCCGGGCGAGACCGAAGAGGATCACGATCAACTCCTCGCGTTCGTCGAGTCGGCGCAGCTCGACTGGTGCGGGTTCTTCGCGTACAGCCCGGAAGAGGGTACGTACGCGATGAACCTCGACGGTGCGGTCGAGGAGGGCCTGATGCACGAGCGGCTCGCCGAGCTGCGCGAGATGCAGGACGCAATCACCGCCGCCCGACGCGACTCGCTGATCGGTGCGACGTTGCGCGTGCTCGTCGACGAGCGTGGCGTCGGACGCAGCCACCACGAAGCACCGGAGATCGACGGCGTGATCCACGTCCCCGACCACCTGACGGTCGGTGAGTTCCACGACATCACCGTGGTCAACGCCCTCGGGCCCGACCTTGTCGCTGCCGGCGCAGCCGAGGTGGAGTGATGCCGGTCGATCCGAGCGCCGTCGCGACCTGGGCCAACCTGGTCACGATCGCGAGGATGTTCATCGCCCCGGTGATGTTCCTGGTGATTCCCGACGATGGCCGCGGCAGCTGGCTGGCGGTCACTGTCTGGTTCTTCCTGTGCGCGAGCGACGGTATCGACGGCTTCCTCGCCCGGCGTCACGGCAGCACCACCTTCGGTGCGTTCGTCGACCCGCTCGCCGACAAGTTCTTGGTGCTGGTCGCAATGATGACGCTGATCGACATCGAGGTGTTCTGGTGGCTGCCGGTCGCGATCATCTTCGCCCGCGAGCTGGCGATGAGCCTCTACCGCGTCGCCGTCGGAGCCAAGGGCATCAGCGTGCCCGCGAGCAAGGTGGCCAAAGTCAAGACGCTCACCCAGCAGTTCTCGGTGGCGTTCGCCGTCGCACCGCTCACCGTGATCGACGCGACATGGCTGTGGAAGGGCCTGCTCTGGCTCTCGGTGGTCCTCGCGATCATCAGTTTCGGGCAGTACATGTGGCGCGCCCATCGTCACAACGAGGTCGAACGGATGGTCCATGCGAGTTGACGTCGTCGCCGTCGGGACCGAGCTGCTGCTCGGTCAGATCACCGACACGAACTCCGGCTGGATCGGTGAGCAGCTCGCTGCGCACGGTTTCGACTCGCTGCTGCAGATCAAGGTCGGCGACAACCTCGGCCGTGTCGAGTCCGCGTTCCGTCGGGCCCTGGCCGATGCCGACGCGGTCATCGTCTGTGGAGGCCTCGGCCCGACCCACGACGACCTGACCCGCGATGCGATTGCGTTGGTGATGGGTGTGGAGCTGGAGACCCACGACGACATCGCCGACCGGATCCGTGAGATGTTCGCGGCCCGCAACCGACCGATGTCGGACAACAACCTCCGCCAGGCTCAGGTGCCGGCCGGCGCCAGTGTGATCGTGCAGACCCGTGGCACGGCTCCCGGCTTGATCTGTCCGGTGATGATCGACGGCGTCGAGAAGATCCTGTACGCCGTTCCAGGCGTACCGCACGAGATGAAGGAGATGGTCGAGCGGGCGATCCTGCCCGACCTCCACCAGCGCAGCGGCGAGGTCGCGGTCATCGCCAGTCGTACGTTGCGGACATGGGGTGACAGCGAGAGCGGCCTCAATGAGACGCTCGATCCGATCATCGCCGAACTCGACCAGGTCGGTAACCCGACGCTCGCTTTCCTGGCCAGCGGCTGGGAAGGTCTCAAGGTGCGCTTGACCGCCAAGGCACCCACGAAGGAGGCGGTCACGGCGCTGCTCGATCACTGGTCCGGCCGCGTCGAGGAGATCGTTGGCCAGCACGTGTTCGGGTTCGACGACGACACGATGGAATCGGTCGTGCTGGAGATGCTGCGCGCTCGCGGGCTGACGCTCGGACTCGCCGAGTCCGTCACCGGTGGACTCGTGGCTGGGCGTTTGACAGCGATCCCCGGTGCCAGCGACGTATTGCGCGGCAGCATCGTCTCCTATGCGAGCGAGGTCAAGTTCGAGCTGCTGGGTGTGACCCGCGGTCCCGTCGTCAGTGAATCCGCGGCGGCAGAGATGGCCCGTGGTGCTCGCCGGGTGTTGGGCAGTGACGTCGCGCTCGCGCTCACGGGCGTGGCCGGTCCGACCGAGCAGGACGGCATGCCGGTCGGCACTCTGTGTATCGGCCTCGCCATCGGCGACGAGGTCATCACGACGACGGTCCGGATGCCGGGTCAACGTGAACAGATGCGCCAGATGAGCGTGATCACGGCGCTCGACTTCGTGCGCCGCCACCTCCGCGACGGTGTGTGAGCAGCGTCACGCTCAGGCCGCGATGGACTGGCGAGCGAAGACGCTGTCCTTCGATCGGCACAGGATCGAGCCGATCGCGAAGCTGCCCGCCGATTTGATGATCGCGTCGACGTGGGCAGCGATGAACTCCTCGTCAGTCAGATCGTCCTCGTCATCGAATTCGTCATCGAATTCATCATCGAGATCGTCTGAGCCGACCCCGTCGGTCAGCCAACCGCCGCGCTGCAGCGAAGCGTGTACTGCGGTTTCCAGTTCGGCGCGGCCGATGTGGGCGAGATCGACGACCATCGCAGTTGTCGTCGCGCTGGAGCTGGCGAGACTGGGAAAGCCGCGCTCGCAGCCACACCGACTGTTGCCACAGACCAAGCCGAGCGGTGTGACGAGTTCGCCGTCGACCGCCCAGCAATAGTCGCCCATCTCATTGCCTTGGGTGATGTGAGTCGCTACCAGTACCTTCATCGGGTTCCCCTGTCGTTCGTATGCCGATGGAGACATCCTGACGAAGGGGTGCGCGAGTCATCCACGACGTGCTCACTGCGCGCAAATACCTGGCCCAACTGCCAGACTTGAGCCGCCACATGCCCTTGTAGCTCAGCTGGATAGAGCACCGGACTTCTAATCCGACGGTCGCAGGTTCGAATCCTGCCGGGGGCGCCACAAAAGACCAGCTCACACCACGTGAACATCCTCGCTAGGTCATCGCGAGGTCCGTGGAGCGGCAATCGACGATCCATGACATCTGGTGTGACGGCGATCTCGGTCGTGGAGAGTCGGTGTCCTCGAGCAAGTGGATCTCTGATTGGTCGCGGACCTTGTCCTGGTGGAGCGGCCACACGGTGCTCGGGGTGTAGTCGTCGATCGCGACGATCCCGGTTGTCGGGCAACACGACGGGACGAAATGTGCCTCGGGTGCTGCGACTGAGTACTGCCGTTGCTGAAAATTGAGTATCGCCTGCTCTGTGATGCTCGAGCCGTTCTCGGGCCTCCTTGAGGGTATGAACAACACGTGTACCCCCTCGAGCGCAGCGATCATCACCGAAGCACACGTCGCCCTTGTCCAGTCGTCCTTCGTGCACGTGCTGCCAATCGTTGACGCAGCCGGTCTGCTCTTCTACGAGCGAGTCTTCACGCTCGCACCGGGGACGCGGTCGCTCTTCGGAGACGACATTGCGCTGCAGGCGACCCGGACGATGGCAGCGGTGAAAACAGTAGTGGATGGGCTCGACAACATCGAGCAGGTCGCCCCGTTCCTGGTCAGGCTCGGCGCGCGACACGTTCGCTACGGAGTGCTTCCCGAACACTTCGACGTCGTCGGCGCTGCGCTGCTGTGGACGCTCGAGCAAGGCCTCGGGGATCTCTTCACTGCCGACGTTCGCGAGGCATGGGCCGCCGCGTTCAGTGTCATCGCCGGCGCAATGCTCGCCGGGATGGAGCAGGCAGCGGCCTCACCGGCGGCGACGGCGGTCGTGGTGGCGCTGTGATGGCGTGACCGCGCATCCGGCGTTCGGGCGCGGAGAGCATTCGAGCCGTTGCGTCCTGCCAACTCGATGCCCGCCATTCGCAGTTGCGTGAGGTGCCGTTGGTGATCATGTACCGCCGGGGTGTGTCGCGGACTACGTGCGGTTTGTCACGAGTGGCCATCTGCAACCCCTTGAACGGGCTTCTCATGCGACGGTCGCACGTTCGAATCGTGCCGGGGGCGCAACAAGGCGCCTGATCAGCGCGCACGTGTGCAGAGCGCCGCGATGTCGACGACGGTGATCTGTCCCCGAGCGAGCGTGATGACTCCGGTATCCTCGAGCGAACGGAGCACACGGTTCGCCGTGGGACGCGTCGAGCCGGCCAGCGATGCCAGGTCGTCCTGGCGCAGAGGCACCTCGATCGAGAGATCTGCGCACATATACACATCCGCGACGCTGGTGTGCTGGCGCGCAGCCCCTCGAACTCACGGCGATGCAGCGAACTGGTTTCCGTTGCATCGAGCGCGACGGCGCTGGCCGTACGCACCGCCGCCGGGCTGAGCAGTGCCTGCTCGCCAAAGCTCGGCATCGGCCTGCTGAGGCCGGCCACCGTCGATGTGGTGCGCACCGTTCCGGAACTGGCGCGTATCGAGAGCATGGAGAACGGTGCCGACTTCGAAGTCCCCGACTTTCTGACCGAGCAGTACGACGCGCGCGAGCCGGGCGAGATCATCGGCTCGGCAACGACCGGGGCCCTCGTCGACATCCCGGACGGCGCGCGACAACGCAATACTCAAGGGCGTTGCCGAGACGGTGAACGTGCAACGCATTCGGGCCGGACGCAGCTACGTGTCCGGCGATCCGCGACTCATGGACGGCTGACGAGCGGACAGCGCAACTCGGGTTGATGTGTGATGCCTTGCGCATGACGGTGAGGGCATGCGCACATCGAGCATGTTCGTGAACGCCTTCGTCGACATCGTTGGCTTCTTCGGAGCGCCATGGCGTTCTCACCTTGCATCGGCCGATGCTGATCTGCTCCGTGCACCATGAGTCAGTCGGACTGGTTCTCCGCCCGAGCATCGCGAATACGGCGGGTCAGGGTCGGCAACAGGTTGCGGGCGATCTCGGGGACCGAGTCGAGCAGGCCGACGAACTCGCGGTGGGTGGCGACGTTGATTCGCATCGGCGACGTCGCCGTGACAGTGGCGGTACGTGGGCCACCGTCGATGATCGAGATCTCACCGAAGAAGTCGCCGGGCCCGACCGAACCGATCTGCTTGCCCTGGCGGGTCACGGCCGCAGTGCCCTCGTCGATGATGAAGAACTCCGGGGTCCCCGCTCCCTCGCGCACGAGGACGTGGCCGGCCTCGACATCGACCTCGGTCATGAGGTGTGTCACCTGGCGCAATTCGTCGGAGGTGCAGCCCGAGAACAGCGGCACCCGGCGCAGCATCTCGACCTTGTCGTCTCGGTTCATGCCTGCAACACTCCTTCGCCCGGACGGAACCTCAGTCGAACGCCCGCAAGCTACCGCCGCGCGATGCCGGGCCACGGATCGAGCCGTGTGTGCAGATCGTCCGCGCGGGGAACAGCACGGCATGGCCCGCTACACGACCACCGTCCGCACCGACCGCCCTGTGGACGACGTCTTCGCCTACATGAGTGATCTGCGCAACTTCGCAGAGTGGGACCCGGGCACCAAGCGAGTCGTCCAGACACTGGGCGACGGGCCCGGGTTGGGTTCGCGGTACGACGTCACAGCACGCGGGCCGGGCCGCGACATCGTCCTGCCCTATCAGGTCATCGAATGGTCGACCCACGAGTTCTCCGCCAGGGCAGACGGCAAACACCTGACGTCGCTGGATCACATCTCGGTCCGAGCCGACGGTGGTGTCACGTTGGTCACCTACGAGGCGGAACTCCAGCTCAAGGGGTTGCTCAGCGTGGCCGACCTCGGCCTGCGAGTCGTGTTCGGCCGGATCGGGGACAAGGCTGCCGCTGGCCTGGCGAGGCAACTGAACGGCGTGATCGTCGGCTAGGCGGCCGGCGATCGGTCGATTCTGATCGGCGGCCACAGGTCGCCGCGACGATCAGGGGCAGCCGATGCCGTGCAGCGTTGCACACGAGGGGCACAGACGGGCATCCCCGTCGCGCGTCTGCCACAGGCGCGCGAACGGTGCGCCGCAGGACTGGCACTCCAGTCCCGACCTGGGGTCCCCGACAGCGGCGAGCACGGCGTACGAGGGATCGTGTCGGTCGCGGCGTCCGGTACGTTCCACGACCGACGTCGTGACCTCGGTGAGGTCGTCGAAGTCCTGGACGTACTCGCGTCGATCGATCGCCCAGCGGCCGTTGTGTCGCGACCATCGATCCACGTACCGGCCGTGCGACGTGCTCTGCATCAACCGGTCGCGTTGTGCGAAGCGCAGAGTCACCATCACGTAGCTCTCGCTACCGGCGGTGTCGCCATCCAACTCGATGGAGATGTTGGAGATCCGGTGGGTGTGGAACTCCATGCCGCGATGGACCTCGCAGACCCAGTCGATGAACGCATGCCCCGTACCGCGGAAGATGGCCCCGTAGTCAGCTTCGGCACCGTTGTGCCACACGGAGTATCCGAGCTCGGCGTCGATGCGATCCATCGCCCTGCAGTAGCGGTGGATCTGGTCGGTGATGGCTTGCCGGTCGGTGACTGCACGGAGCAGTTGCTGGTCGCTCGGGCTCAGGTCGGCGGTCTGTGTCACGCCTGGATTCTGGCACCGGCGGACACGACCAGCGTGCGCAGTCGACATTCGAACGTGCGCGAACACCTCACGATTGGCGAGTTCGGGGTGGCATGGGGGAGAACGCCACACACCACCCCGAACTCTGTGCGGACATCGTGCGATCGCCGAGTAACGGATGTGCGGGCGTTGTGTTGTGGTCGTGTACCAATCCGGCGAGCGACGTGCGCCGTCCGATGATCGACACGGAGCATCATGTCGGCTATCGATTGATCGTGCCCGAAGCACAGACCGGCGACGGTCCGACGATGAACACCGAGGATAGATCCGCATGACCACCCAGCTCCCGTCCAACGTCCCGCCGATCGAGGACTGGAACCGGCTCCTCGACGGGAGGGTCGCCGTCATCAGTGGTGGCGGTGATGGCATCGGTGGCGCGATCTCGCGACTGTTCGCCCAGCACGGCGCCATCGTCGAGGTCGCCGAGATCGATGCCGAACGTGCGGCATCCATCGAGGCCGAGGTGCGCGCCGCCGGCGGGACGGTCACGGCCCGCGTCGTCGACGTGCGCGACCCGGAGGCCGTGAACACCTATGCGGGGGAGGTCCTCGCGACGCACGGGCGGATCGACGTGCTCGTCAACAATGTCGGCGACTTCCGCCCGCTGGTGCGTTTCCCGCAGTCGTCGCCGGAGTCCTGGAAGGCGATGTACGACATCAACCTGCAGCACATCTTCTCGATGACCCACGCGTTCATCAACACCATGATCGATCAGCGCAGTGGGTCGATCGTGAACTTTCATTCCGTCGAGGGCATGCGCGGGTATCCGGGCGATCCCGTCTACGGCGCGATGAAGGCGGCAGCGGCCCACTTCACGACGTGCCTCGCGGCGTCGCTCGGTCGCAACGGCGTCCGCGTCAACGGCATCGGGCCGGACCTCACCAACACCCCGCAGGTCGACTACATCACGGGAGGTGAGGACCATGAGCATCTGTGGTCGTCATGGGCTCCGGTCGGCCGGCTCGGCTGGCCCGAGGACCAGGCCCGAGTCGCACTGTTCCTGGCGTCGGACCTCTCGTCGTTCGTCACCGGCCACAACATTCCCGTCGACGGTGGCACCAAGGCCGGCGGCGGCTGGTTCTTCTCGCCGCAGGCCGGCCGGTTCGTCAACCGGCCCACGGGGCTGTGAGCCGTGGGTGATGTCGTGAGTGACGGCGACGATCACGGCACTCCGGCGGCTGGTTCATCGGCTGGTCCGTCCGCGACGCCACTGACCCGGCGTGCATTCATGTCGGCAGGCGCTGCGGTAGCGGGAGCAGTGGCCGTCGGCGCGGTGTTGGCGAGCTGCGCGTCGGGCGACGACGGTACGGCGGCGACGACCGAGCTGCCGTCCACGTCGACACGCGCGTCCGCGACCACCATGCCTGCATCGACCATCGAGCCGACCACAACCACAGCGCTGGCGCCCGAAACGGCTGCGACGGCCGCGACAGCGACCACGACGGCATCGGTCGGGTCGTTGGCCGACATCGAGCACATCGTCATCCTGCTGCAGGAGAACCGCAGCTTCGACCACTACTTCGGTACCCGGCCGGGCGTCGCAGGCTTCGCGTCGACCGAAGCCGGGAGGGCCTACCGCAACCCGTATCCGGATCATCCCGACGGCTACCTGATCCCGTACCGCTACGACTCCGCCATCACCTCTGCGCAGTGTGGGCCGGACCCCGCGCACTCCTGGGAGGCCCAGCACAGCGCGTGGAACCGTGGTGCGAACGACGGGTTCGCGACGTCGATGGGTGCCCATGCGCTCGGCTACTTCAATCGTGAGGACCTGCCGTACTACTGGGCGCTTGCCGATGAATTCACGCTCTGTGACCACTACTTCTGTTCGGTGCTCGGGCCGACGAACCCGAACCGGCACATGACGATGACCGGCACCATCGATCCCGCCGGCCTGGGCGGCGGCCCGGCGATCGACAACTCTGGCGTTGCGTACACCTGGGAGACGTATCCGGAACGCCTTCAGGCGGCCGGTGTCAGTTGGCGGGTGTACCACGAGGTCGACGACTTCGATGACAACAGCGTCAAGTTCTTCGCCCAGTACCAAGGCCTCGGCGCAGGTGACCCGCTCTACGACAACGCGATGGTGAACCGCGCCGCCGATGCGTTCGCGACGGATGCTGCGGCCGGCGATCTGCCGCAGGTGAGCTGGCTCGTCGCGCCGACCGTGATCTCCGAACATCCGCCGTGGGCGCCGTCGGTGGGGGAGGACTTCACCGCCAACGCCCTCGCCGCGGTGATGGGCAACCCGTCGCTGTGGGCCACGACGGCGTTCATCCTGACCTATGACGAGAACGGCGGGTTCTTCGACCACCTGCCACCGCCGACGCCGCCCCCCGGAACCGCCGACGAGTTCGTCGCTGACGTCCCGATCGGACTCGGCTTCCGCGTCCCGACGATCATTGCCTCACCGTGGACCCGACGTAGGGCCCCGTCAGGGGGAGCCGCCGGTGCTCGGGTGAACAGCTCCGTGTTCGATCACACCTCGCTGCTGCGGCTGTTGGAGACCCGGTTCGGCGTGGATGCCCCGCTCATCTCGGCCTGGCGGCGCGAGACGTGCGGCGATCTCAGCGAGGTCTTCGATTTCTCCGCAACGGACACGTCGGTCCCGACGTTGCCGGACACCGCAGCGCGCGCCGGCGAGTTCGCGAACGGTGCGTGCAACGAGTTGCCCGCTGCGACTCCACCGACGGTCCAGGTGCCGGCGACGCCGGACGCATAGCGCTGGGGGTCCTACGCCGTGAGCAGTCAGACGGGCGCGGTCATGCAGGAGCGGTCTGGTCGGCCGTGAACAGCCTGGCGAGGCGGAGCTCGAACGCGATGTGACGCTGCAGGTCCGCTGGCTGCACGCCGATGGCGCCGGCGAACAGGACCATTGAGATCGCACTGGCGACAATGCGCTGCGCGAACAATCGAGCGTGCTCGACCGAGATCCCGAGCTGATCGATGTAGAGCTGCTCGACCCTGTCGATCAGTGGGGTCGAGTGTGGCCCGACGAGGGACGGCGAGCCGTGGGCGACGAGCCAGTTGAGGAGGTGTACGAGACGTACGACCTCAGGGTTGATGCCGTCGCGCGTGGGCGGGAACACCAATGATCGCGCCACCTCGTTGCCGAGCTGATCGAAGGCGGCCTGGAACAGGCCGACCTTGCCGTCGAACCATGCGGACACGAAACGATGATGGTGGCCCGCCCGATCGGCGACGTCGCGCGTGGTGATCTGCTCCGGCGGGAACTCGCTGAGCAGGGCGATTGCTGCATCGACCATGTGGCGTTTGCCGCCCTCGCGGGGCGTGCGTGCTGCGCGAGTCCCGCGATCGGGTGAATCCATGGTGAGACGTTAGCGACTGCTCAAGTGCGCACCAGGGACGCCGATGGTTACCGTGGATACTGATTCAGCGTCCGTGGACGACGACGGAGATGTCGAATGCACGAAGTGATGGCTCACGAGGTCCGACGTCGCCGTTCCGTCGTCGGTGGATTACTGGCGGGAGCGTTCGCGATCGGACTGCTCGTGGCCGGTCCAGGCAGCGGCCTCGCCTCTCCGCCGGTCGATCCGACCGCGCCGACATGCGCCGAGGGCGGCGTGTGCGCGCTGGGTGAAACCGGTCCCGGAGGCGGCACCGTCTTCTTCGTCAAGGGCACCGGTGCGTTCACCGCGAGCCGAGCCTTCCTGGACATGAACCCGATCTGCGTGACGTACCACGTGATGTGTCGGAACTACACCCCGACGGTGTCACTCACCGACACCGCTCAGGCCGCGTTGCCGTTCGACTACCTCGAGGTCGGACCGGCGTCGTCCGACGTCGGCCGGCTCTGGTCTGTCACCCAGGCCAACGTCGCCACGGGCACTGCGATCGGCGCGGGTGCCTCGAACACGGCGGCGATGATGACAACGCTCGGGGCGCTCGGCTACGACGACACGACATCGTCAGCGGCCTATTACGCCGACGCGTACGTCGGCGGCGGCCAGAGCGACTGGTTCCTCGCGTCGATCGACGAGCTCTCGTTGATCGTCATCGAGCAGGCGACGCTCGGGACGCAAATGGGGACCTTCGGAGCGAACCAGTGGTCCTCCACGGATGCCGGCGGCAGCTCGGCTCGCGCCCTCGACTTCCGCACCGGTCAGAACCTGTACGTCACGAAGAACACGAATGGTGTATCCGTGCGACCCATTCGCGCCTTCTCGGTCACCGTGCATCCGACGACCACCACCACGTCGACCACGACGACCACCACCACCACGATCGCGCCGACCACGACCACGATCGCGCCGACCACCACGATCGCGCCGACCCCGGAGACGACGTCAGGCCCGACCACGGTTGCATCTGTCCCCGAAACGACCGGTGTCCCGGCAACGAACCAGCCGACCATTCAACCAACCGTCGTGCCCGACACAGTCGCGGTGACGACGGTGCCGGATGCTCCGACGGTGTTGGGTCCGTTGACCGAGCAGTCGGTGCTGCAGATGCCGGTCGAGTCGGTCGGCGCTCCTGGCTTGATCGGCAGCAGTGGCGAGGTCACCGTGTCCGCTGCGGGCCTCGTTGGCGGTGGCCCGGTCGAGGTGTACGTGGCGTCGGAGCCCGTGCTCCTCGGCAGCGGCATCGCCGCTGGGGACGGCACGTTCTCGATGACGGTCAACCTGCCGGCCGATCTGCTCGGCGAGCACTCACTCGTGGTGTACCAACCCACGACGGGTCAGTCCGTCCGTCAGGTCGTGCAGATCGTGAGCCCGCAACTGCCGCAGACCGGCGCCGCCAGCCTCGTGATCGAGGCCCTCGCAGTGCTCGCGCTGCTCGCCGGTGTCGGCTGCGTCCTCGCCGCCAGGCGACGCGTCGCGGGCGTCGCCATCCGCCACCTCGACCACGCCGACGACCGTCTCCCAAACAGCTGAGCGATCTCGGCACCGTGCACCGGCGATGTTGATCCCGGCACCTGACCCGCCTGGCGAGGTTGTTGCATCTGCATCGAACGAATCCGAGCGATCGGTTGCCTCGTACGGGTGTTCGGGATAGGGTGTTGGTAGTTGATCTTCCCCGATCATTCTCGACTGCTTCGGTGGTCCCCGGTCAGTGCCCGTTCTGGTGGTGGCGTCGTGTGTTGGTGTTCGTGGGGGGTGGTGTGTGTGAGCATCGATGTTCCGGTCGACCCGTTGTCGGGTTCTTTTGTTGCGGGTTCGGGTGTTTCGGACGCGGATGGTTTGTTCTCGTTGCCGGACTTGGCTGATCTGCGGGTGGTGTGTCGCCGATCGGATGACATCTATTTCGCCCTGGAGCGCGCGAAGCGCCGGTTGGAGGCGATGCAGGCGGCGGTGATCACCGAGGTCAAGGCGTGCGGGTCGTTCCGTGATGACAGTCACCGCAGTGTGGCCCGCTGGACCCAGGCGGTGTCGAATTGTCATCAGCGTTCCGCCGATCGTCGGGTCCAGCACGCTGCGGTGTTGGCTGTGCTGCCCGAGGTGGCCGCGGCGTATGCGGCGGGTGAGATCGGGTCGGATCAG
>JANXUX010000303.1 GCA_025351965.1 Actinomycetes bacterium | reverse complement strand
GCGGTCACCATCACGTGGCGCAGGCTGGGGATGGCGACGCCGGTACCCAGACCGATCGACTCCGTGGCGTCTGCGGCGCGGGCGAGCGCGATCCAGATGTCGGTGTAGAGCGCCGGCGAGTCGAACGCCCACGCCCGGCTGTACCCGAGTTGCTCGGCCTGTCGGGCCCAGACCGGGAACTCCTTGCCCGGAGGCAAAGCGATGGAGATCGCTGCTCGTGTCGTGCCTGCTGTCATGTCGATCAGATCCCCCGTGTCGTGGCGGGCGCATCGTAGATCGCGCACCGCTCCGCCAGCGATGAGTTCGCAGCGGGATGCGAGTCTGCATGTGATGAAAGTCTTCGTCCGGCTCCTGCTGAACGCGCTCGTGAGCGGCGTGATGAGCACGTTCTTGTGGTTCGCCGTCACCTTCTGGGTGTATCTCGAGACGAGGTCGGTGCTGGCGACCGGCATGATCGGTGGCGCCTTCTCGCTGTTCTCGGCCGGCTTCGGAATGTTGTTCGGCACGTTCGTGGACCGGCACCGCAAGAAGACGGTGATGTTGGTCGCATCCTCACTCTCACTCGGCGCGTACGCCGTGGCGACGCTGCAGTACGTCCTCGTTCCCGGTGAGCAGATCCTCGACGTGAGCGGTGTCCACCTGTGGATCTTCATCGCGCTGATCCTGGCGGGATCGGTCATCGGCAACATGCGGTCCATCGCGCTGAGCACATGTGTGACGTTGCTGGTCCCGGAGGACCGTCGCGACCGCGCCAACGGGATGGTCGGCACCGTCACGGGCGTCTCGTTCGCGATCACCTCGGTGTTCAGCGGGCTGGTCATCGGCCGGCTCGGCATGGGCTGGGCGCTCGGGGCCACCGTGATCCTGACGGCTGTCGCACTGGGGCACCTGGCGGTGATCCCGGTCGCCGAGGAGCGACCCGAGGCCGTCGACGCCGACGCACCGCGGATGGACATCCGCCGTACGCGCGAGATGGTCCGGCGCGTCGACGGGCTGCTCGGGCTGATCCTGTTCGCGGCCGTCAACAACATGCTCGGCGGCGTGTTCCTCGCGTTGATGGATGCCTATGGCCTATCGCTGGTCTCGGTCGAGTCCTGGGGTCTGCTCTGGGGAGTCCTGAGTTTCGGCTTCATCATCGGCGGGATCATCGTCGCCAAGCGTGGTCTCGGCCCGCGGCCGCTCCGCCTGATCCTGATCTGCAACGGCGTCAACTGGGCGATCTGCAGCGTCTTCGCGATCAGGTCGTCGATCCTGCTGCTGAGCATCGGCATGATCGTCTGGTTGACACTGATTCCGGTGATCGAGGCGGCCGAGCAGACCGTGATGCAGCGGGTCGTGCCGTTCGACTACCAGGGCCGCGTGTTCGGCTTCGCCCAGACCATCGAGAACGCGGCGAGCCCGCTCGTCGCGTTCATCATCGGGCCCCTGGCTCAGCTCGTGTTCATCCCGACGATGACCGCCGGCGGCGTCGGCGCGGGCTGGATCGGCGGGTGGTTCGGCGTTGGACCGGAACGTGGTCTGGCGCTGATCTTCAGCCTTGCCGGCGTGATCGGCGTGATCGCCACGTTCATGGCCGGCGGATCCGGGTGGTTCCGCCGCCTCGGCGAGTCGTCACGCGAGCCGGACCAGCCAGATCCCGACACATCGCGCGTCAGCGTGCCGGTCTGACGGTCGAGGAGCGCCGGCCTCAGCGGAACTCGAGGCCGACGAAGTCTCCGGAGCGGCGCCAGGCGTCGATGTACTCGAAGAAGGCCACCGGACCCAGCGGGTAGCCGACCGAGTTGAGCCGCTGGCGGCCCGTGACCGGGTGGCCCTCGTTGTTGTAGTAGCCGGGGGTGCAGTCGGGGTTGTTCAAGAAGTTCGGCGTGGCGCCCTCGAGCACCCGGACCCACGCCTCCTGGGCGTCGGCGGTGACCTCGACCTCGTCGGACCCTGTGTCGATGGTGTGCGCGACGACGGTGGCGATCGTGGCGCCGGCATCGGTCAGATTGCTGGTGATGTTCGAGATCAGGTTGGCGCCTTGGTTCGGGCCGATGACGAACAGGTTGGGGAAGCCGTGCACGTGCATACCGTGCAGCGTCTGCATCGACTCGGCCCAGGCGTCGGACAGGGTCAGACCGTCGCGGCCGATGGTCTCGAAACCGGACCGCCGTGAGTAGCTCGTGCCGACCTCGAAGCCCGATGCGAAGATGATGCAGTCGAGGTCGTAGTGGACGCCGTTCACCCACGCTCCGGTCTCGTCGATGCACTCGACGCCGCGGCCGTCGGTGTCGACAAGGTGGGTGCCGGGCTCGTTGTAGGCCTGCAGGTATTCGTCATGGAAGCACGGCCGCTTGCAGAGCTGGCGGTACCAGGGTTTGAGCCCCTCGACGGTGTCCGGGTCCTCGACGATGGTGCCGATCCGGGCGCGGATGTCGGTCATCTTCTCGTCGTCGCTGTCCTCATAGGCGCGCTTGGCCATGTCCGCGTCGAACGTCGCGCCGGGCACGCTCATCTCGGCGACGATCCGGTCGCGGATGCGTTTGGAGATGTCCGTCCAGCCGTCCTGGACGAGGTCCTCGTCGGCGAAACCCCCGGTCTGGAGCACGGCGAAGTTGGTCAGCCAGCGCTGCTGCCAACCCGGCTCCAGGGTCGAGAACCACTCCGGGTCGATCGGCCGGTTGTTGCGCACGTCGATCGAGGACGGGGTGCGCTGGAAGACGAACAGCTCGCCGGCGGCGCGAGCGAGGTGGGGGATGCACTGCACGGCGGTGGCCCCGGTCCCGATGATGCCGACCCGCTTGTCGCGGAGACCGTCGAGCGGGGCGCCGGTCGGGTCGCCGCCGGTGTAGGCGTAGTCCCAGCGGCTGGTGTGGAACGCATGGCCGGCGAAGGAATCGATGCCCGGAATGCCGGGCAGCTTCGGGCGGTGCAGCGGGCCGGTGCCCATCGCCACGAACCGGGCGCGGATCTCGTCACCACGGTCGGTCCGCACGATCCAGCGCGATGACGCGTCGTCCCACTCGAGGCCGGTCACGCTCGTCGAGAACAGCGCGCGACGGCGGAGGTCGAAGTGGTCGG
>JANXUX010000229.1 GCA_025351965.1 Actinomycetes bacterium | reverse complement strand
CCCCGCTGCATCAGCCCAATCCGACCAGTCCTCGGCGGCACCCCAGTCGGCGATCGCACCGAGCGACCGCTCGTCTGCCGTGAGCGGCAGCCGCTCCCAACGCTCGATCTCGGTCTCCGCAGCCAGACGGACGAGGTGCCGATGCAACGCATCACGGAGCAATTCGGACCGGTCGACAGATGACAGCCAGCGGCGTCAGCGGAAGTCGCGGCTGGCGTACTTGCCGGTGCCGGTGACCGCGTTCGAGACCATCTTCAGCGGGGTGAGTTGCTCGGCGACGATGTTGATCACGCCCTCGCTGCGCTCGAGGGTGCCGCGGATCAACAGTGCCGGTGCCTCTCGGGCGACCTTGCGGTAGCGGGCCCACAATCCCTTCGAGCAGACGATGTTGATCAGCCCGGTCTCGTCCTCGAGGTTCATGAACGTCGTGCCCTGCGCGGTCATCGGCCGCTGACGATGGGTGACCACACCGGCCACCAGGACCTTGGTGCGCGGCTCGCAGTCCCACAGCCCGGCCGACGTCACGACCCCGAGCGCGTCCAACTCCTCACGCAGGAACTGGGTCGGGTGCCCGGTCGGAGCGACACCCGTCGCCCACAGATCGGCGACGGCGATCTCGACCGGATCCATGCCGGGAAGGCGCGGCGAGGTCGTCCCGGTGACGACCCCCTCCAACCGGTCCGGGCGCGACTGCGCGACGGCACCGACAGTCCACAGCGCCTCGCGCCGATCGAGCCCGAAGCACTCGGTGAACGCGCCTGCCGTGGCCAGCGATTCGAGCTGCACGAGGTCGAGGGATGGCACACGACGGGCGAGATCCTCCGGGCCGACATACGGGCCGCGAGCGACCCGCTCGGCCTCGATCTCGGCGGCGAGGTCCGCGCCGATGCCGCGTACCGACCCGAGCCCGAGGCGCACCGCCTGGCCGGTGAACGACTCCGCATCGGGCTGCAGGGTCGCCTTGGCCAACGACTCGTTGAGGTCCGGCGTGCGGGTGCGGACCCCGTGACGGCGGGCGTCTTGGACCAGCGAGTGCGGTGACCAGAACCCCATCGGCTGAGCATTGAGCAGCGCCGCGCAGAACGCGGCCGGCTCGTAGAGCTTGATCCACGACGAGGCGTAGACCAGGAACGCGAACGACACCGAGTGGGACTCGGGGAAGCCGTAGTTGGCGAACGCGGACATCTTCACGAACAGCTCCTCGGCGGTCTCGCCGATGATCCCGCGCTCGGCCATCCCCTCGAACAACCTCGCGCGCAGCTTCTCCATCTTCGCCTTCGAACGCTTCGAGCCCATTGCCTGGCGGAGCTGGTCTGCCTCTGACGGAGTGAACCCGGCGACGTCGATGGACATCTGCATCAGCTGCTCCTGGAACAGTGGGATACCGAGGGTGCGCCCGAGTGATTTCTCGAGCAGCGGATGCAGGTACGTGACCTGTTCCTGTCCGTTGCGGCGGCGGATGTACGGATGCACCGAACCGCCCTGGATGGGGCCGGGACGGATCAGCGCGACCTCGACGACGAGGTCGTAGAACTTGCGCGGCTTGAGCCGGGGCAGCGTCGCCATCTGGGCCCGACTCTCGATCTGGAACACGCCCACCGTGTCGGCCCGACAGAGCATGTCGTAGACGTCCTCGTCGTCGTGCTTCAACTGGGCGAGGTCGACGACATATCCCTGGTGGTCGCGGATCAGATCAATGGCGTAGTGCAGCGCGCTGAGCATGCCGAGCCCGAGCAGGTCGAACTTGACCAGACCCGCTGCGGCACAGTCGTCCTTGTCCCACTGCAGCACGCTGCGGGCCTCCATCCGTCCCCACTCGACGGGGCAGACCTCGATGACCGGCCGGTCGCAGATCACCATTCCCCCGGAGTGGATGCCGAGGTGGCGGGGAGCGTCCTCGACCTCGGCAGCGAGCTCCAACACGTCGGCGGGGATGGTCTGGTCCGGTTGCGCCGCGGTCGTGGCGACCCCGCCCCACATGTCGATCTGCTTGCTCCACGCGTCCTGCTGGCCGGGTGCGTAGCCCAGAGCCTTGGCCATGTCGCGCACTGCCGAGCGGGCTCGGTAGGTGATGACGTTGGCGACCTGGGCGGCGTGGTGGCGGCCGTGCTTGGCGTATACGTACTGGATCACCTCTTCACGGCGATCACTCTCGATGTCGATGTCGATGTCCGGCGGACCGTCGCGCTCGGGTGACAGAAACCGCTCGAACAGCAGACCCATCTTCACCGCATCTGCGTTGGTGATGCCGAGTGCGTAGCAGACCGCACTGTTCGCCGCGCTCCCCCGCCCCTGGCACAAGATGTCGGCCTTCCTGCAGAACCGGACGATGTCCCACACGACGAGGAAGTAGCCGGGGAAGCCGAGCCCGTCGATGATGTCGAGCTCGCGGTCGATGGTGGTCCACGCCTTGGCCCGTAGCGAGAGGTCCTCGCCCGGCCCGGGACGCAGTCCGTAGCGACCGCGGCCGCCTTCCTCGACGAGGTGGCGCAGGTACTCCATCTCGGTGCGCGGCCGGCCCCGCTTGTCGGGTTCGCAGTCGAACGGTGGCAGCTTCGGGGCGACGAGCGAGAGGTCGAAGGCTGCAGCTCGGCCCATCTCTGCTGCGGCCTGGATCACACCCGGATACCGGTTGAAACGCCTGCCCTGCTCGGCACCGCTGCGGAGGTGCGCCGTGGCCGCGGCCGACAGCCACGGGTTCATCTCCTCCAGGCTGCGCCGGGCGCGCACTGCGGACAGCGCAGTGGCGAGGCGCCGTTGCTGGGGTGTTGCGTAGCGCACGTCGTTGGTGGCGATGCACTGCAGATCGTGACGGCCGGCGATCTCGGCGAGCGCATCATTGCGCGCCGAATCGAGTGGGTCGCCGTGGTCCCAGAGCTCCATCACCACCCGCTCGCGGCCGAACATGCTGATCAGCCGCTGCACCTGGCGCGCCGCGGCTGCGGGGCCCTCGCGCATCAGTGCCGCAGGGACCAGTCCGTTGCGACTGCCGGTCAGGACCCACCACGCGCCCTGCTGGTCGGCTCGTCCGTTGCCGGCGGCGACCTCGCTGAGCTGGGCCAGGCCGAAGCGCGGCGCACCCTTCTCCCCCGCCAGCTGGCCGAAGCTGATCGCCCGGGACAACCGGGCGTACCCGCCCGGCCCGTCGGCGAGCAACACGATGTGCTCACCGGGTGGCTCGGCCAGGCCCGGCTCGTAGCGGGTGATGTCGAGCGTCAGCTCGGCGCCGAACACCGTCGGCATCCCGACGGCCTTGGCCGCCTCGGCGAAGCGGACCACCCCGTAGAAGCCGTTCTGGTCGGTGAGGGCCAGCGCATCCAACCCCAGCCGGGCCGCTTCCTCGGCCAGCGCCTCGGGGTGTGACGCCCCGTCGAGGAACGAGAAGTTCGAGTGGCAGTGCAGTTCGGCGTACGGCACCCGGGGTCCGCGCTGCAGCTCGGCGGT
>JANXUX010000206.1 GCA_025351965.1 Actinomycetes bacterium | reverse complement strand
GACCGCTACTACCAGATCGCGCGCTGCTTGCGTGACGAGGACCTGCGCGCCGACCGCCAGTACGAGTTCATGCAGCTCGACGCCGAGATGAGCTTTGCCAGCCAGGACGACGTGCTCGAAGCGATCAGCAAGGCTGTCGAGGCAGCCGCCCACGCGGTGACGGGCGAGACCCCGCCGCCGATCGAGCGGATGACGTGGCGTCACGCGATGGAGAACTACGGCGTCGACAAGCCCGACCTGCGTTTCGGGATGACGCTCGTCGACCTCACCGACGTGTTCTCGGCGACGGAGTTCAAGGCGTTCGCCGGTGCTGCGTCGATCAAGGGCATCAACGCCTCGGGCAAGGCCGAGGAGATGGGCCGCAACAAGCTCGACGGCCTCACCGACCGGGCCAAGAAGATGGGTGCCAAGGGTCTTGTCTGGCTGAAGGTGTCGGCCGAGGGCACGCTCGAGTCACCGGTCGCCAAGTTCCTCAGCGCCGACGAGCAGGCCGAGCTGATCAATCGCTTCGCCGCCATCCCGGGCGACCTGATCCTGATCGTCGCCGACGCGTGGGACATCACGTGCGAGGTGCTCGGCACGTTGCGCAACGACCTCGGTCGCCCGCCCGTGTGGCAGGGGCCGTACCGTTACGTCTGGGTGACCGAGTTCCCGCTGTTCGTCGGTGTCGACAAAGAGACGGGCAAACCCAAGCCTGGTCACCATCCCTTCTGCCGCCCGCATCCCGACGACCTCGACAAGTTCGAGACCGACCCGATGTCGGTGCGTGCCCTCGCCTACGACCTCGTGCTCAACGGCTGGGAGCTGGGCTCGGGCTCGGTCCGGATCCACGAGAGCGATCTGCAGCGTCGCGTGTTCAACGCGCTCGGCATCAGCGACGAGGAGGCCGACAAGAAGTTCGGCTTCTTCCTGCGTCCGTTCGAATACGGCGCCCCGCCGCACGCCGGTTTCGCATTCGGCATCGACCGCCTGGTCGCCATTCTTGCCGGCGAGGAGAACATCCGCGAAGTCATTGCGTTCCCGAAGACGCAGAGCGGCTCGGACCTGATGACCGGCGCTCCGACGGCGCCGGCCCCCAAGCAGCTCGCAGATCTCGGCATCCGCATGCTGCCCCCGAAGGCCTGACCCGAATCCCGCCGCAGGCGACGTGGGCGCGAACGGCTACTCGGCGACTTCGTAGCCGCCGGTGTCGTTGTGGGTCTCGGTGCCGGCGATCGGCGGGTTGAAGACGCAGACGAGGTGCAGGTCGCCCTTGGTGGCGCGGACGATGTGGTCGTCGTGCTGGTCGAGCGCGTAGATGGTGCCTGGACGGATCTGATGGGTCTCGCCGGTCGCCATGTCGACGACCTCGCCCTCGCCGGAGACGCAGTAGTTGGTCTCGAAGTGCTGCTCGTAATGGAGGCGGCTCTCGGTGCCAGCATGGACGCGGGTCTCGTGGACCGAATAGCCCATGCCGTCGGCCTTGACGATCATTCGCTTGCTGTCCCACCCCGGTCCGGAGGCATGGCGGGCGGTGTCGGCGACGTCTTCGGAGCGGATCACGATCATCGCCCGAAGCTACCAGTTGGGTCTCAGCCGGTGAGGTGCTGTTCGACGGCGACGGCGATGTCGAGCAGACGATCGTCGTCGCCCCGTCCCCCCGTCAGCATCAGTCCGTACGGGCGGCGCGCCCGCAGATCGCCGGGGATGCTGATGCTCGGTAGGTCGAGCCGGTTGGCGTACTCGGTGAGCCGGAACGAGAGCATATTCGCGGCGAGATAGTCGCCGTCGTCGTCGAGGTCGGCGATGCGTGGCGGCAGGATCGGCACGGTCGGGGTGAGGACGGCGTCGATGCCGTCCATCTCAGCGTCACTGCGGCGCGCACAGTCGCGCAGCCGCATCAACGCGGCGGCGTAGACGTGCGCGGCGACGTGCTCACCATTGGCGATCCGCGGGCCGACACGTCGGTCGTACTGAGCGGCCGAGGTCGCCAAGCGCTCACGGTGGATCGCGAACGCCTCGACCGAGATGATGCTGCCGTCGTGCGTGGCGGCGGTCGCATCCGACCACGACGGAAGATCACGCTCGACGATGCGCACTCCGGCGGCGAGGAGCGCATCGATCCAGGCGCCGAACCCAGCACCGATGACGGGGTCGAGGTCGGGCTCGATGAGCGCGCGTGGCACGGCGAGCACCA
>JANXUX010000198.1 GCA_025351965.1 Actinomycetes bacterium | reverse complement strand
GATCATCAGCCCGTGGTAGCCGGCCTGATCGAGGAGCTTGGCAATGTGCCCGAGCTCGGTGGTGTTCATGAACGCAGTGGCACACCAGAACTGCATCGGATTCCCCCTGGGGAGTGTGGTCGGACGGGTGGTCGTTGGCGGTGGTCGTGAAGTCGACGGAGCGTGGCAGCTCAGCGGCTGGCGCGGGTCATGCCGAGTCCGACAGTGGCGACGATGTCGCGCTGGATCTCGTTGACGCCGCCGCCGAAGGTGTTGATCTGAGCCATCCGGCCGGCTTGCTCGACCTCGCCGTGCAACACCGCTCCGGGCGAGCCCCGGCGGAGGTGACCGAGCGGTCCGAGGATGCCGATGAGCAGCTTGTAGACCTCGACACCGCGCTCGGTCCCGAAGACCTTGACCGACGACGACGCCTGCGGTGTGAGCGTGCCGTCGTTCACCGAGCGGACGAGCTTCCAATTCATCAGCTTGAGCGCCTCGAGGATCGCTTTGCACTTCGCGAAATCGGCCTGCACCCATGCCAGATCGATCATCCGCTCCTCGCCCGAGGCATCGACGGGGCCACCACTCGGCTCGGCTGCGGCCCATGCGACGACATCGTCGTAGAGCCGATGCGTCAGTGCGGTGAGCGCGGCGAGGCCGACGCGTTCGTGGTTGAGCTGGGTGGTGATGAGCTGCCAGCCGCGGTTGACGTCGCTGACGACGTTCTCCTTCGGCACGCGCACGTCGGTGAAGTAGGTGGCCGTCGTGACGTTGCCGCCGACGGTGACGATGGGCGTCCAGGAGAATCCTGGGGAGTTCGTCGGCACGATGATGATCGAGATGCCCTTGTGCCTGGGGGCCTCCTGGTCGGTGCGACACGCGAGCCAAACGTAGTCGGCCTGGTTGGCGCCACTGGTGAAAACCTTGCTCCCGTTGATGACCCACTCGTCGCCGTCGAGCACGGCTGTGGTGCGGAGCGAGGCGAGATCGGTGCCAGATTCCGGTTCGGTGTAGCCGATCGCGAAGTTGATGTCACCGGCGAGGATGCCGGGCAGGAACTGTGCCTTCTGCTCCTCGGTGCCGTAGGCGATCAGGGTCGGGCCGACGGTGTTGATCGTGACGAACGGGAATGGGGCGTGGGCGCGCTGGACCTCGTCGAACAGGATGAACTGGTCCGTCGGCGGGCGACCCTGACCACCGAACTCTGTCGGCCAGCCAAGACCGAGCCAGCCGTCGGCACCCATCTGTCTGACCAGACGGCGGAACTCGGGGTTGCCCTCGCCGGCGTCGCCCATGACCTCGCGGACCTCGGGCGTGAGGAGACGATCGAAGTATTCGCGGAGTTCCTTGCGGAGCGTTTCCTGCTCGTACGTTTCTGCCAGATGCATAACGAACGAGACGATAGTCCACCATCCGACGGAATCTGACGTCGTGTCAGAAACTTTGCAGAGCCCGCAGAGACGGGTGATACGTTGCCCCTGAGCCGTGTTCCAGATGAACAGACGAGGGGTCAGCGTGTCGGGGTATTTGCAGGACAAGGTCGTTGCGATCACGGGAGCAGGGCGAGGCATCGGCCGTTCGATCGCACTCCTCGCGGCCGCTGAGGGCGCCAAGGTGGTCGTTGCAGACTTCGGTGTGAGCGCCGACGGCACCGAGCCCAGCTCGGCCATCGCCGATGAGGTCGTCGCCGAGATCACCGCTGCCGGCGGCGAGGCCATCGCCATCGCGAGCGACGTCTCCACGATGGCAGGCGGCGAGAGCGTGGTCACTGCCGCAATGGACACCTACGGCCGCATCGACGGCGCCGTGTGCGTGGCCGGCATCCTGCGCGAGCGGATGCTGTTCAACATGAGCGAGGACGAGTTCGACTCGGTCATCCGCGTCCACCTCAAGGGCACCTTCACCGTCTACCGCCATGCTGCTGCGATCATGCGCAAGCAAGAGGGCGGCGGCAGTCTCATCGCCTTCACCAGTGGCGTGTGGGCACTCGGCTCGGTCGCCCAGGCCAACTACGCAGCGGCCAAGGGCGGCATCGTCAGCTTCTCCTACGCAGCCGCAGTCGGGCTCGAGCGCTACGGCGTTCGCGCCAACGTGATCGCGCCCGTGGCACGCACACGGATGAGCGCCAACGTGCCGACCACCCTCGCCGAGATGGGCGACCCCGAAGACATCGCCCCGATGGCGGCGTATCTGCTCGGCGACGCCAGCAAGGACATCACCGGTCAGGTCTACAGCGTCGTCGGCAACAAGATCGCCGTCTGGAGCCAGCCGCGCGAGTTGCGCGCGATGTACAACGACGAGCGTTGGACGCCGGAGCTGATCGAGGAGCGCCTGCCCACGACGATCAAGTCCGAGCGCCTGCCGTTCCTCGACATGGTCGAGGCCGGACGCAAGGCTGCGGCGGCCGGCGAGAAGCCGAACGGCTGACGTCGCAATGAGCACCGCTGTTCACGATGTCGTGCTGTCCGAACTCGACGACGAGCACTTCCGCGCCCAGGCCCAGCAGTGGCTGGCCACGCATGTCGTCGGTGAGTACGCCACCCTCAAGGGTCGCGGTGGCCCCGGCGACGAGGAGATCGGATTCGACATCCGCGTTGCCTGGGAGCAGGAACTCGGCCGTGCCGGCTGGATCGGCATCGGTTGGCCCGAGGCCCATGGCGGCCGCGGCACATCGGTTGCCCAGCAGATCATCTGGGCCGAGGAGTACACGCGCGCCGAGGCGCCGGCGCGGGTCAACCACATGGGCGAGCACCTGCTCGCGCCGACGCTGATCGAGTACGGCACCCAGGCCCAGCGTGACCGGTTCCTGCCGGGCATCCTCGACGGCACAGAACGCTGGTGCCAGGGGTACAGCGAGCCGGACGCCGGCAGCGACCTCGCCAATGTCAAGACCCGTGCCGACGCCGATGGCGGTGAGTGGGTACTCAACGGTCAGAAGGTCTGGACCTCACTCGCCCACGTCAGCCACTGGTGCTTCGTCGTTGCCCGGACCGAGCCCGGTTCGGTGCGGCACAAGGGCCTCTCGTTCCTGCTCGTGCCGATGGATCAGCCCGCCGTCGAGACCCGCATCATCCGCCAGATCACCGGCGGCGGCGAGTTCAACGAGACGTTCTTCACCGATGCGCGCACACCGCTCGACATGATCGTCGGCGAGCCCGGCAACGGGTGGGGCGTCGCAATGGGCCTGCTCGGTTTCGAGCGAGGCATCTCCACGCTCGCCCAACAGGTCGGGTTCGAACGAGAGCTGGCAGCCACCGTCGAGATCGCCCGCGAGCAGGGCGTCATCCACGATCCCATCGTGCGGCAACGGTTGATGCGCGCCCACACCGGCCTGCAACTGATGCGCTGGAACGCGCTGCGCTCGATGGGTTCCGGCATGCCCGGCCCGGAGGCGAGCATCGGCAAGCTGCTGTGGGGCACCTGGCATCGCGATCTCGGCGAGCTGATGATCGACCTCCAGGGTGTGTCTGGTCTGGCCCATGTCCACGACCCCGATCCACTCGGCCCGGACGACGAGCTGACCCTCGCCCAGAAGCTGTTCCTGTTCACACGCAGTGACACCATCTACGGCGGCAGCAACGAGATCCAGCGCAACGTCATCGGCGAGCGTGTCCTCGGCCTGCCCAAAGAGCCCCAGCCGAAATAGCTCCCGCCGAAACAGCTCCCGCAGCGCGACGCCGCAGGCGTCGGTACCACGAACCCGAGGAACCATGATGACCGCTCCCCCGTACGTCCCCGGTCACGGCCTGCTCGCCGGTAAGAACGTCCTGATCACTGCGGCCGCCGGCACGGGTATCGGGTTCGCGACTGCGAAGCGCTGTGTCGAGGAGGGCGCGAGCGTCGTCATCAGCGACAAACACGAGCGCCGCTGCGGCGAGTCGGCGGCCGAGCTCGGCGTGCCCGGCATCCCGTGCGACGTCACCGACGAGGAATCGGTGCGCGCCCTCATTGCCGGCGCGTCTGGCGCCTTCTCGACCAGCACCGGGCGTCCGGGCATCGACGTGATGATCAACAATGCCGGCATGGGGGGCACTGCGGAGCTGCACGAGATGACCGACGAGCAGTGGGGCCTCGTCCTCGACGTCACCCTCAACGGCACATTCCGTTGCATGCGCGCCGGGCTGCAGCACATGTACGAGCAGGGCTCCGGGGTCATCGTCAACAACGCTTCCGTCCTCGGCTGGCGGGCCCAGGAGGGCCAGGCCCACTACGCGGCAGCCAAGGCCGGCGTGATGGCACTCACCCGCTGTGCGGCGATCGAGGCCGGCACGCGAGGGGTACGCGTGAACGCCGTTGCGCCGAGCCTGGCGATGCATCCGTTCCTGGCCAAGGTGACGAGCGACGAACTGCTCGACGAACTGACCCAGCGCGAGGCATTCGGCCGGTACGCCGAGCCATGGGAGATTGCCAACGTGATGGTCTTCCTCGCCAGCGACTACAGCAGCTACATGACGGGCGAGGTCGTGTCGGTCAGCTCCCAGCACCCGTAGGAGGTCGCACGTCTCGGCCTTCCGGCGAGACGTGAACCGGCCGTGAAGATGGCGGTACACGACGTGAAGAAGACGTGAAGCACCCGGTCAGCCATCCGTCCGAGCCGTACAACTGAGCCGTGGACATCACCAGGACTTCCCGCTCTGCGATCGTGGTCGCACCGCTCGTGGCGCTCATGTTCGGCGTGGTCACCTCCCGAGCACGGGATCAGGTCGGCGCGTCGAACGTCGGTATCGGCCTCGCGATCATCGTTGCGGGCGCAGCGATCTTCAGTCGCCGCGCCGGCCTCGTCACCGCTGTCGTCGCAGCGATGTCGTTCAACTACTTCCATGCCAAGCCATACCACTCGTTGCGCATCCACGAGCCGGGCGACGTCGCGATCGTTGCCCTGCTCGCCGTGCTCGGCCTCGTCATCAGCGACATCACCGCGTGGCGGCGCCGCCACGAGATCATCACCAGCAGCCGTGCGCGCGCAACCGAGGCACCGTCGACGATCGGTGCGATGTTGGCCGGGGTGCACCCCGTCGGCGAGGTCTGGCCCGCCGTCATCGACGCCGTCCTCGACCAGCTCAGCCTGGCCGAGTGTGGTGTCGTGGCCGAACAGCCGCTCAACCTGTCGATCATCTCGCGCAGCGTCGGTCGCGGTGCGGACGGCAGCGACACCTTCGTCCTCCCGGCCCAGGGTGCCTCGATCGCCATCGTCGACGGACCCCGCACCCTCGGTCACCTGATCGTCATGCCGCCCAGCGGCAGCACCTCGCTGACCATCGAACGACGCGTGATCATCGCCCTCGCCGACCACGTCGCGATATCCCTGACCTACGGTGACCGCGCCCTCGACACCTCGACCCCGCCGGTCGCCCCGTGATCCGCGTGCCGATGGGGCCGAAAGGGTCAATCCGAGTGGGAGACTGAACACCGTGGCACGTGGTGCACTCCGCATCTACCTCGGTGCATCGCCGGGGGTCGGCAAGACCTACCGGATGCTCGGTGAGGGTGTTCGGCGCAAAGAACGCGGCACAGACGTCGTCATCGGCGTCGTCGTCACCCACGCGCGGGCCCAGACCACCGCCCAGATCCGGGATCTCGAGATCATCCCGCCGAGGGAGACGTCCTACCGCGGCACCACTTTCGACGAGATGGATCTCGACGCCGTTCTCGCCCGGGCACCCAGGGTCGTGCTCGTCGACGAGTACGCCCACACCAATGCCCCAGGGTCACCGAACGAGAAGCGATGGCAGGATGTCGAGCGTCTGCTCGATGCCGGCATCGACGTCATCACGACGCTGAACATCCAGCACCTCGAGTCGCTGAACGACGTGATCTCGCGCATCACCGGCATCGTCCAGCGCGAGACCGTGCCGGACGACGTCGTGCGCCGCGCCGATCAGGTCGAACTCGTCGACATGTCGCCGGAAGCCATCCGGCGGCGGATGGCCCACGGCAACATCTACGCCGCCGACAAGATCGACGCAGCCCTCGGCAACTACTTCCGTCCCGGAAACCTGAGTGCGCTACGCGAGTTGGCGCTGCTCTGGCTCGCCGACCGCGTCGAGGAGTCCCTGCACGGCTATCTCGATGCACACGGCATCTCCGAGTCCTGGGAGACCCGGGAACGGGTCGTCGTCGGCATCACCGGTGTCGAGGGCGGAGATGCCCTCATCCGACGTGCGGCGCGCATGGCCGGGCGGGTCAGCGGCGACCTCGTCGGGGTCCACATCGCCGTCGACGACGGGTTGACCCAGCATGACGCCGAGGCCCTGTCGGCCCAGCGCCGTCTCGTCACCGAGCTCGGCGGCGTCGTGCACGAAGTCGTCGGTCATGACACGGCCGAGTCACTCGCCGCCTTCGCACGCCGGGAGAAGGCCACCCAGTTGGTGCTCGGCGCCACCCGGCGCAGCCGCTGGCACGAGATCCTCCACGGTTCGTTCGTCGCCCGCATCACCCGCCTCGCCGGAGACATCGACATCCACGTCATCGCCAGCGCGGGCGAGAGCAGTGTCGAGCTGGCGGCCGGGGTGGCCCGTTCCGCCACCATCATCGATCGACGCCGAGTCGCCATCGCCTGGTTGATGACCGTCGCCGGACTTCCGTTGCTCACCGTCGTCACCCTGCCCTTCCGCGCCAGCGTCGCGCTGTCGACCGTGCTCTTGATCACACTTGCGTTCGTGCTGTCGATTGCTACTGTCGGCGGTCGCCTCGTCGCTGCGGTCGCAGCCGTCGCCGCATCGTTGCTCGTCAACTGGTACTTCGTGACGCCGTACTACACGCTCACGATCGCAAGCGCCGAGAACCTCACCGCACTCGTGGTGTTCGTGGTCGTCGCGGTCGCGGTCGGATCGCTGGTCGATCTCGCATCGCGCCGGGCCATCGATGCGCGTCGCGCCCGACTGGAAGCCGAGGCACTGGCCCGGTCGGCCACGACACTCGCCGCCGATCCAGATCCCCTCCCCCGCCTTCTCGACCAGCTGCGCTCGACGTTCTCACTCGATGGCGCGGAGATCGTGCTCACCGCAGCTGCGGCTGCGGTCGCCGACCCCCATCGACCGTCGATCTACTCGGCCGGGGACACGTCCGGCAAGCGCAGTGCATCGCTCATGCTCTACTCCAGCCTGCTCGGCGAGCAGACACCGGAGGCAGAGCTGCACGCGTTCGGTCGGTCGCTGTCGGTCGACGACCTCCGCCTGCTCCGTGTCCTCGCCGACCAGCTCGGTGTGGCGATCGACAGCCAGCGTCTGGCCGTGGAGGCCGGTGAGGCATCGGCGCTGGCCGACATCGATGCCGTCCGGACGGCGCTGCTGCGGGCCGTCTCCCACGACCTGCGCACGCCGCTCGCGTCCATCAAGGCAATGATCTCCGGTCTCCGTGACACATCGGTCGCCTGGACCCCTGCGCAGCTGGCCGAGGCGTTGCAGACGGTGGACGAGGAGACCGACCGCCTCAACCGGCTCGTCGGCAACCTCCTCGACGCGAGCCGGCTGCAGATCGGTGCGCTGGCCGTCGAGCTCCAACCCGCGGCGGTGTCCGAGGTTGCCGCCGCCGCCCTCCAGAGCATCGCCGCTCCGCCCGGATCGGTCGACGTGTGCATCGATCCCGATGTGCCCCTGGTGCTCTGCGACGCAGCCCTACTGGAGCGCAGCCTGGCCAACATCATCAGCAACGCGATCCGCCACAACCCGCCGGCGCACCCCGTGCGCGTCGAGTCAGCGCTGATCGGCGACGACGTCCACATCCGCGTCGTCGACTTCGGACCAGGGGTCGCGGCGGCGCAACGGGCCAAGGTGCTCGCCCCCTTCCAGCGACTCGGTGACCAGCACACGTCCAATGGTGTCGGCCTCGGCTTCTCGATTGCGCAAGGATTCGTCGATGCAATGTCAGGAACGCTCACCCTCGACGACACGCCCGGCGGGGGACTCACGGTGACGATCATGCTCCCTGCAGTCACCCGCGACGAGGTCGTGAGGTGATCCGTGTGCTCGTCGTCGACGACGAACCACAGATCCGGCGGGCGCTCAGCCTCAACCTCGGCGCACGCGGCTACGAGGTGTTCGAGGCGGCGACGGGCGAGAACGCACTGACGGTCATCGCCGGCGAGCACCCGGACATGGTGCTGCTCGATCTCGGGCTCCCCGGTATGGACGGCATCATGGTGCTCGAGGCGGTGCGCGGATGGACCAAGGTGCCGATCATCGTGCTCACCGTGCGCGACGACGAGAAATCCAAGGTCGAGGCACTGGATGCCGGCGCGGACGACTACATCACCAAGCCGTTCGGTATGGCCGAACTCGTCGCGCGAATCCGCGCCGTGCTGCGCCGTAACCCCGACGCTGCCCCGGACTCGCCCGTGGTGCTGACGACCGCATTCCGGCTCGACCTCGCCGGGCACCGTGCGTACGCCGGCGCCGACCTCGCCGAGATCCGCCTGACACCGATCGAGTGGGGCATCGTCGGCCACCTGGTCCGCAACCCGCACCGCCTGATCACCTACCGCCAGCTCGTCACCGCCGTATGGGGGCCCACCTACGATCCTGACCAGAACCTGCTGCGCGTGCACATGGGCCACATCCGCCACAAACTCGAGGCCAATCCGTCACGGCCGGAGTTTTTCATCACCGACCCCGGCGTCGGGTACCGCTTCCAGCCCACGACCTGAGCACGGTCCGGGCTGAGCGACGTGGCCCGAGCCGGATCAGGCCTTGGGGACGGCCTTCAGCTCGAGGTGCTTGATGCCGTGGATGAAGTTGCTGCGCAGGCGTGACGGCGGGGCGACCAGCTCGAAGTGGTCGACCTTGTCGATCAGGACCTCGAACATAATCCGCATCTCGAGGCGGGCGAGGCTGACGCCGAGGCAGTGGTGCGGGCCGCCGCCACCGAACGCGAGGTGCGGGTTCGGCGAGCGGGTGATGTCGAAGCTGTCCGGGTTCGCGAAGACCTCGGGGTCACGGTTCGCGGCGATGTAGTACATCGCGATCGCGTCGCCCTCCTTGATGGTCTGGCCGTGCAGCTCCATGTCAGCGGTGACGGTCCGGCGGAACTGCATCACGGGCGTACCGAAGCGGAGGACTTCCTCGACGGCGCTGTCGAGGTACTTGGCGGGATCGGACTGGAGCAGCGTCCACTGGTCCGGGTTCTCCAAGAACGCGAGCATGCCCTGCGCCGTGGCGTTGCGGGTCGTCTCGTTGCCGGCCACTGCGAGCAGCAGGATGAAGAGGTCGAACTCGTGCTCGGTCAGCTGCTGGTCGCCGTCGGCCTCGAGCAGCACCGTGATGAGGTCCTGCTGCGGTTCGATCTTGCGCGCGGCAGCGAGCTCGTTGGCGTACATGTACAGCTCGGCCATCGCACTCCCGGCGCGGTCCTCGGATTCCTGGAACTCGGGGTCGTTCGACCCGATCATCGAGTTCGACCAGTCGAACACCTTGCGGCGGTCCTCCTGCGGAATGCCGAGCAGCTGGGCGATCGCATAGAGGGGCAACTCTGCGGCGATGTCGTTGACGAAGTCGAACGTGCCGGACGCAACGGCATCACCGATGATCTGGATGGCGACCTCGCGGAAGTGACCGTCCATCGAACGGATGACCTTGGGCGTGAACCCCCGGCTGACGAGCTGACGCAGGCGCTGGTGTTCGGGCGGGTCGAGGTCGATCAACATGCGCGCCATCTCGAGGTCGGGGCGGTCCTCGACGAGTAGCGCGCCCTTGCGCTGCGAAGAGAAGCTCTCCCACTGGCGGTTGACCTTGACGCAGTCGGCGTGGCGGGTGACGACCCAGAACCCCTCCTTGGGCTGGTCGGACTCCATCGGCTTGTGGAAGAACAGAGGAGCGTCCTCGCGCAGACGCGTGAACTGATCGAAGGGCACGCCGTTCATGTAGGCGTCGTGGCTGGCGATGTCGATGTCATCCATCGTCGACGGCTTGGCGGTCAAGGTCATGGTGTCTCCCTGGGTGCTGCAGGTTGGGGGTCAGATGTGGCTGCGACAGCGCAGCGGTCAGGCGACGCCGAGGATCAGGCCGCTGGTCGGCACGCCGGTGCCAGCAGTAACGAGAACATGTTCTACATCATCCACGGCGTTGACGGAAGTTCCCCGGATCTGGCGAACCCCTTCGGCGATGCCGTTCATACCGTGGATGTAGGCCTCGCCGAGCTGGCCACCGTGGGTGTTGATCGGCAGCGCACCTCCGATCTCGATCCGACCGTCACGGATGAAGTCCTTGGCCTCGCCACGCCCACAGAACCCGAACTCCTCGAGCTGCATCAGCACATACGGCGTGAAGTGGTCGTAGAGCACGGCAGTCTGGATGTCGGCGGCGCTGAGGCCCGACCCCTCCCACAGCTGGCGGGCCACCGTGCCCATCTCCGGCAGTTGGGCGATGTCGTCGCGGTAGTAGCTCGTCATCATGTGCTGGTCGACGCCGGCGCCCTGGGCGACCGCAAGGATGACTGCCGGCGTACCGGCCAGGTCGCGGGCTCGCTCGACGCTGGTGACGACGAGGGCGACGCCGCCGTCGGATTCCTGACAGCAGTCCAGGAGGTGCAGCGGTTCGGCGATCCACCGGCTGGCCTGGTGGTCGGCGAGCGTGATCGGCTGCTCGTAGAACCAGGCCCTCGGATTCGTCGCGGCGTGCTTGCGGTCGGCGACGGCGATGCGCCCGAAGTCCTCGCTCGTCGCGCCGTAGGTGTACATGTAGCGCTGGGCGACCATCGCGACCCACGATGCCGGGGTCAGCAGACCGTAGGGCGCGTACCAGCTGAAGTTGGCCCGCTCGGCGGTGGCCGAGACCGGCGCGTCCTGCACGCCGGCGCCGAAGCGGTGCCCGCTGCGCTCGTTGAAGGCCCGGTAGCAGACGACGACATCGGCGGCCCCGGTCGCGACGGCCATCGCGGCCTGGTGCACGGTCGCACAGGCCGCGCCTCCGCCGTGGTGGACGCGACCGAAGAACGTGAGCTCGTTCATGCCGGTGTGTCGGGCGATCTCGATCTCGGGGTTGGTCTCCGGGCCGAAGCAGGCGAAGCCGTCGACCTCGCTGGGCGCGATGCCTGCGTCGGCGAGCGCATCGACGACGGCCTCGCAGGCGAGACTCATCTCGCTGCGCCCGGACGCCTTGGAGAACTCCGTCGCGCCGATGCCGACGATGGCGGTCTTGCCGCCGAGATTGTTGCTGCGGGTCATTGCGGACGCTCCCCGTTCGAGGCCGTGAGCGCGACGGTGACGGTACCCGTCACATGGTCACCGAGGCCGTTCTTGCCGACGACGGACAGCTCGACGACACCACCGCCGTCGACACCGGCTTCCTTGGCGGTCACGCTGCCGGTGAGGGTCATCGTGTCGCCCGGGTAGTTCGGCGCACCGAGCCGGATCGCGACCTTCTTGATGAACGCATCCGGGCCTGCCCAATCGGTGACATACCGCCCGATCAGGCCGTTCGTGGTCAGGATGTTCATGAAGATGTCCTTCGAACCCTTGGCCTGGGCCAACTCGGCGTCGTGGTGCACGTCCTGGTAGTCGCGACTGGCGATGGCTCCGGCGACGATCAGGCTGCGGTCGAGCGGGATCGGCAACGCCGCCAGCTCGTCGCCGACGTCCACCGTGTCGAACCAGACGGCGCTCATGACGCCACTGCTGCGACTCGTGAGGCGTCAGCTGCGATGAGGCTGCCGAGGCGGGACAGCTGCACACTGCCGGCGCCGAGCGTCGTCTCGTTCTGCACGCCCCACAGGAAGTAGCGGTGGATCGGGTAGTCGATGTCGGACCCCATGCCACCGTGCAGGTGCTGACAGAGATGCACCACCTTCTGGCCGCCCTCGCTCGCCCAGTACTTGGCGATCAGGACCTCCTGGCGCGACGACAAGCCGTGCATCAACCGCCAGGCGGCCTGCAGCATCGTCACCCGCATCGGCTCGGTCAGGATGAACGCATCGGCGGCTTGGTGGGCGACGCCCTGGAAGGTGCTCAGCGGCTTGCCGAACTGAGTCCGCGTGCTCGTGTACGCGGCGGTCTGCTCGATGGCCGCTGCGCAGACTCCGAGCTGGATCGCGCAGAGCCCGACGAGTGCCCGCTCGAGCATCCAGAGCAGCTGCTCGGCGCCGTCGCCGGCATCGCCACCGAGGCGATCGGCGGCGGCGAGGTCGGCATCGATCGCGAGGTGGGCGTGCGGCTGATGGCTGGTCGAATCCACCGGCTGCACCTCGACGCCGCGTGATGCGGGATCGACCAGGAAGATCCCGACCCGCCCGTCGTCCTGGGTCGCCGGAACCAGGACGCGGTGCGCGAACTGCGCCGCCGGCACGCTCGGCTTGAAGCCCTGCAGATGCCACCCGGTGGCGGTCCGGGTCGCCGTGACCGAGGGCCGAAGTGCGTCGTCGGCACCGGATTCGCTCAATGCCGCCGACAGGCGGACGGTTCCGGCGATCACGCCATCGAGCAGCGCCTGTTGGTCGGGCGTTCCGAACTCGGCGACCGGGAGCGCACCGAGCACGACCGTGGCCCACAGCGGGACCGGTGCGACGCGTCGGCCCTGCTGCTCCAGCAGCAGGCACAGCTCGACGAGCCCGTATCCACTGCCGCCGAGGTCCTCGGGCAGGCACAGCCCGAGCAGGTTGGCCTTGGCCAACTCGTTCCACAGGGCGTCGTCGAATCCGTCGTGGTCGCGCTCGACGTCCTTGACCCGCTCGACGGACGCGTGGCCCTCGAAGATCTGCCGGGCGAGGTCCTGGACGACGTTCTGCTCGTCGCTGAGATCGAAGTTCATCGGTCGTCCTGTCGAGTCGCTGGGGTGGGTTCGGTCAGCGTGAAGAACGGCAGCGCGAGTTCCTCGTCGACACGCTCGACGACGAGACGCACCCGTGCCCCGATGACCAGCTGATCGCGAGGCACGTCGAGGGTGTTGGCCACGAGCCTGATGCCCTCGTCGAGCTCGACGAGCACGACCTGGTTCGGGTAGTCGAAGCTCGGCACCTGCGGGTAGTGCACGACGACGAAGCTGTGGATCGTGCCGTTGCCGGCGGACTCGAGCGTCGTCCACTCGAGCGAGCGGCAGTTGCGGCACATCGGTCCCGGCGGATGGCGCAGGGTCCCACACTGCGCGCACTGCTGGATCAACAGCTTGCCCTCCATCAGGCCCTCGAAGAAGAAGGCGATGTCCTCGGTCTTGGCGGGGCGAGGGCGCCGTGGGCGAGCCGGCACCGGTGTCACCTTCGGAGCCGGACGGAATTTGAGGATGCGGAACAGCATGCTGCCCACACGCTCGTCGTTCTGGTCGAAGTAGTCCTGACGAGTCGTGATGAAGTGACCGGCGCCGAGCGCGGTCGTCTTCTCAGCCGACACGTCGTCGATCACAGTGCGCAACGTGATCTGATCCCCGGGACGCAGGTAGCGGTCGTAGGTCTGCTCGCAGTTGCTGGCCACCACCGAGGTGAAGCCGTGCGACTCGACGAGCGAAGTGAGGTCTGCGTACGGGTTCGGACCGAGCGCGTCACGGTCGACGCCGAAGGGGCGCATCACCCAGGCCTGCAGCATCGTCGGCGGGGCGACGATGCCGCGGTGCGCGGACGCTGCGGCTGCCGCTTCGTCGGTGTAGATCGGGTTGGTATCGCCCATCGCCTCGACCCAGTGCCGGATCATCGGCGTGTTGACGGGATCGGGGCCGTGCTGGTCGATGCCGATCTCCTGGCCGACGTAGGCCTGCAACGCCGCCAGGAACTCGGCCTGCTCGTCGGCCGTGTACGGCGCCGTGGTGGTGGTGGTGGTGGCTGTGATCATGCCCTGCTGCTCGCTCATACCCTGCTCCTGCGTGTCTCGTTCCACGGCAGATCCCGGTCGAGCGACGGCTCACGGGGCAGCCCGAGCGCACGCTCGCCGATGACGTTGCCCTGGATCTCGTCGGTGCCGCCGCCGATGCGGATCGCGTACTGCTGGCAGAAGACCTGCTGCCACAGCCCGTCGTCGGAGGCCGACTCGCCCCACAGCATCCCCGAGGCACCCTCGATGCCGACAGCGAGGCCGGTGGTGGCGGCCCAGTGCCGGGCGATGAACAACTTCATCACGCTCGCGCCGGGACCGGGCATCTGGCCCCGGCTGATCGCCGTGCGCAGGCCGTAGCCCATGTACTTGAGCACCTCGGCACGGATGTGGGCCTGGGCGATGCCCTGGCGGACCACGGGATCATCGGTGCGTCCGTAGCGGCGGGCCATCTCGATCAGTTCGGGGATCGTGTAGGCGTTGCCGCCGCTGCCGCCGATGAGAGCACGCTCGTTCGACAGTGTCGTGTGCGCGACCTTCCAGCCGGCGTCGACCTCGCCGACGACGTTGTCGAGCGGGATGCGCACGTCGGTGAGGAACACCTCGTTGAAGTGGGCTGCCCCGGTGATCTGGCGCAGCGGGCGGATCTCGATACCCGGCGAGTGCATGTCGACGATGAAGTACGTGATGCCGGTGTGCTTGGGCGCGTCTGGATCGGTGCGCGCGAGCAGGATGCCGTAGCGGCTGTGTTGGGCACCGGACGTCCAGACCTTCTGGCCGTTGACGACCCATTCGTCACCGTCGAGCACTGCCCGGGTGCCGAGATTGGCGAGATCACTGCCTGCCTCCGGCTCGCTGAACAGCTGGGCCCAGATCTCGTCGCCGCGCAGCATCGCGTCGAGGTGGCCGCGCTGGGTGTCGGTGCCGTGCACCATCAGCGTCGGGGCAACCATTCCGTGGGCGACCGAGAACACACCGGTCGAGACGTCGAACGTGGCCTGCTCGTCGGCGAAGATCGCGGCCTGCCACGGCTTGCCGCCGCGACCGCCGAACTGCTTCGGCCAGGTCAGGCCGGCCCATCCGCCGTCGTACAGCACGCGCTGCCAGTCCTGACACGCCTTCGCGTGCGCATCCTGGTCGGCGTCCGAGGTCGCCGGCCGATGCCGGGTGTTGACGTCACGCGGCGTCGCGTTGGCCTCCAGCCAGGCGCGCGCCTCGGCGCGGAACGCAGCTTCTTCCGGGGAATCCTCGAGGTCCATGGGTCTCCGCTCAGACCGGCACGCCGCTCGGGAGCGCACCGAGCTGGGCATCGCGCTGGCGGGTGGTGGAGTGCACCGGGTCCTTGTCGAACTCCGGCAGCACGTACTTGCCGAACACCTCGTAGGCTTCGGTCGCGTCGGCCAATGACACATCGGTGGAGAAGGTGCCGAACGTGAGCTGGTCGGCGCCGATGTCCTCGTACCGCTTGAGGGTCGCGATCGCCTCGTCCGGCGTTCCGACGGCGACCATGCCCTTGGTGATCGCGTACTCGAGCCCACTCGCGTCGGGCGCCGCCGGGACGGCCGGCCATTTCGGCTGGCCCTGACCGATCGGGAAGCTGTCGAGGTACCGGAACAGCAGTGCAGTGTGGTAATTGCCGCGGTTGTTCAGCGAGATCTGGCGGGCGCGGGCACCGTCTTCGAGCACCATCATGTCGGT
>JANXUX010000172.1 GCA_025351965.1 Actinomycetes bacterium | reverse complement strand
GCCCGGTCGATCGGCCGCTCAAATGCGGCTGTGACGGTCGTTCCGACTGCGCGTGCATACTCATCGGCGGAGAAGTCGTACACCGCTCGCGTCGAAGCTACGTGATCGAGTTCCATGAGGGCACCAGTATGTGCACAGGAGTGGACAGCAGGCGCCGATTGCCCGGTCCGGCTCCTCGGCGCAAGGGCAACCGGCGATGCTGAACAACGAGCGCCGAGCGCCAGATCTGGCGCAGCGGCCCAGACCCAGGGCACTTCTCGTGCTCGGCTTCAGCCGGTCGCGGTACGGTGACGCGCTATGCACTTCGACGACACGATCACCACATTGAGCGAGCTACGGGCGGTGATCGGCCCACCGAGCGAATTCGTGGTCGGGAAGGAGATCACTGCATTTGACGAGTACTGCCGCGAGTTCATCGCTCGTTCGCCTTTCGTGCTCGTCGCGTCGAGCGATGGCGAGGGTTCGATCGACATCTCGCCGAAGGGCGATCCTCCAGGCTTCGTGCAGGTCCTTGACGATCGGACGCTTGCTATACCGGAGCGTCCCGGCAATCATCGGGCCGACACGTTTCTCAACATTCTGCGCCATCCGTATGTCGGTTTGATCTTCCTGATTCCGGGTACGAAGAACACCCTCAGAGTTCGGGGTACGGCCACGATCGTTCGTGACCTCGAGCTTCGGAAGTCGATGGAAGTTTCAGGACGGGTCCCAGAGCTGGCGCTCGTCGTCGAGTTGGCTACGGCCTACTTTCACTGTGCCAAGTGCGTCATTCGGTCCGAGCTGTGGTCCCGAGGAAGCATGAGTGTCGCTCCGGGCGATGATGTGCTCTTGGCCGAGACCATGGTGAAGCACGGCAATCTCGGCATCTCCGTCAGCGACATGCAGGCAATCATCGCCAAAGACGAACAGAAGCGGCTCTACTGATCACAAAAGGTGGGGATTGCCCGAAGTGGCCCGGCCTTTCCAGCACTCACGTCGGCAGCTTAGTGCCGTGACCGGCAACGTTGCTGGGGTCGCGTCGACCAACCCAACCAACGACCTACCGGACGCTACGAACCTGAACCCGCCCGCAACGGCACCTCACATACAAGTCGGCGCTTCAGAGCAGTCACCAATCCCGGGGCGGTTCAGGCCCACGCAGCGCTCACGTGGCGTCGAGTGGTGCTGCCGGGCGTAGGTAGTTGGAGAATTCAGTTGGCGATGTCCGGCTGACCGTGGTGACGAGGAGGGCGAGTCCGATGAGGATGGTGATGTCACCAATACTGAAGACGTTTGCGAGCGGGAGAGTGGATGGCGTTGCGAGGACGTCGCCGAGAAAGCTGAGCCTGGGATGGGGCAGAGCGAAAGAGTTGTTGAATCCATTTGGGATCGTGCGGCCTGCGGTTCGCAGCGCTGCGGCGGAGGCAGGCATGACGCCATGGTTTGCGGCGATAACCGCGAAGTTTGATGCTCCACCCACAGCGATGACTGACATTCGAGGTACCGAGCGGTTCATCAGGATGAAGATCGTGATGCAGCCGTATGTTGCCAGGTGGAGCCATTGGGCGAGCGCTGGTGGGGGGTCATCGAGGATGGAGATGATGACAACTTGGACTGCAAGTGCAGTAGCGACTAGCCATGTGCCCCGCAAGCGCAGTCGTGCGAGCGTGGAGAGCTGGCCTCCTGTGAGCCGGACGGCCGCAACCACGATGACTATCGCAATGACTCCGATCAGCATCAGGCGTGCTTCCCCTGTGAAACGAGTTTCAGCGTTTGTGTGGAGTCGCGCGCACGCGCTTCGCTGATCCATTCGCCCAGCTCGTGAGCGGGCATCGGCCGTGCGATGTGAAATCCTTGGGCCTGGTCGCATCCAGCGCTGCGCAGCCAACTCAGAGCTGGGGCGCTTTCAATCCCTTCGGCGGTCGAGGTGAGGCCGAGGTTCTTGGCGAGGTCGATGGTCGACTTCACGATGACTTGATCGGCGGGGCTGTCGACGACGTTCGTAACAAACGACCTATCAATCTTGATCTCGTTGACGGGTAGTTCCTGGAGGTAAGCGAGGGACGAGTAGCCAGTGCCGAAGTCGTCGATGGAGAGGTTGACGCCCATCTCGTGGAGTTGATCGAGGATCCGGCGCGCCCTGGCCGGGTCCGCCATGATCGAGCTTTCGGTAATTTCGATTTGAAGAAGCCGGCCTGGCAGTCCGTACCGCGTTAGGTCCTCGGAGACGTCGTGGACAATGCCTCCGTCGTGGAGGCTCCGTGCGGACAGGTTGATCGCAACCGCGAGCTCGTGACCTGATTGGCGCCAGATCGCGGCCTGCTGGACAGCGGTGGCGAGTACGTGCCGGGTGAGTGGCCTGATCAGTCCAGTGTGCTCTGCCACGGGCACGAATTCGGATGGAAGTACAAGCCCGTGCTGCGGATGGATCCACCGCACGAGTGCTTCGACTCCGCACACAGCACCGGAATGCAGGTCCAATTTCGGCTGGTAGTAGAGAGTGATCTCGCCGTCTGAAATCGCTCGCCGAAGTTCACCGACGAGACGCAGGCGTTTCGTGCTGTGGTGGTCCTGGCTCGAATCGTAGAGTTCGGTAACGCTGTGGCGGGACTTGGCGACATACATCGCGATGTCTGCATGCTTGATCAGCTCATCGGTTGTGCGACCGTGGTCGGGAAACAGCGCGACGCCGATGCTTGCTTCCACCTCCAGCTGAAAGTCATCGATGGGAAATGGCGCCTCGAGCGCCCTGCCGATCTCAGCAGCGATGCTGATCGCGTCCACCTGGTGCTGCACGGTTGGGAGCAATATCGCGAACTCATCCCCGCCGAGGCGGGCGATGATGCTCAGCTCCGGTAACACCGGCCGCAGACGCGGGCCGATGAGCGCCAACAAGACGTCACCGGCGTGATGGCCAAGCGTGTCATTCACCTCCTTGAACCGATCCAAATCGATGAGCAGCACCGCCGCCTGTTTGTACGCCAGTTTTGGCTGGACGATTCGGCGCTGCAGTGCGTCGACGAAACTCAACCGGTTGGGCAGTCCAGTCAACACGTCGTGCAGTGCTTGGTGCTCCTTCTCCACCGAAATGGAGGCGCTCTTGTAAACCGCAAAGACTGGTAGCAGCAGCAGCGGCAAGAAGACCAAGCTTCTATCGGCCACGATAATCACAATGGGCGCCCATGCAAGAAGGACGCAATCCGAGGTCGCTTCCTGCACGATCGTCCTGCGAACGACCCGCTTCATGCTGCTGGCACTACTTAAGGCTATGGCCGCCCCCACGAGACTGTTGTTTGCCACGAAGAACAACACACCAGCGGTCAAGACACCGAGGTTCCACCTCCAACTCGCACCGTCATCGAATAGGGTTCGGCCACCCGCAACACCGGCAAACCCGATCGCCGCGAGCCCCCACGCGATCCAGTACTGCCCCACGTTGAATATCAGTTTCAGACCGGACTTCTTTGCGCACAGGTCGCCGAGGAGAGAGGCGGCCGCCTGAGCGCACATCGCCAACACAGGCCCGTACGACAGGAAAATGGCGAAGGCGAACGTTGTTGATGCAACTGTCTCCTTGACCCCGCTGACACGGGCCACAGTGATTGGCTTGATCTCACACGCGCACAGCAACACCACGAACAGGCACAACCCCGGCCAACGGTCTCCTACCCGAGGAGATCCCGATGCCCGCACAACCCAGAACATGACCACAAGCGCGCAAACGCTCACCGACGTGACGTACCGCTCGAGGGACGTGTTCCGAGTTCTGCGATGTTCGCTTTCTGCCATTCGCGCCTTTCCTTGCCGCCTCCGATGGGTGGGCCGAGCCCACTTTGGGCTCGGCCCCTACCGATACTCACGTCAGCCCCACTTCGCTCCCGCTCCGATCGTCACCACAACTGCAACTAACGAAACCGCTGGGATGAACCGAGCAACACTCTTCTTCAGCTTGATCATCTTCATTCTCATCACCTCCCACCCATGTGCGCGCCCCAAGTACCTTGGCCATGCATCATCGGCAAAGAGTTCGCTTGCCTTGAGACAAAGCGCTCCCTCGACTACGCCTCGATCCACCGACCAGTGGAGTGCCGTGACGGTCCGGACAGGCGGGTTACGCAGCAGCGGGGATTTGATACTGCTAGAATCCTTGCGACGGGGTCCGGTAGCTGAGGGTGCGAAGGTAGACAATAATATCAGACTTCAATGGGCGTCGGCATCGCGTTCCTTTTTCGAGTCGTATACACAGTGCGATGCGTAAGTTCCTTTTTCAACGACGCAAAGAACGACTCGGCCAAAGCATTGACAGTCCCAACACAGACAAGTGCGACCCATTGATCCAACCATGTCCAACGACTCGAGATACCGGGCCAGTTCGACGTGTATCGAGGGGATTCAACGGTGGAAGCA
>JANXUX010000153.1 GCA_025351965.1 Actinomycetes bacterium | reverse complement strand
TGAACGACGTCGCGCCGATCGACCCCAGCCTCCGTTCGAGTTCGCCACGTGTTCTCCGCAGCACCGTCGTGGTTGTCGCATGAGATGATCCCACTGCCTCGCCCTTCGGTTGACTTCGCTCCCGGCGCCTCGAGCAACCAGAGGATCCTCGCCTCGACGCCACCGTCCGCCGGGTCGAACCATGGCACGATCGATGATGGACCGAGGCGAGCCCGCACCGACTCCACCCAGTGGTTGAGCGGAGCGACGTGGGGCTCCACAAGTCTCGATCGGCGATCTGCCAGTACCGACCTGTCTCGGAAAGCCCTCGGTGCGGAAGTGTTCACCTCGTCAGACTCTCACGAGACAGCGTCCATCCGATCTCATCGCCGGTACGGCGGGGGCCAGGCCGTGGATAGGCACAGGTCGGCACTTCTCTCGCAAGAAGGTGCGGCGAGGAAGACATCGCGGTCGAGGAAGGGATGGCCACTGAAGGCCGACCGAGGACGTGCGCTCGATCCGCTCATCTGGCCCCGAGCCAATCAAATCCCTTCCCACACTCTTCCCAATCACTACGAGAAATGGCGGTGTTTGGAGGACAATCACGGTCAACCGCCTGAACTAACCACCAGCTAGAATGCCCTGGTGAACCTACATTTCGTGGCGCCCCCGGCAGGATTTGAACCTGCGACCTGCGGTTTAGGAAACCGTTGCTCTATCCCCTGAGCTACGGGAGCGGGAACCGCCGCACAGCGTACGCATTGCCGCCGAGATCGACACCGCCTTGCGGCGAGACGGCGGCCACCGGCGCACGGCGTCGTCGGCCATCCCGAACCGGCGGCTCAGCGCCCTGCGGGCTCATCCTGAGCATCTGTGTGAGCACAAACGTTGAAGTCTGCAGTATGTGCTCACGCAGATCGTCTGTGTCACGCAGATCGTCTGTGTCACGCCCCGGACCCACACCTGCGCCATCCGGGACGTTTGTCACGACTTCTGACGGATCGTCAGAAACTGCGCGCTGCAGTGTCCTGCTCGGCGAAGGGCGTGGGACAATGACCGCTCCTTGGGCCACGACGACGTGCCCACGAGGGAGGGATCTTCGCGATGACTGACGACAACGGCATCCAGCTCGACATCGAGCAACTCCGCGAGCGCTACCGGATCGAACAGCAGAAACGTCTGCGCACCGACGGGATCAGCCAGTACCAGGAGCTGTCCGGCACGTACGAGGAGTACGACCGTGATCCGTACGTGGAGCCGGGATTCACCCGCGAGGCCGTGGTCGAGTCGACCGACGTCGTCATCGTCGGTGGCGGCTTCGCCGGCATGCTCACCGCGATCAACCTCGCCAAGCTGGGCATTCGCAACTTCCGCATCGTCGAGAAGGCCGGTGACTTCGGCGGCACCTGGTACTGGAACCGTTACCCGGGCTGCATGTGCGATGTCGAGAGCTACACCTACCTTCCCCTGCTCGAGGAGACCGGTTACATGCCGACCGAGCGGTACGCGAGCGCGACCGAGATCTTCGGCTACTGCCAGCTCATCGGGCGCACGTTCGACCTGTATGACCACGCTCTCTTCCAGACCGTCATCACGGGCACCACGTGGGACGACGCCACACATCGGTGGCAGGTCGAGACGAGTCGCGATGATCGCATCGCAGCGCGGTTCATCGTGATCGCCGGCGGATTGCTGCACAAGGCCAAGCTCCCCGGCATCCCCGGCATCGAAGACTTCGCCGGACGGGCGTTCCACACCAGCCGCTGGGACTACGGCTACACCGGCGGGAGCGCCCGGGAACCAATGGATGGGCTGGCTGGCAAGCGCGTCGGCATCATCGGTACGGGAGCAACGGCGGTGCAAGCGGTACCCCAGTTGGCCAAGACCGCCGGCGAGCTGTTCGTCTTCCAGCGCACACCCAGCGCTGTCGGATTCCGTGGCAACGGCCCCACCGACGAGGCTTGGTACCGCGGCCAGGCACCGGGTTGGCAGACCGAACGCATCATCAACTTCACCCACGCGGTCACCGGCACGCAGCCCGACACCGATCTCGTGAACGACGGATGGACGGCGTCGATGTGGGTGGACACCCAGAAGCTCCCCGAATCGGATGTCGAGGCAGCCGATTTGGAGCGGATCGACTTCGAGACGATGGAGGCCTTCCGTCGACGGATCGACGAGATCGTCGAGGACCCGACCACGGCCGAGCGGCTCAAGCCCTGGTACGGCAAGCACTGCAAGCGGGTCTGCTTCCACGACGAATACCTCCCGGCGTTCAACCGGCCGAACGTGCACTTGGTCGACACCGACGGCCGCGGCGTCGAACGGATCACCGCAGCAGGTGTGGTGGTCGACGGCGTCGAGTACCCGCTCGACTGCCTGGTGTTCGCGTCGGGCTTCGAGGTCACGACCGACTTCGACCAGCGTGTCGGCTTCGACCCGATCGGACGCGACGGCACGCCGCTGCGCGAGCACTGGTCCCATGGGGCACGCACCCTGCACGGCGTGCTTGCTGGCAGCTTCCCGAACATGATGATGATCGGCATCCTCCAGGCCGGCTTCGGCACGAACTTCGTGCACTTCCTGAGCAAGTCGTCCGAGCACGTCGCCAACGTGATTGCGGCATGCACGGCGCAGGGCATCGAGACGATCGAGGCAGCACCGGCAGCCGAGGACGAATGGCTCGGCGTGCTCTACGGGGCCGCAGCCGGCGCCGCCCGCTACGTGTTCACGTGCACGCCCGGCTACTACAACAGCGAGCTCGGCGCACCGAACGAGAAGACGGCGCGCACCCTCGTCTACCCGGGCAGCCTGCTCGACTACGCGGGCTACCTCGAGCGCTGGCGCGATGCGGGCGACATGCCCGGCGCGGTGGTGAGCCTCAGCGAGACGACAGCCGGGTAGCGGCTCACGGCAACGTCGACACCAACTGCTGCACCATGGGCGGCAGCGGGACGCGTGCCTCGGCGTACGCCGTGATGCTGCGCTCGAGCAGCTCAAGATTGCTGCGGCCGTTGACCGCTGCCAACTGCGCGTCGTAGGCCTGGCGGACTGCCTCGTTCGCACCGGCCGGCACGGGGTCGATCGGTTCGACCGCCTCGAACCACATCAGCTCGGAACGCCACCCGACGGGTGAGACTCGGTCGGGGTTCGCGGCGAGCCGCGCGCAGACCGAGCCGAGCGATTGTGGGTTCTTGGCCAGCCGCACGGCGAGCACGTCGGCGATCTCGTCGGCATGGCCGCGCACGCTCCGCTCGAGCGTCCGCAACGTTGTCTTCGCCACCCATCCCAGGCCGAGCAGCAGGAGCGCAACGAGGCCCGTGCTCCACAGCACGACCTCGCCGTAATAGGCCAGCCCGCCGACCAGCACGAACAACAACGTGCCCAGGCCGAGGATCGCACCGCCGAAACGGCGGGCACGCGCGAGCGCCACCATCCCGGACGTGACCCAGTGCGCGTCGTGTGCCCAGAGGTGGCCGAGCTCGTGCGCACACATCGCCTCGAACTCGTCGCGCGTCAGCGACAGGCATCCCGTGGTCACCACGAGGGTGCGCGTCCGGTTCGATCGCAGCGACAGCGCATTGGGCACCGGATCATCGGTGATGCACATCACGGGCATCGGGCGGCCGATGCCGATCGACAGCGCCTCGACCACGTTGTGGAACTGCGGGAACTGCACGCGGTCCATCGGCACAGCGGCCGCCTCGCGCAGCACCTGCGGACCGGCGCCGCGCCAGAAGTACCAGAAGGCGCCGACGAAGCTGATCACCACGGCGAGCGCGCCGAGTGCACCTGCACCACCGGGCGCCCACGCCCAGACCGGGGCATCGACGATCGAACGGTCGGTGAAGTAGCTCCACGCGCGCGCAGTCGCGGCGAGCGCGATCATGACGAGGCCCGCTGCGCTCAATGCGAACACCATCACGCCGGCGAGGCACGCGACTGCGGCGCGCACGCGCGCCCATCCCCGGCGATGATCGAGGGCGACGACAGCCGGCAGGGCCACACCGCCAGTATGGCTGCCCGGCGCAGGCGCTTCGCGCGGCAACGTGCTACGGCACGGACAGCACGAGCGCGAGCAACCCGGCGACGCAAAGAGGGACGTAACGCACCGGCAGCAGCTCCCAGGACAGCGGTCGGGCGGAACGCGAGAGCGGCACACGCCGGACTGCGCTGTTCACGAACCAGACGAGACCGAGGACCAACGTGAACCAGCCGATCGCAAACGCCATGCCCGCAGTCTGCCACGCACCCTCCGACCGCGTTTGCGCGACCCCCGACGGGGCGAGCTGGTCAGCGTTCGGTGATCGACTGACCCGACCGATCGGTCCGGCGCCGCTTGGCGTCGGCCGGCGGATCGAGCCGGTCACGCAGGACCTGAACAGCACCACCGAGATCATCGAGGGCGACCCGCCGGCCGAGCGCCGCCAGCAACAAGCTGACGACGGGGCCGTGGACGACCTGTCCACGGCCCCAGACGCGGTCCCCGTCTGTGGCGACGAACTGCAGGCCGCGCACGCGCGACGCCGGGGTGAACCCGACGGCGCGACCACCGCTCACGAACGTCATCGCCGCTGCAGCACGGTCGAACTTGATCGTGGTCGCGATGCCCAGCGGGCGGCGCATGTCCTCGCCGTGCACGAGCAGGTCCGTCAGTGGCGCCATGGGCATGCCCACCGGATGACGGCGGTTGCCCGCCTCGTCGCGCAGCTGGGCGACGATCCCCTCGATCGGTCGGCGACCGTTCTCCTTCGTCCAGCGACTGATGGCGCCGGACAGCGACATCGGCTCGGTGAGTGCCCGCCACGCAAGCCCGAACCCGGACACGTTGAACGTCATCGTGAGGTGGGCGGCGACATCGTGCACGGTCCAGCCCTCGCACAACGACGGCGTCGCCAGCTGCTCGGCGGAGAGACCGTCGCACATCTCGGCGATGGCCAGCCGCTCCTGGGTGATGGCTGCGATGATCGCCGGGTCGCTCACGCGTCGGCCTGGCGGACGGCCGAACGATGCAGCACCGCCCAGGTCGCGGCCAGCGCGACAGACGACCCGTCGACTGTGGCGGTGCCGTCGACGATCAGGCTCATCGCCTCCGGTGTTGCCGGCGGATAGACGAGCGTGATCGAGGGACGGGCAGCGACGTTCGAGGCGGTGCCCCGCCCGACCTCGAAGCACAGCGATCCGTCGGCGGCGATCTCCGGGGCGACGGCGAGGACGCGCGGTTGGCCCTCGTCACTGACCGTCAGGAGGTAGCACCAGCCGATCTGGCCGGCAATCGCGGTGGGCAGTTCGGCAAGATCGACAGCAACGCTCATGTCTCGACCGTAGACGCTGCGCCGGCACGAGCGGCTGCGACCAGGGAGCCGACGAGCGACTGCAGTTCCGCACGTTCGGCGGGGCCACGAGCGATCGGTGCGCCGCCGACGACTCGCGCGCTCACGGCAGCGAGCGTGCGCAGCAGCGCATCCAAGCCCTGCCGGCCGCGCGCCGGATGCACGACCGAAGCCGTCACGCCGACCAGCTTGCCCTCCAGCTCGCCCGTGCCGATCATCCAATCGATCGCGTTCTTCAGCGAGCCGGGCAAACTGTGGCCGTACTCCGGCGAGGCGATCAGCAGCGCATCGGCAGCACCCACCGCCGCACGCAATACAACGACGACGTCCGGCGGCGAGCCATCGAGTTCGAGATCCGGATCGAACGGCGGCAGGTGCCGCAACAGGTCCGAGATCTCATAGCTCGTGCCGGCCGGCACGAGCTCGGCAGCCGTCCGCAGCAGGGCGAGGTTGCCGGACGCGGCCTGCAGGCTGCCGCAGATGGCGAGGATGCGCATGGCTCGAACGCTACGGCGTGCCGTGGTCGAGCGTGACCGTGGCCCGCACCCGCCAGAGAAGCGGTTCACCCGGCCATGATGGACCCGAGCCCGAACCACGGCTCGCTGGCGAGGTCGCTCTCGACGATGCTGCGGTCCTCGTCGTCGATGACCGGCGTCGCGACGGCGGCAGCACGCTCGGCCGCTGCTTCATCGAGCCGGCCGAGGCAGGCGAGGGCGCGAGCCCGGGCCTCGTACGCGTAGGCGAGATCGAAGTCGACGAGGCCATTCTCGACGCAGGTGCTCATCACGATGTCGGCGTGGTGCAGCGCGAGCGGGCCGTTGCCACGCACGACCCAGACCCGCGACAACAGCCAGTTCGCGCGGGCGAGGTTGGCGGGTCCGGATCGAGCGGCGCGCGCCCAGTGGTACGCAGCCGCGTAGGCCGACAGCGTCATCTGCTCTTCGTCGTCGACGGTGCGCTCGCCGT